>CAZNYB010000021.1:0-50659 GCA_964577155.1 uncultured Thermomicrobiales bacterium | reverse complement strand
GGTTCGCATCAGCCGGCTACGCCGTCGTCGTCCAGGATGTTCGCGGCAGATACGAATCCGAAGGAGAGTTCTTCGCCTTTGTGAACGAGCGTGCAGATGGTCTGGACACAATCGAGTGGCTCGTCAACCAGCCCTGGTGCGATGGAAACATCGGCATGTTTGGCGGCTCATATGTTGGTCTGACTCAGTGGCAAGCAGCCTTGAACAACCACCCGGCCTTGAAAGCCATCGTGCCAGTGGTGACCGCCGCGAATTACCATGACGGCTGGACCTATCAGGGCGGCGCGTTTGAGTTGCAGTTCAATCTGTCCTGGTTGCTTACCGCTCTCGCGTCAAACACCGCGATTCGAAAACATGGCATGTACTCGGATCAGCATGAAGCCTTCCTGACGATGGCGGACGCCATGCCGCAAGAGTTTGAGAGACTGCCGCTGAAGTACAGTAGTCTCATCAGCGAGTTCGCGGACTACTACGATACCTGGGTCGATCACCCAACCTACGACGAGTTCTGGTCAACGCTCGATGTTTCAGCAAATCGCGAAGGAATGTCCGTTGCGTCGCTCAACATCGGCGGCTGGTATGACGTCTTTCAGGACGGGACGATCCAGAATTTCGTTGAGATGCAAGCCCAGTCAGGAAACAGCAATCTGCTGATGGGGCCGTGGAATCATGGCGGCATGGCCAACGGCAACCCGATCGGCAGCTTTGATTTCGGAACGCGCTCGACCGGTGGCTACCTCGATAGCGATGGGCTACACCTGCGCTGGTATGACCGTTGGTTGCGAGATGAAGATAATGGCGTCGACAGTGAACCGCCGGTCCGACTCTTTGTCATGGGTTCAAATCAGTGGCGGAGTGAAGAGAGCTGGCCGCTTGAAGGAACCGAATGGCAGCAGTGGTTCTTCCACAGTGGCGGCAGAGCAAATTCGGCAGAGGGCGACGGGACGTTAAGTCGGGATGCGCCGGTCTCGGAACCACCGGACAGTTTTGTCTACAACCCGCGCAACCCGGTTCCTACTCACGGTGGTGGTTTGTGCTGCAACAATGTCTACAGTCTCGGTGGAGTTCAGGATCAGCGACCGATTGAAAGCCGAGAAGATGTCCTGGTCTATTCGTCGCCTCCGCTGGAGCAGCCACTCGAGGTCACCGGACCGGTTACCGTTACGTTGTACGCCAGTTCAAGCGCGACGGACACTGATTTCACAGCCAAACTGGTTGACGTTGCGCCGTGCGGGTACGCTCGCAATCTGACAGACGGCATCATCCGGGCACGATTCCGCAACTCAATGTCAACGCCTGAACTGATCGAACCGGGAGAGGTCCTCAAATATGAGATCGATATCTGGTCGACCAGCAACATGTTTTTGCCTGGACACCAGATCCGGGTTGAGGTATCCAGCAGCAACTTCCCTCGTTTCGACCGCAACCCGAACACCGGCGAACTGCCGGGCAGATCGGAGGTGATGGTGAGCGCACTGCAAAATATTCATCACAACCAGGAGTATCCGTCTCACATTACCTTGCCGGTGGTGCAGCGATGAGAGTGTATATCTCGGTCGACTTTGAAGGTGTCGCCGGAGTCGTCGATTTCAGTCAGGGTGACACTGAAGGCGGCGTCGACTGGCAGTTAGGTCGCGAACTCATGACTGAGGAGACGAACGCCGCGATCGAAGGCGCAATCGAGGCAGGCGCGACGGAGATTGTCGTCAACGACGCGCACGGCAAGTGCCGGAACCTGATTCCGTCACTGATGCACCCGAAAGCGTCGCTGATTCAAGGTCGGGTTAAACCAGGTGGAATCGCTGAAGGTCTTGACGGGTCATTTGACGCCGTCTTCTGCGTCGGCTATCACGCCCCGCCAGACATCGCCGCTTCGATTATGACGCATGCCTACCATCCGTTCAATCTGCGGTACAACGGCAAGAGATGGAGCGAAGTCGGATTGATCGCCTGGCTCGCCGGGCATTTCAATGTGCCGATTGCACTGGTAACCGGCGACGAAGCCACCGTCGAAGATGAACGGGAGCGGTTACCTCCTCATGTCGGCGTTGCCGTCAAACGCGGCATCACCAGGTACGCAGCCGAGAGCCTGCACCCGGAGGTGGCACGTGAGCGTATCAAAGACGGGGCAACATCCGCGCTTGACCGGCTCGCCCAATTTAAGCCGTTCGAGATCGACTACCCCATGATCGTTGAGGAAGAGCTCTACTACAGCCAGCAGGCTGACATGGTCGAACTGATCCCGGGCATCGAAAGAATTGACGCCAGGACGATCCAGTTCCGGTCAGACAACGCGCTCGAAGCCTACCGGACGTTTATGGCTACCGCCTTCATCGCTCAACATCCGACGATCAGCCGGTAGTTTCAGGCAGAAGGGAGTACTGGACGGGTAGCATTCGTCTCCCTCCACGACCATAAGGTGTCGTTTAGCCGATGATTGCATTGTGAATTTCGTTGCTACCCATGGTAGCTGGAGAGTCTTCTCCCATGGCTTTTGCCAATAACTCGCTCAGCTCAGGATTTTCAGAGAACGCATCAAGGTATTCGCCAAGCGCGACGATATCTGGGAACTCAGCAGCGGAATACATCGAGCCGGTATCGTCTCCTCCAATGACTGTATTCAGAATCCGAACCCGGCCACCGAACTTCTCCGTGTGTTTGGTCGCCTGCCCGGACAGGTCACCGAACTCTTGCATCCTGCCTGGCTTAACGGTCCAGCTAAGAAATTTCACGATTTTTGCGACGCTCTTCAGTCCGTCTCAGTAGCGCAAACCACAAAGATCGTTGATCTCTGTACCTCAATTTGCAGCGATGATTCTTTCAGGTCAAAGCAGGCGATCTCCCTCCGTTGGACTTCTGGAGAACTGAGGTCGACGAACCTGGCTGCGCGCCTGATTTCCCTCGACGCTACCTGTGGACTACCAGCGGGAACTAGTCCGGTTTGGCGCCAAACAGTCCTGCCTTTGTTCAAACTTGAGCAATCTCAATGGTTGGTCAGGGAAATGTGGGAGGTCGATCTTCGAGTCAACGAGCGACGATATTCCATGTTCCATCGACCCTTGCAGTTTATGTAGATGGCGACTTGCATCAAAGACAGCCGCCCGCTCAACATCCGCCGGGGATGGAATCGCCCGGAGATGGCGAAGGATCTGAGCTTCTTGTTCGACCAGGTGCTCGAACAGTTCCGGGAGTTCCTCTTGTAAACGACGTGCCTGCCGCCTGAGCAGCTGGAAATGATCGAGGTTGGAAAAATCGCTCACGAAACCTCCCGGTTCATAGAATGTGTGTCTTCCAACATACTATTCGAGTGGCTGGATCGTGACATCGTGAAAATTACGTATTTTCAGCTACTTTGGAGGTACTACGACACACGTAGGAAAAGCCGGCATGATCTCGCGCCAGGGAAATGGGGGTAAATCCTGCTGGTTATTGCGCGAACGCCGAGCTTTCGGGCGATATAGAGGTTCAATCAGGGTCACAAATGTCGCAAATCGAGTGTTTATTCTCAGGTCGAGCTGCCAGAGGCGACAGGATCTCCACCTGGAATGAAGTCAGTCGGAGGCGACTCAACCCAGGGACCATCTCCGGATATGTCGAGGTAAGAGATGCGGATCACCCAGCGAGTCATCTCGGCAGCCAGCTCCTGTTCACCCATAACCGCGAAGACATGTTCAAATACTTCGAGTCGCTCGCGTTCAGGAACAGAATGCACCCTTGCGACGATCGGCAGCTTTGGCGCTAACTGACGTGCCCGTTCAACGGCCAGGTAAGTCGGGATTTCATCACCCAGGGCAACAATCAACACGCGAGCAGTCGGCAGGCTCAGATGTTCGAGAATCGGCTGGGACTCAGCGTTGCCGAAAATAACGTGCTGTCCGGCCTCACGCAACTCTTCCACGATATAGCGGTTAGACTCGACAATGGTGAGATGAAGCCCATGTTCCACCAGACCTGCGCCAATCAGGCTACCAACCCTGCCATACCCCAGTATGACCGCATGATCGGTTAACTCGTCTGCCTGTTCATGCACCAGATCTAGCAGTACTCTTTCGCCGTGAATGCGATGATACAGTCGATCGACGAGTTCGGTAACCTGACCAGTCAACACAAAGACAAGCGGGCTGAGGAAAATGGCGATGATCGCGCCGGCGAGCAGGATGCTAAACGCTTCATCGTCGAAGATCGCCAGGCTCAACCCCATAGTCGCCAGCACAAAGGAAAATTCACCTATCTGCGCTCGGGTAGCAGCCATCAAGCCAACAGCATGCCTGGACATCCCAAAGGGCGTCAGTATGAAGATATTGAGCAACGGTTTGATCAGGGCGATGAAAATCACCGTGATGCCGACTAGCAACGGCGACTCAATCAAGATGTCAGGGTCAAAGAGCATGCCTATTGACACAAAAAACAGCAGCGCAAATGCATCTTTGAATGGCAGGGCATCTGCCGCTGCCTGGTGGCTCAAGTCATCCTCGCTGATAACCAGTCCAGCCAGGAACGCGCCGAGGGCAAACGAGACGTCAAACAATGTCGCTGATATATAAGCAATGCCGATCGCCGTGGCCAACACCGTCGCCATAAAGAGCTCTCGCGAGCCGATACGAGCTGACTGTATTAGTAGCCAGGGAACGACCCTTGAACCAACCACGATCATGACCACGAAAAGAGCCGCGACCTTGCCGATGGTTATTCCGAACAGGGCCAGGATGCCGGCAATGGAAACCGACGAACTATCATTCGACAGCTCGCTGAGAACCGGCGCGAAAATAAGCACCAGCACAATAATGAGATCTTCAACAATCAACCAGCCAACTGCGATCCTGCCGTGGGTGGTGTTGAGCTCATGACGTCCTTCAAGGAATTCAATCACGATGACGGTGCTGGCAATCGAGACAGCGAGACCAAAAAGCAGGCTTGACGAAAGCGACCAACCCCAGATCAACAAGACTCCCGCCACGGCAGCGGTCAGAATGACCGTTTGAGCAATCGCCGCTGGCAAAGCGACCGACTGCACCGCGAACAGCCCTCGAAGTGAAAAGTGGATGCCGACGCCGAACATAAGCAAAATAACGCCAATTTCTGCAAACTGACTGGCGATCTCAGAGCTTGCCGTAGGTCCAGGTGTGAACGGGCTGAGGATTACTCCGGCTACCAGAAAGCCGACGATCGCCGGCAGCCGCATGAGCACAGCGATGTGGCCTGCGATGGTCGCCGCAACCAGGGCAGCAGTCAAGGTAAAGATCAGGTCAGTCTCATGTGGCATCGCGAATCACCTTTTCGTGAGATTCGTGTGTCTCGAACCGAAGATCCGATCAATGAGTTATGTAGTCAGAAAACCTAAAACTCTCGGGGGCGCTTGACATCCAAACCGACCAGCGCAATATCATCGCTGGAAACGTTGAAGAACTCAGCAAGATGACGAAGCTGGACTACCGAAGGGATGACTTTTCCACTTTCCCAGGTGTAGACAGTACTTGGCGCAACACCGAGCTCATGGGCGAGGTCAGCCTGCGTCAGACCTCGATTCTGCCGTAACTCGCGAACAGTTTTCATCGCGCTTAAACAGAACCCTTCACTATCTCATGATAACTAGTAATGTATCACTAGCTAGATTCTACTAGCATAGGATCAATATATCAATCGGCTGGCATGACCAATTGATATACGCGCCTCACATTCAATAAAAATTGCTTGAATCTCAACGGTTCATAGCTCGATGCTACGTTGCCTGTGGGCTTCGATGTAGCTCAACTTCCCGGTTCCCGAGGCGCCGCCCGGTGATCAGGCCAACAACCAGCAGGATGGCAACGATCATGGTGACCGGCTGGACTCCAACGGCGTCGATCAGAATACCAACCAGCAACGTAGGTACAAGCGCGCCGAGATTAGAGAGGGAAGACTGGGTGGCAAATACTCGCGCCCAGCTCTGCGGCGGAGTAGCGGATTGCATAACGGTCCTAGCGGAGACGCTCACGAGCGCTGAGGCGAATCCGGCCGGCACGGAAACGATCATCGTCGCCGAAACTCGCGGCGCAAGCCCGAACTGGTCTTCCAGCCAGCTAACCAGTATTCCGTATTCTTCAAAGAGGTCAACGATCTGATTGATTGCTCCCATCGCCGCAATTGAAAGAATAAATAGCAAAAGACCGAGCGTGGCAATCCGACCATATCCGACCACTCTGCCGGCGATGGGCGCAATCTGGAGACCAATCACCAGCCCGAGAGCGGCGGGAGCGAACACAAACACCGTGTTGTTCGCGGAAGTGTCCAGCACCTGCTCCAGATATTGAGGAACGATAACCACCAGAACACTCAGCCCAATCCCGAGCAGCACCGAATCGACCAGCGCATCATAGGCATGCCGGTCTCGGGCTATCATCTTCCATCCTGCTCTCAGCACACCCGGAATCTCCTCCTTTGGCGAGCCATGGGAAACATGCTCTCGATCTGGCAACTTTCCGATCCGCAGCACCGTCAGAGCCGCAGCGCCAAAAAGAAGCGAGCAGATGCCAAAAAGCGCTTCAGGTTCGGCAAACTTGAGCATCAGTGGTGCGAGCAGGACTAACCCGAAAAGCTGCGCAAGCAACAGGGCCAGGTTGAAGAGCGATGTGGCGGAAGCTAGCCTGGCGGGAGCAACAAGTTCACCGAGCATCGCCGATTCTGCCGGTGAATACACCTGATGAATCGACCAGATGCCAAGGGTGACGATAAAGACCACAGTTAGTGAGAAGTCGTACCAGACCAGCGTCAGTACCAGACCTGCCCGCAGCAGGTTGAGCAGCACCATCAATGCCCGTTTCGGCATCCAGTCGGCCATCCAGCCACCTGGTAGACCTAATATCAGCGATGGGATAATGGAACAGAGCACAAATACAGACGTCCAGATGCCGGAGGACGTCAGATCCACAATCAGCACCAGCAGCCCGTACAGCAATGCACCCTGGGCTGTCTGACTGAGAATCCGCGACAACCAGTACCGCCGGAATTGCGGTTGCCAGAGTAGCCGTCGAGGATCCGGTGCGGCCAACGCGCTAACGTCCACGGTTCACACCTTTCGAGCCGATCGGGAGTTGATCAATAGCTTCTACTGATACATCGAAATCAACATGATAAGCAATCAGCAGGGGACCAGAACCTGAACGAGATCAGCATTCCTCTTCAACCGGGATTATGAAGCATGAATGCCGGCTATGACAGGTATCTCATTGCTCTTCCCGACGATGCAATCCAATAAGTGTTAGCAAAAAACCCGTGCCGAGGCTATAGCTGCCAAGCACATCGGTCAGCCAGTGGTGTCCGAGATAAATACGGGAAGGTCCGATAGCGCTGATCATGCCACACAACGCGGAAACTGGCAGCCAGCGGAGCGGGCCAGCAGGCAACCGGCGTGAGAGCAGATAGGCGAAAAATCCCCAGAAGACGAGGTAGTGCATCACATGACCGCTCGGAAAACTGGAATCTCTGAGGTCGGCTTTTGTAACCAGAATTCCGTCACCGGATGGTCGCGGCCGCTGTACCAACTGCTTTGTGGTGAAATTTGCAAGCGACGCCAGCCAGGCAAATAGCAGAAACCGTGCGTCCCGTTTGAATCCCAGCGACCAGGTGCTCAGGATCATCGTCGCCGGGAAAATCAGGGACTGTGGCCGGAAACCGAGCCAGGAAACAATACCCATCGATTTCTCTAGCGTTGGATGGTTTTGCCCCTGGAGTTTCAACGTTACTTGCACATCAACATTCATCCGGTGATTTGATCGCACCAGGGTGAGCAAACCCAGGAAAGAACCTAACGCAGCGACGACAACAGTCCACAATAGATACTGGCGGTTTGATAACTGCCGAGAGGTGGTGTTCCCGTCGAACAACCTGGTTGCCATGCCTGCTAACAATCGAATCATCCAACCCCATTTCGAGACTGCGGAAGATGTCCGAAGGATTGTACTGTTACCAGAACTGTAGAGGGCATTTGAGCAACGTGACTCAGGATGAGGTTACTTCAGGTCCTGGCAGCCAGCCCCGAGCGATCAGGATCTCGCGGCCCAGGTGGCCAAGCAGGATCTGATCATCATATATGGCAACTTCAGGGTGATATTCGAAGCGGTTGCGCTCGAAATACTGAACCAGATAGGTGCTGCCGTCGGTGCTGGATTCCTCTTCAAACTTTTCGGATATCGGGTATCCAAACGCGGAAACTCCACCATGCTCCAACCAGTAGCCGAGAAACCGGTACGAGAGCGTGTGGCCTGATTCAGGAAAATACCAGATGTCAGCATCTTCCTCTATCGGCGCAACCGGGAGAAAAGGACTTTCGTCGCTGCGGTGGGCAGTCTGTTCCGCGCCGAGGTGACCCAGTAGCACCTCCGATTGTGTGTTTTGATACTCGGGGTGATGTTCTAATCGTCCTCGCTCGAAGTATTGCGTCAGGTATTCCACTCCGTCGGTTAACGAAGTCTCCCAGAATGGCTCGGTGAGCGGGTAACCGAAGCGCATCAGCCCGCCGTTTTCAGCCCAGTATTGATAGAACAGATCCGGAACATTGTGCCCGGTAACATCGAAATACATCATTGACGTGTCTGACGAACCATTCACCGCCACGGTCAGCGGGTGAAGAACATGGATGAATTGTTCAGGCGCGTCATCGTAGTACCGAACAAACTCCTTTATTATCGAAACGGATATACGTCTGGTGCCATACCCGTCTGGCCGTATGTAGCCGGCAACGGTGCGGATTTCGTCTCTGGAAAGCGGTCCGCCCAGCCCCCACCGGTAGGGATTGGAGATGGCATTGTCGCCGTTGACATCGGCGGCCAGGCGGTGAAACCCGTCGAGTTTTGGAAATCCAGCGTCCTGATAGCTCTCTCCTTCATTGTAGACATAGCCTGGATCAGGTCCCTGGCTGATGAGATCGAGCTTTCCGGCATTTGTCACCGTCGCCTGAATTTCCAACAGTTCGCCTGGATTCGCGATGATTGGAGAAACGTTCAACTCCAGAATCTTCGCGTCTTCGAGCTTGATTGGTTTTGGCAGGTAGACTGGCCCGGTGCCCGCCAGACGTCCTCGAATTGCCGGCAACGCTTCGTGCAATTCGTAGCCGGGACAGGCTGTATTCATCAGGTCGCCATGACCGGACAGGTGCGGCACGTCGCCAAGGTCTACCCAGTCACTGTTTAGCGTGACATCGACGAACGAAGCTCTTGCCCGGTAGAGCTGCTCAAGCGCATCCAACGCCGCAGCCGACGGCGACTCATAGCTGTAGTCGCCTATAAAGGCAATACCAACTGAGCCGGGGTTATATTGGAGGGCATGCCCGCCAACGACTCCAGGCCCGCCAAACCGGCCTTCGTAAACGTTTCCAGCCCAGTCGATCAAATAGTTGTAGCCAATGTCGCCCCAGTCCAGGACGACGGCATGGTAGTGGTAGATCGCCCGGACAACCGCCGAAGGGTCGTCATAGCCAAAGGCAGTCACTGTGTGATGGATGACAATTTTCTCGATGGGCATGTATCGCGGCACCCAGGCAACCTGGAGCTGAGGATCATGATTGACGTAACGCCAGCTCTCATCGGCGCCCCACCCGGCACGTGAGATGATAAAACCGCTAATCAGATCTGGTGCGGGAATTTCACCCTGTAACGAAGAAGCGCCAGTACCGACCGTGTCGACGATGGTAATCTGAAGATCATTTGGCTGAATGCCAGACTGCAAGTCAATCCTCAGCCTGAAAAAACGACCGGGATGCAGAATCGGAGGCGTATGAACGATCGATCCGAGTGATCTTGCAACATGCGGATCACGTTGAAGCTGCAGCCATTCTGACCAGGATTCACCTTCGTTGCTGACAGCAATCTCCACGGATGGATCAAGACCAGGGTCATTCGGACTGGTAACCGGCCAGGAGACGGAGATTGCATCAAAATGACGTCCAGCATCGACTGTGTCGGTTTCGTAACTGCCAGCGGATAAGATATTTCCAGGCAGCCGCCAACGGCTCCAGCCTGCGGCGTCCGCTTGTGTCGCGGAGTGGAAATGCTCGATAAACGCCACCAACGATGCGCCGCCGGTAAGCCTGATTAACTTTCGCCTGCTAAACCGCGGAGGCGGTCGTGTTTCCCCACCGTCAGACAAGCGGATCCTCTGCAGCCATCCTGTCAAACAGCCAATTCGTCCAGCTTTCCGGACTCATCAAACCTTACCACCTGGTGTACGTACGTTCAATTGACCGGTTCCTATCACCTCAATCTGGAAGAGTATTTTGCTATAGTCTGGCAAACATTGCTCTACCAACTGGATGGGCATTATGGCATACGGGATATCTGGACCCTCCAAAGAATTAACCAATTGGCAGAATCTGGCTGTGCGATTGCGCGGTTGGCCGGGGATCTTTGTCGCCATTTGTCTGACCGCCTGCTTTACCTTTTTACTGATGCCCTGGTCTGTTGAAGGTAAATCGCTCGCTGTCTTGCACGGACTCTGTGCCCAGCAGCCAAGTCACTCTTTTTATTTCGGCGAGCAACGATTGCCTTTTGACGCTCGCATGACCGGCATCTACGGCGGATTTCTCCTGACATGCCTGTTCCTCCTGGCAAGAGGCCGGTGGAGGAAAGCAGGGGTGCCGCCAGCCAGTATCATCGTAGTAGTTGCCGGATTTGTGCTGGCGCTTGGCTTCGATGGATTCAACTCTATGTTGAAAGACATGCGTCTCTGGTATCTCTACGAACCGAGCAATACCTACCGAATCATTACTGGATTGCTAACCGGTGTGGCGATGGCTGTCTTCATCTGGATGCTCACCGGGCAAGCTGGATTCCGGGCTACTGAGACAAGCATGCAACCGATTCTCACCAGTTTCAGGGAGCTGTCTGTTCTTCTGATCGGCCTCGGACTTTTCACATTGATAGTACTCACGAACTGGTCTCCTCTACGGATACCGCTTACGGTGCTGCTCATGACCTCAGCGGTACTCACGCTTACTGGACTCATGCTCGGTTTTGTCCTGCTCGTCAGCCGGACAGAAAACATCGCAATGGATACCTGGCAACTTGCTCGCCCGGCTACATTTGCGCTGTTGCTGGCTTTTGGGTTGATGGCACTGCTGGCAGGCGGCCGGTTCATCATGGAGCTTGCCTTCGGTTTGCCCGCCGAGATCGAAACCGCATTGAGCATAGTCACAACGGGAGGCTAGCGATGTCGGCCTCCAACCATGATCACTGGCCAGAAAATCCTGCCGAACTTGCCTATCATCTCGATGCCGTGCTGAATCTGTTTAACGTTGTTCATGCAGGCACTCAAGTCGATCTTCTGGAAGAGCTTCTGAATTGCGTTGACTGGCACAGCATGTTCGGTGGAGAAGCGGCCCGCCTTAGCGCTGCAGATATCGAAGAACTTGAAAAGTACTACCGGGCCAAATTCGAAACACTCGACCGTTTCTATATCGCCGAGCAGCTCAGCACTCAGCTCATGTCGGCATTAATGGTCAGCGGTGACATTGGCTTCTCAGATGAGCTGCAGAACCTTGGCAGAACGAATCCCGGGCTCTGGCAGGAGATTCGAACGTTCTTCTCCAGAAAAGAACTGGCAACCGCGACGGCTATACTCGCTGACAGCCCCGAAAATCGGTAACTTGCAGGACAGACTGCGAGCGCGAATTCGATCACCTCTTCGCTGGCTGTGGACGGTTCTTGGCAGCATGAGCGTCATCGCAGCCGCCAGCCTGACCGGCATCAGTTGGCTGCTGGCGCTTCTGCCGGTCGTGTGGGTAGTGTTTCTGCTACTGCCGCCGGTACTGGTGTTTCGCCATGAGGAAGTCGTGGCAATGAAGGCGATACTCTCTGTTGAGGCAGTAGCCGGGGAACAGCAGAGCGGCTATACCGAATACTGTTTATTCCTGATAAACAACAGTGAAGTGACAGCATCTTCCTTCAACTTGCGGTTGCGTTTGCCTCGCGAATTGTCGCCACCGGGACATATCATCCAGCCACTTGGCCAGACCTACGTTGGAACAATTGGTCAGAACTGGGTTGTCGAGACCATAGACAGGAACGTCGTTCTTACATTTCGTTCACTGCGACCCGGAACGACCGGTATCCAGATCGAGCCAGCACAGCGGACTGCACTCTGCACGATGCATTTTGCGGATGGGCGGGTAAAAACTCAACCTGGCATAGACTTTCAAATCAGTGGGGGGAACGCGAAGACAATTCTTGGAACATTAGTGTTGCGGAGCCCCGAATAACATTCCCCAGAGGGACCGTAAAAAAACAAAACGAGCGGAACCGGATTCAATCTCCGATTCCGCTCAACCTGCAGTGACCATCACAGGTCTCCCGTCAGGGTACGTTGATCACATCAGCTAAGATTTTGACACCTTGCGCCGGCGCTTGTGTTCGGCTTTCCGAATTTTCGCGCGTCGTTGTTCGCTCTTGCTTACAAACCGGCGTTTACTGCGGTATTCTCGCAACGTTCCAGCTTGCTGGAGATCCTTCTGAAACCTCCTCATCAGCGATTCAAAACTCTCGTTGTCCCGAAGTTCAACCTTCACCCAGTACCACCCCCTTTCGGGGTCTTGTTGTCAATTGACAACCTCAATCGCTCATTTCCGACGTTGAATTATAACCCAGCCAGCTGAAATCTCCTGAGCCGAACAACGAACAGTGGCGAAACCGTTCGCTATACTCTGAGCCGGACACGGGTCAGGTGAGGATTGAAACTGTGTCGGAATCCACCGGCGTCCTCTATTGCGGAACCTGCGGCTCACTAAATCCGCGTACCAACCACTACTGTTCCGCATGCGGGCATCAGCTTGTCGACGCCTACCATGCCTCAGAAGGCTTGCGAGTCTATTCCCGGCCAGACCGGTCCGCGTCACTGATTGAGATCGTTGACCCCGGCACGGAAATCACCGGGATTGATTCAGAAGATATCCTGCCCTCGGAATTCATCAAGGTTGCTTTACCAGATGGACGAATCGGCTACATTCAGCTCAGAGAGATTGAATCATTGCTGGAAGCGACCGGACCAGACACTTCCCGGCGGGAACCAGTTGGCTGCATATCCTCCACGGCGTTATTGCTGATTCTGGTGCTTGCCATGTTGTCATCGGCGCTCATCGGTATTATTGCCTGGGTATCCGATGATTCTTCGACAGACTTCCTGCTCTTTTTGAGTTGCCTGACCGTCGTTCCGTTGTTTCTTGTCATCGTCTTCTTTTACCTGTACACCCGAAAGCGTGAACAGGAGATCATGGGAAGCAAGAACCTCGACAGTTAGTTCGATCATTTCAAAGGTTGACTTGCAAGCAGCCTCGTTTGGCGTCAGTTGTATTCAGGTAAAACCCGTAGCAATCGACGCAGGGATTCAAGCGATCTCGGGCATTCTTCAATATTCAGTTGGAGATCTGCCAGCTGGCCTGGCCGTGGCGTAAAGTTCAGCAATCTGGTACTGTTTGCATTTGGTGCCGTTCCGGCGGCGTGAAGTTCTTGTTATGTAATGTGGATACTCAAATCATCCACACGCATCAGGCCGAATGGTCAGGAAAGGCAGATAGGCAGATGCCAGATCGTCCCTCACTTGCAGCAACGACTCGGACTGTAACCGGAAAAAAAGTGCGCCGGTTGCGTCGCGAAGGAATCACCCCCGGAGTCGTCTACGGAACCGTCGTTGAGACTCCTGTTTCAGTGTCTCTCGATACCCATGATCTTGAGCGGCTGTATCACAACTATGGCGCTTCGACGCTGGTAGATATCAACGTTGACGAGACGGATGATTACACCGTCTACATCAGAAATTTGCAGACTAACCCGGTTACCCGGCAGCCACTGCACGCTGAGTTTTATGCGCCAAATCTCACGATTGCCATGACAGCAAATGTGCCGATCGTGCTGGTCGGTGAATCGGAATCAACCGAAGGTGTTGTCACTCAGATTCGTGACTTCATCGAGCTGAGCGGTCTCCCAACAGATATTCCAGCGGCAATCGAAGTTGACATTAGTGGCCTGCTAGAACTCGATGATTTTGTCGCCGTCGGTGAGCTGGAGTATGGCGACAACATCGAATTGATCACCGATCCTGAAGAAGCACTGGTCCGCTTGATTGAGGTTCGCGTCATCGAAGAGGACATCGAAGAAGAGCCGACGGACGAGGAGCTTGAAGAAGGCGAGATGGTTGAGGGTGAAGAGGGTGATGAGGAAGCTGGGTCTGAAGAGGACGCTGAATAACCAGAACCACTTTTCTACCAGTTGATTGATTGAGCTATCTCAGAGGCTGACCAGAATCTGGTCAGCCTCTCTCGTTTTTACATGCCTGTCCGTTTGCCAAACAGTCGGTTGAACCTGCCAGGATGTTGTTCAGCACGCCCACGCTCCAGAGCAGCATTCTTCTCCGCGACAACCTGCTCGAGATCCTGGGCATACTGCCTGGTTTCGGTATACAACAACTCCAGCTTGTGGAGGTACTGATCAGCTGCCAATGCAGGTCGAGATCCGGCATACTGTCGCGGATCGGAGCAGTAGCGAACAAGCGGCTTCGTCACCTCCTGCCAGGTGTGTTCGCGATTGATCGTCGCAAGATTCTGACGAATTTGCCGACCCGTTGCTGGATCAAGAACAGATTGGACAGCCTCCGCAACCGCCACTGCGTCGCCGGGGGCTACAGTCACCCCGATGTTGCTTGATTCTATGAGATCCGCGAAGACATCACCCGTTGTTGCGATCACCGGGGTTTTACACCAGATGGTGTCCAGCATCCGGGTGCGAAAAGCGAATCGCGCCTCGACAGTCGGGTAGTGCAGCGATACCGTGGCGTTTGCTTGCAAGAGCCAGGTTTGGCGTTCATCGTACGGAACCCAGTCATGGAAAAACACATGCTTGTCCAGCAACGCAAGCTCCGAAGCCAGCTGCCGGGCTGTTTCCACCATCTCCATCTCAGCGACCTGCGCTCCGGGGCTTTTCGTGCCCATGAACACCAGTCGTATTGAAGGGATGTCCTGCGCGAGGATGCCGGTGGCGCGAATGGCGGTAAGCGGATCTAGCCAGTTCCACAACCCACCGTTCCAGAGCAGGACAGGATCTTCTCGACCGATCGGCTGAAAAACATCCCTGGGGCCGGATCCGGACGGCAATGGGTTCGCTTCCGGCAACCCGAACGGAACTACGTCGATCAGATTTCGAAGTTCAGGGTCATGTTTGCTGTAGGCTAGATCGAGGCGACCGGCTGCCGCCAACGCTCCCAACCAGAAATCTCGCTGCCGCTCTGAAGCGCAGAGAAAAAAGTCGCCGAGAGACAGCAACCGATTGAGAATCTCGACGTCATCTGCTCGATCTGATTCACCTCGTTCAGGATCTATGCGAGCATACTCGAGTTTTTCGAGAATCCAGGGTGCGTAGAGGTCGATGACCAGGTTGCGGTCGGCAAGCAGTTCCGGCGCAGTGTAGAGATAGGGTAGGTGCTGGGCGACGATCGTTTTGTGTTCGCTGATGAGGGCTGCTATCTTCTGATTTTGGCGGTCGACGGTCGAATGTTCATCACCATATGGAACAATCGTGACACTATCCGGAGCCGGGAGTGCGACCGGTGATGGAGTCGTGAGGGTAACCGGCTGTCGTCGGCCGATTTCCCGGGCAAAATGCCAGTACCGAATGCCCGATCCAGCCATTTCCGGACCGATTGTGTCGGAGGCGATAACCAGAATAGGGTCGGCGTTTTCACTCACGTTGTCAACTGCTTTCTAATTACGAATCGCGACACATCTGGACCAGGGAGGAAGATCCGATGGGTGACGGCTGGACAGCCATCATCGTCAACTATAATGGCGCGGTATTCCTCGAGTCATGTATCTCCGCGCTCCAGCAGAGCACGGTCCCGCCGGGGGAGATCATTGTTGTCGATAATAATTCTACGGATGACTCCCTCCTGGAGCTTAACGGCTTCCCGCGTGTCGTTGTGGTTCCTCTGCCTGTCAATCGTGGGTTTGCCGGTGGCGCCAATGCCGGTCTGGAGATAACCGAAACCACTGTAGCGCTGATCCTCAATCCCGATGTTGAAGTGGAGCCGGAATTCGGCGACAAACTCGTACAGGCATTCGAAATCAATTCACGGCTCGGCGCTGCTGGAGCATTGCTCGTTTACCCGGATCTGGAGACTATCCAGCACGCAGGTGGGATTGTTGAGCATCCGCTCATGGAAACACGGCACCGGGGCTACGGCGAACCCGTTTCAGATCAATATCTTCTAGATCGTAGCATCGACTTTGTGACCGGCGCGGCAATGGGCTTGCGTGTTGAAGCAGTCAGCCAGGTTGGCAGCTTTGATGAGTTGTTCACACCTGTCTACTATGAAGATGTCGATCTCTGCGCCAGACTGATCGAGGCAAACTGGCAGGTTCGATATTTGCCCCAACTGCGGGCTACTCATGTTGAGGGGGTAACGCTCAGCCAATCGATCGACTACTACAAATATCTGCACCAGAACCGTCTGCGATTCGCGTTGAAACATTTACCAGAAGCTACCTGGAACAGGGAATTTGTGCCGGCTGAATTCGAGCGACTGCGCCACCGGTTATTTGAAGAACACAAGAGGAACTGGCCCGAATTAACCGGCGCGGGCGCTATCGATGCCCTGCTACGCAAACAGCCCTGGGCTGCCGGTTGGCCAACTGAATCGCTTCTCAAGTCAGAACTCTTGCAGGACCGTTCCGACGCCATCGCCTGGCTAAGCGAACTGTCAGACATCCAGGAGGTACGGCAGTACTCACGAATTCCGGTGCTTGGCTGGCTGCAGCGGACAATGCACCGATCAATGGATCCGGTCATCGAACGCCAGCAGTCATTTAACAGAGCCATATTGGAATCGCTGAAGTCGTCGGATCAGCTCCATCGCGAACAGCTGGCAGCCTTGCTCCTGTTTGGGCTACTGGCGCTTCGGCCACCAGCGGCGGTTACCCATCAGCAACAAAGCGACCGAGAATTGGAATGCTAACCTCGCCACCGTAGAACACTCTCCGCGCCCAGACTGCCCCGGGAACAAAAGCAAGCGTAACGATGAACGGTGAGAGGCAGATAAATAAAACGTCGCGGCGTGCCAGTATGATGGCGAAAACGAGCGTAATCAACAGTAGCAGGAAAAAGACTACCGACCAGAGCAGCGCTTGCATTGCGTGTCGGCGCAAAAAGGCTGACCTATTCCAGACCGGGTTAATCAGCACGAAAATCGGGATCAATGGAGTGAAGAGATAACCCATCGCCGCAGTCAAGCGTTGATCATCGGGAACCCGTTCAGCCAAAGCAGCACCAGGCCTTGACGGCGTTGCGTATCATCCCGATCAGCGTTGCACTACCTGAATCTCGTGGATGAACGCTTTTAAGAGAAATCATAGTGGGTGTACTCATGTTGATCGGGAGGTCCTGGCGCAACCCACAGCTCTCCTGTTGCCGGGCTGGCAATGACTGACGCGAACGTGATGTAGTCTCCGGGACCGTCCCCAAGGTGACGACAGATGGCATCCGGCGCATGTTCCCGATCTCGAAATATCTCCATCGCGGTTTCTGGCGTCATTGTCCCGCGATTCGACGCTATGAGTTCATTTATCCGCTCCAGACGCTGGCAGCTGTTTGCCATGCGGTCTGGTTGAGCCTGCTCTTCCTGATGCATTTCAGTGGCGACAAAGTGATTTGAGTGGGTCAGGACGCCATCGACCGGATGCAGGTGGCTTTCACAGGTCACTGACATTTCCAGATCGACTGACTCGCCACTGGCATCCATGAGAAGCAGATTGCGAGATGATGCGCGCGGAATGCCGCTCAACCGGTCGACAGCCTGGTCGATCGTAGGTTGCTCCAGCGCGGTTCGAGAGAGGAGATACCGGGGGAATCCTGCTCGCCAGCCAGAAGTATTCAGGAAATTTGCAAATGCGGACATCCCTTGCTGGCTTATCCCGATATACGAGATCTGCCCGGCAGGTGTCAGCATGAGCAGATCCGGCCTGTCGTCGGGCGAGATACGCACGACTATTCCAACATCCCGGGTACTCAATGGCAGGTCCGCATTCTGGCCAGAGATAGGCTTGCCGCTCTCCGTGAGCTCCCCTGAGACAGCGAATGAGGTGCATTCATTTGCGAACACGTCACGAGCGACCGCCGCTTCAATCGAGCTAGTTTCCAAACCGGGGCTATCAGTAATTTCGGCTCGCAATTGAAGCAAGTAAGCGTCTTCCAACGCAATATTTGCTCCTTCAGCCAGGCCAGCCAGTTCGACCGCGAAAAGTGGCGTGTACTTTTCGATATACGGAATATAGTTCTTCGCCCGCTCACGCGCTTGCTGGTGGCTGATATCTTTGCGCTCCAGTTTTCCCAGCGCGGTGTTGAGATGCAGATGCACAAGATCGTAGGCTTTCTGACCGTGCTGAATTCCGATTTCGTGCGCGTCGCCGCTCAATTCAATATAAGGAAACGCAGATGTCATTGACTCTCTCCTGAATCTGGTGAAAACAGCGATGGCGCATCGCGTAGCCGGGCCATGTAAAAGGCATCAACGTACCGACCTTCCCGGAACGCATAAGCACGTAACGTGCCCTCGATTTCAAAGCCATAATTCGCATACAACGCGACGGCCGGCTTATTGTCAGTGTAGACCTCAAGTTCAACCCGTCGTAAGTTGTACCAGTTGTCCGCCAGATCGAGAAGCGCCTCGAGGAGGGCGGTCCCAACACCTTTGCGTTGATACTCTTGATGGACACTCATCCCGATAGCACCGGCATGTGCCCGGCGATTTTCGTAACGTTCGAGACCGGCGCTGCCGATTATCACGCCACCCGCATCCGCAACCAGAGCATGCACTCTTCCAGGAGACTGGAGTCGTTCGCGCCAGCGGTTCAACGGCGAATACAACAGTTGCAAGGTGTTTGCGGCAACATATCGCTGGTTATAAATCTCTGTAAGGTCATCAGCATCTCCCGGTTCGGCTGCTCTGATGACGAATTCGACCATGGTTCCTCCGTGAATAAGCTCAGCGATCAGCTATCACCCTGGCAACAAGATAGTTGCCAACGGCCAGTAGCACAAACACCATGGCGTAGATCATGCGCAGCATGGCACTACCAACACGTCCAGCGCTGAACGAGATAAGTCCAAAAAACAGAGCCATGAGTCCGGAACCAAAGAGCATGAGAGCCAGGACGATAAACGGACTGGCCGCAATCAAGCCAAATCGGCCAGCATTCGATCCGCCTCTCCGAAACGCCATCTCGCGATGAGCGGTTGTATACCGAAACCAGATCATACCGAACAGCAGCGTCATCAGACCGATCATCGCGATCCCGAAAAACAGCGTCGAAAGTGGTATGAACCAGCCGAACAGCGCCCGGAACAAAGAAAAAAGTCCTGCAAGCACGAGCAAGCCAAAAAGCACAACGGCGTTGATCACCGCAAGCCGCGCCCCATCCATGACGGATGACCCATTAGGCGTCAACCAGCCCCTGACTTCTCCCGGCAATGAATCTTTTAACTTTCCAAAGTCCTGATTCAACTACAATCTCCGGGATTCAGCATGTTTCACCAGTAAAATTGTATCGAGACGGCTGTATTTGAGTAAGCAATTGCTATACTCAGATACAGGACATGTGATCAGTCTTAGACTGAGGACGATTTTGGAGGGAAATGCGATGAAGAAGGGTGGCATGTTGGTCTTCCTCATTCTCGCGATCGTCGGCGTGGTTGCCTTTATGCTCTACAAGCAGGCAACCAGTGAAGATCTACCCGACGACGAATGGTTTGAATTTGAGGAACCAGAAGAGATCTAGAGACTCCTGAGCGCTGCCGATTCCGCATCTGCGAGCAGCTTTGCACAAGAGGTTTGCATCTCTGACTGAACCCGTGCCGGCACCTCGGTGACCGGCACTATTTCTGCCATGTCCTGACTGTCACGACGACGTTTCAGTTCCGCTCCACCGGACCGCAGCGAACGATTGCTCACGGTTATTCTCAATGGTAGACCAATCAGATCTGCATCGTTGAATTTGATTCCTGCCGACTCATCCCGGTCGTCATAGAGCACCGTCACTCCTCTACATTCCAACTCAAGATAAAGCGATTCAGCAACTTCGTGAACCCTTTCTCCTCGTCCCAATGACACGAGATGAACATCATATGGTGCAACACTTGCCGGCCAGATGTGGCCTCGTTCGTCATGGTGACGCTCGGCAACCGATGCCATAAGCCGTCCGATTCCGATACCATACGAACCCATCAGAATCAGGTGCGTATCATCATTCTCATCGAGAAATTCGGCATGCTGTGGTTCTGTGTATTTCGTGCCTAACGTAAAGATGTTGCCGACCTCAATCGCCTTGTGAGCGCTGAGAGAAGCGCCGCATTCCGGACAGGGTTCGCCATCCTCAAGCAGTGCGAAGGAAGCTATCTGACTGGCTTGGTAATCTCGGCCAAGATTCACGTTCTTGAGATGGTAGCCTTCCCGATTTGCGCCGGCCACCAGGTTCGGCGTCAACGCTGATTCATCGGCCAGTACTCGGACATCTCTTTTCAGACCCACCGGTGACGCATACCCGGGAACAGCGCCAGAAGCGCGAATCAATTCTGGCGAAGCAGGTTGCGGGTACTCGACACCCAGCAAACTTGCCAGCTTGGTGCTATTCACCTCGAAATCCCCCCGAATGACCACAAATACGAGTTGGTCCTGCACTTCATAGAATACCGCTTTGAGTGTCTTATCTGGCGAAAGGTCTAAAAACTCTGCAACGTCTCGAATCGTTTCCATTCCTGGCGTTGCGACTTCCTCAAGCTCCTCCGGTGGGTCGCCGGAAAGGTCGTATCGTGGTGTGGCGAATTCCTGGTTTGCGGCAAACCCGCAATTCGAGCAGATAAGAATGAGATCCTCGCCGGCATCCGAAACAGACATGAACTCGTGTGATACAGCTCCTCCCATGTACCCGCCCCCTGACTCGACGACAACGACGTCAAGACCAACCCGCGCAAATATTCGCAGGTACGCTTTGTGGCAATCATGATAGAAGCGCAGGAAGTCCTCCTCAGACGCATGAAATGAGTAGGCGTCTTTCATGAGAAATTCACGGGTGCGGATAAGCCCACCTCGCGGCCGTGGTTCGTCCCTGAATTTGGTCTGAAATTGAAAGAATTGCACCGGCAACTGACGATAGGATTGGACTTCCCTGCGCACGAGATCGGTCGCCACTTCCTCGTGGGTTGGCGCAATAGCCAGATCTCGACCCTGCCGGTCCGTAGACCGCAACATCTCGTGCCCGACCTCTTCCCAGCGTCCGGACTCTTTCCACAAATCAGCTGGCTGAATCACTGGCATGGCCAGCTCTTCGCAACCGATAGCAACCATCTCTTCCCGCAAAATCTGCAGAATGCGGCTGCTAGCACGATGGCCAAGCGGAAGCATCGTGTAGATGCCTGCGCCAAGCTGTTGAATGAATCCGGCCCTCGAAAGCAACCGGGCGCTCGTGGATTCCGTCCCTGCCGGCGCTTCACGACGTGTATGAGCGAACATACGGCTGTAGCGCATGATCAATACCCTTCCAGATGAAGATATCGAAAGAAGAGCTGCTGTCCCGCTGCGACTTTACAGCAGGACGCCGATAGGTCGTTTCGAGGGAATGCCTGTTCGGCGAGGGTAGATCGCTGGAGTCGGTGTGACTTTTGAAAGAACGACCAATGATCCTCCAAGATCCTGATCGAGAATGACAGAGCTCAGGGCGCCGCCGAGTAGCTGGATAGCTTCCCTGGCGAGTTCGATCTCCGGTTGAGGATCTGGGCCTTTCGGCAACAACGCAGTACCACCTACCTTTATGAAAGGCAAAGTGTATTCTACAAGCGTTGGCAGGGCAGCGAGCGCACGGGCAGTACCGACATCGAAGGATTCTCTATATTCAGGCTGCCGGCCAAGTTCTTCCACTCGACCCTGTATGGCGGCAATGTTTTGTAACTCAAGTTTCGTCGCCGTCGTATCAATAAATCTAATTTTTTTTGCTGTTGCATCGATGAGCGTTACGTCGATTGTGGGTCTGCAAATGGCGATCGGGATGCCAGGAATGCCTCCCCCTGACCCGATATCAATAACTCTGCCGCATCCTTCAGGGAGATAGTCAGCCAGTCGCACAGACTGAGCGACCAGTTGAGTCTCTATATCTTCGAGCGTTCGCAGAGCTGTGAGATTGAACTGCTGACTCGCATTGAATAGCAGTTGTCCATAGAGATGTAACTTTTCGAGAGCAGACTGTTCGATCGGACTCGTAGATAGATCAGACAGAGACACGCTCCGGAACCATCTCGAGTCCAGCCTCCACCAGGTCCCGAACTGATATGCCAGCCTGGTCGCGCAACGACTCTTGAGAAGCGTGATCGAATATATGATCGGGTATCCCGATGCAATGGACTGGGATGTTTATTCCCTCCCGCATCAGTAGTTCCAGCACCGCCGAACCAAAACCACCGGCCAGTACGTTCTCTTCAATGGTAATGATCCTGCCAATCTGGCGCGCCATACGCAATATCAGCTCTTCGTCAAGCGGTTTGATAAACCGTGCATTGATCAAAGTAGCCGATATACCCCGTCTGGAAAGCTCTTCAGTTGCACGCTCCGCCGTAACAACCCGCGATCCGACTGCGATTATCCCCAGGTCGTCTCCTTCGCGAAGAATCTCACCCTTTCCTATTGGCAACGCTACCGGCTTGCGAGTTGATTCAACGCCAGTACCGGAACCGCGTGGGTAGCGCAACGCGATCGGGCCAGCATCATAGTCAACGGCGGTCACGACCATATCACGCAATTCGGCTTCATCTTTCGGTGTCATGATGACCATATTCGGAATGCAACGCAAGTAGGAGTAGTCAAATACCCCATGGTGCGTGCGCCCGTCGTCACCCACGAAGCCAGCACGGTCCATCGCGAATATGACTGGCAGTTCCTGGATGCAAACGTCATGAATGACCTGGTCGTACGCACGTTGGAGGAAAGTTGAATAGATCGTGACAACTGGCCGCAACCCTTGCGTCGCTAATCCAGCGCCAAAGGTCACTGCATGCTGTTCAGCTATGCCGACATCGAAGAATCGTTCCGGGTGCTCACGCGCAAATGACAGCAGCCCGGTTCCATCAGGCATTGCAGCGGTGATGGCAACGATACGGTCGTCCCGTTTCGCTAGCTCGGTCAGTGTATCTCCAAAGACGTCCTGATATTTCGGTGGCGGGGGCGGTGGTTTTGGACCATTGGATACAACACTGGCGGAGTGGTGTTTAAATGGATCGTCTTCCGCCCAGTCAAATCCTTTGCCTTTTACCGTCACGGCGTGAACCAGCACCGGTCCGTCAAGGTTTTTTACGCTCTTGAAGATGTTTATCAGGCTCTTGATACTGTGCCCGTCAACCGGTCCAAAATACTTGAAGCCTAACTCTTCCCAGATCATGGTGTGGTAGACGAATTCTTTGAGAGAATCCATCATACGGTATGAGAGATCCAGGAACGCATCGCCTTTTGGCGCGCGCTGCATGATTTTTTCAAACTCCGCCTTGGCGCGATTGTACCGGTCATCTGTCCGGACTCGCGAAAGATATCTCGGCATTGCGCCAACGTTCGGAGCGATGCTCATTTCGTTGTCGTTGAGAACGACCAGGAACGGGAGATTGTAGCTACCGGCATTGTTCAGCGCTTCGTAAGCCATGCCACCGGTCAGCGCTCCATCGCCGATAACAGCGATGGCGCGACCTGGCTCATCCTGCAGCAATTTGCCCATTGCAATCCCAAACGCCGAGGAGATACTCGTGCTGGCGTGGCCCGCTCCAAAGGCATCGTGCTCAGATTCATTCCGCTGCAGAAAACCTGATAGGCCGCCTTCTTTTCGAATCGTCTCAAACTCGTCGCGTCGCCCGGTGATTATTTTGTGGGGGTATCCCTGATGGCCGACATCCCAGACTATCTGGTCCACCGGCGAACTGTAGACATAGTGCAACGCCAGAGTTAGTTCCACAGACCCCAGATTCGATGCGAAATGTCCTCCATTGATGCTGGTTACGCGATGGATCTCATCCCGAATCTCCCGGGCGAGAATTTCAAGGTCAGGGATTGATAGTTTCTTGATGTCTGCTGGACCTTGTATGTGCTCGAGGAATGTCATCCTCATCCTCTCCGACACGGAGTGTTGTCCGTATCTGTCGATTCACCTGGTAAAGACCCGAACGCAATCAATCAGCAGGGAAAACACAGTATCAACGACTGATGGTATCAACGGTCCCCTGAAGGCGTCAATCACACAGATTTCGAAAATTACCGTTCTCATCCTCAGTGTTGTTGCCTCCTGAAGTAAATCCACATTCATGATGCCCCGTTACGACACCGCTGCAGCCGGTGTGGCGAGCAGAAGTCCGACTGCTCAATTGACCGACAATTCCTCAAGGCGATTCTTGCGATCATCGCAGCGTAGTGGCTGAAAAACACTTTGCGTGATAGTACTTCGCAGCCAGACGCTGGACTTCCAGACGTTCCTCACGTCCAAACCAGGGTGGTTGGCCTGCCAGAAGGTTCTCCTTCAGGTGGTGAGGACTTCGCGTAGCCGGAACAACGGCTGTGATCCTTGGATCGCTGACAATCCACTTCAATATGACCTGAGGCCAGGTGAATACGCCAAAAGGTTGAAACGAACGTAGTTCGGAATCAGAAGGCCGTTTGCGAAGTGCAACACTTTCGTGGAATGGCTGCATGACAATAACACCGATGCTGAGATCTCGGGCTAGAGGCAAGATATGCTTCCGGGCTTCCGGTCGAAGGGGGTCGTAGGGGACCTGAATGGAGTCGACCAAACCTCGCTGCATGATGTCTGCCATCTCCGAGAACGCATTCGGATGTCCGTGCGTGATGCCGACAGCGGAAATCGAGCCAGACGATTTCATGCGATGAAGAACCGGCAAAAACACTTGCCAGTTGACGAGGTTGTGAACCTGAAAGATCTCCACCCGGTCCTCGAAGTAATAGAGCGTCCGGTCAATCTGCTTGTGGCCTACACGGGTATCAGCAGACCAGACTTTGCTCGCCACAACTGCCCGTTCGCGCCTGCCAGTCAAGGTTGCGCCAAGAACCCGTTCCGCCTCGCCATACATCGGCGAAGTGTCAAACAGGGTTGCGCCGCCTTCCAATGCAGCTGAAACGAGACCTGCCCGCGCTGACTGGGATTCTTTGCCAACGACATCGAATGTACGCCAGGTTCCCAGCCCGACAACTGGAATCGACAATCCGCTTAGTCCCAGTGGTCGATGCTCGATCAATGTGCGAGCGCCTATTTGTTTGGCTCTGTGTCGGGCGGCAAGCCAGGACCACGCACAATACCACCCGGCTTCGGTCTTTTGAATGATGTCTGTTGATCAGCGTTCCGTGGATAGACCGGGTGCACCCCTGTCCACCTTCGCGGGACCCGCTGGATGCCACGCGCCTGAAGTCCGCGGATAAACTCACCTTCGGAGAAACCGCGAAACTCAATGTCGCCGAGCAGATCGAGTCCGGTTAATGCGGTTGCTTTAGCAGCCTCTATCATCTGGTCATATGCTTCGGGGGTATCGCTCAACGCAGCGAAATCCGGATCGTAAGGCGCTATTTGGCTATCTGAGAATGAAAAGTAAGTACGACTGGTCGGGGTAACATAGGAGACATTACCCCAGTCGGTGGGAGCGCCTGGTTGCTGCTTGACGATGTTGTCCTGACGGAACGACTTCAGGTTGTCACCGAACGTTTTTGTCCGTCGTGCCAGCACCCGCATGACGTTCATGTCCTTAAGGAGAGGTTTGGTTTCAATCTGTACCGGGATGCCGCTTGAGGTAGCCCTGGCTTCGGCAAGAGCTCTGATCTGCGCGGCGATGGCTTCGACCTGGCCGGCTTTCAGAGCGACGATGCGGATTCCGTTTTCAAGGCTTTCGACCGTCGCTGGTTCCTCAAGATCGCTCAAGACACTCTGGACGGCAGTTTGAAGCTCCTGCAGAGCAGACGCATGTTCGTCCGCGTAGCGAATCGTCAGGACGGCGCTTGCCATTGTTTCGCCGGTGGCGTTAATCGTTGGCTGGAATCCTTCGCCGGCTGCCTGTGGGACGACCCCAAACGCCGCGTCAACTTCGTCAAAGTAGCCATCCGCCGTCATTTTGAACTTGCCGGCGTCTTCACTTGCCGGACATCCGAAAATGGCTACCGTACCTCGCATGCTCGTCAATGTTGCAGCCAGACCTATTCCAGCGGCGACTGCTCCTCCGGCGGTTAGATGTTTGCCAGCTACATGTTGTTGTCCGGCAGGGGCGTCATACTCCGCCAGAAATGCGACGTGACCGTGCTGTAGCCCTTTGCGCATCGCTTCTCTATCGAGATTGCTGGTGTAACCACGGAAAGCAGTCGAGAGATCAGCAATGCCAGACTCAACGCTAAACCCGTAGCTAGCCAGCAAATCTGTGAGCAAACTTGAAGCCAGTTCTTCCTGGTAGGCGGGTTCCGGGTGGCTGTAAATCTCCTTGCATAGTTGAATTATGTCACCTTTTGCCTGATCGATCGCTTGTCTGAGATGTTCTCCGAGTTCCAACCTGCGCTCAAAACTTGACATCGTATGATTTCCTCCGTTTGTTGATGGGTACCGTGAGTGTGCTCTCTGTTACATCTATCGTACGCGAACTGAGATTCTCGCATTTCCGACCCGAGCCGGGTCGAGGACTTGTTCTTCTGCACGATAAAAGACCGCTGCGTATGGACCGTCACCCCGGTTTTGAATCTGCAGGTCCATCTCCGAGCCAGGCTCCGGTTGACGAAGCTCAACGATATGCGGTCCGATTTGGAACTCCACCGCCTTTACCGCTCCAGAGGCTTCAGATGTATTCACCTCAGCGCCAGTCAGGTTGCTGTAGTCACGCGCCGCAGAATCGACGTCGTTGACACCGACAATGAGCCGGTCTATGCCGAGAACGCCATTGCCATGGTCAGCGGCGGCTTCACCCGGTACACGTAGCTCGCGGTCGGTAACGTCCTGGATGACAAACGGCAGTGGGCTGCCATTTCCACCTTCCTGTCGAGCCGTCTTCCAGGCAATCTCGATACCATCTGGCCGTTTCCGAGCGCCATCTGCCGGACCATTCAGTTGTAGCCCGTTCGCCCGAGCGGCTGCAACATCACCATCCAGGTTGTTCGAACCAATGGCATGGTCGATAAGCCCCCCGCCGGTCGTTAGATGCCTGTGCCACTGATGTTCTGTCGCATTCTGGTCATAAAACGCGATCAGCTCCAGATAGGATCCATCCTGAAATGTCACCAGACCATTGTGAGTGCCGTAGGGATGACGTCCACCCTGAGTAACAGTGAACCCCTGAGACTGATACTGCTGTATTCCGGTATCTAAGTCATCAACTAGGATAATAAGATGATCAATTCCGGTAATCATTCTGTGGAATCCTTTTCCGATATTGCATAGCGACATTTCTTCAAATGGATTGTAGCCGAAGGCACCAATGTTTCCGGTTATATCCGCCTTGCAGCAGTGTCCGTACAGTACAATGGAACATGTTTGAACGTGTGACCGCGACGCACGAGGAAGATGCATTTGGGTCTGTTTTTAAGAAATTTCAATACGCTGCTCCTGGGAATGGTCATACTGCTGGTTGCCGCAGCTTGTAGCGGACCTGAGACCAATGACGACACCGACCCAACACCAACACTGATGCCAACAGCAACGGCTAGCCCGACACCCTCTCCGACACCGACAGCTACCCTCACTCCGACTCCCACTCCATCACCGACACCGACTGTTACCCCAACCCCGACACTAGGACCATCAGCCACTCCAGAGCCGTCACCAACCCCAACTATTACACCCACGCCAACCCCTGAACCGCTATCGCTGGATGAATCGCTACCCGATCTCCAGGAGCTCCCGGCAGAGGGCTTTGTCGTTGCCAACCAGGGCACGTTGACAGCGCTGGATCTTGCAAACGCTTACGCTGATCCTTCGGCACATCTCGACCGGCTAAATGAGTGGGAGTTTAAAGCACACGTTTTTCGGGAATTCACCCACGAGCGCTCGGGTCCTGACGATCCGCTGCCTGCCTTTATGCTGGCAACAGTTAATGAATATGGAAGCGCAGAACATGCTGATCTTGCGCTTGACTGGTTGAAACGTCTTGGTACAAGCCAGGGTCAGAAGTCAGTTGAACCGCCAAAGGTCGGTGACCGGGCTATCGCCAGCACGGTGGAGCGGGCAGATGGCGCGCCAACCGCAACTGTATTTGTGAGATACGGTCCGAGAGTCTACGCGTACTACGCTGAAGAAGGTGACCCGCTACCTTTCGTTTCCGATACAGCTGTTCTGGTCTTCGGCAGACTCAAACCGTAGCCGACTCAACGTTTTTCCTGGCAACCGCCAGGAAAGTGAACCGGAATAGTGAGCCAGAGCCATTCGTTGCGTCCATTTGAAGCACTAACGTGATTAATCGCAATCAAACTTACAATTTCTGGTGCATTCCGTCACGATCTGCGGTATATTTTGTGATAGTTATCACAAACGTGTGGTAGCTCGTGAAAACGATCTTCTGCTTCTGCGAACTATTTCTGAATTGAAGTGGTAGATATGAAAAATACCAACGGCACTATAAGCGACGAGATTCCACTAATCAGACCTTCGGTTCAGGTAAGCGGGATTACAGCCGAGTATTCGGTTGGTCAAACGCCAACCGGTGAATGGTTTGCTCTTGGCACATTACGCGCGCAAACCTCTCAGCTCATCATCGGCACCGGGCCAACTGAAACAGATGCTATCGAGCAGCTAACCCATAATTTGAACAATCGGCTTCTCCTTGACTGATGAGCGAAACCCTGATTTCAGCGTTTCGCTCTGGTTGACGTGATGCCGGCAATACCGTCTTCGTATCGTGCGAGTATGAAGAGCAGTGATGACAGGCGGTTCATGTAGCGGATTATCTGCTCATTCTCTATTGCTTCTTCACGAATGAGCTGGACAGCCAACCGCTCCGCCCGCCGGACCACTGTTCGAGCAACATCAAGAGCAGCGCCGGGGACGGTATCTCCGGGAACAATGAAGTGTGGCGGCACATCGATCTCGGCGGCGAGACCATCAGTCTCACGTTCGATACGGTCGACATGATCGCTGGATATTACCCACTTGCTCTGCGAGATATCAGCGGTAAACGCTAGCTCCGCCATCAAGGTATATAGGTCGCGCTGCGTCGAGATCAGAATCTCGTTGGTTCTTTCAGAGTCGGACAAAGAGCGTGCAACTCCAATCTGGGCTGAGGCTTCGTCAATAGTGCCGATCGTCTCCAGGCGTAAATCGGATTTGAGAACCCGGCTACCCAGCAAATCGGTATAACCCTCATCGCCTCTACGCGTGTAAAACGGAGCCATTTTTACCAATCTCCTCTGAAATACGGTACGGAATCCTTCATTCTGGATTCAGGTAGAACAGATATACTACAGGTCGCTGGCCAGTATGGCCGGGATCCTGAGTAACCGCGCGATTTGCGCTGGTGCTGGAGACCATCCTGACTGTTGGCTGGTTCCATTCACCTGAATCGATCAAATAGAAGAATGACTGAGAACAACAGATGACATCAGATTCCTATTCGCCGCCACCCGACAATCCGGATGCCGCGACGAGTCAGAAACCGCCAGTCTGGCAAAATATCCAGCAGCCTGCAGAACACACAGTGGTGAACGCTCAACCGAAGCCGAGAAGAATTCAACGCTTTGCAGCCGTACTGATTATCTCGTTTCTTGCCTGTGGCGGTCTCTTTGTTGCTTTCGGCGCTGGCATGGTGTTCGAACGGTCGGTGGTAGCAGACGAAGCGAGTGCTGAAGCAACCGGAGTCCCGGAAACATTTGACCGGGCCTGGAATGTTGTCCTGGACAACTATGTCGACGAGAGTGTCATTGATCAAGATCTCATGCTCGAAGGCGCAATCGAAGGCATGTTAGACACGCTTGGCGATCAAGGTCATACCCGATATCTGACCGCGGAAGAGACTGAGCGGGATCGCGAGAGTTCCTCAGGCACCTACAAAGGTGTTGGAATCCTGGTTGAAGAGCAGGATGGGAGAATTGTCGTTGTCTACCCGTTCGAGAACTCGCCAGCCAGGGAAGCCGGTGTACTGGCCGGTGATATTATCGTGGCTGTCGACGGGGTCGATGTCAGCGAAATGCAACTCAACGAGATCATTGACCTCATCCGTGGACCGGTTGACACTCAAGTCGAAGTGACGTTTGAGCGTCCCCCGGATGGCGAACTCCATACCTTTGATCTCACACGGGCGGAGATAGAGATTTCTTCAGTCTCGTGGACAATGCTCGAAGATGATATTGCGCTCATCAGCCTCAATCAATTTACATCCGGATCTGGTGATGATCTGCAAGCAGCGCTGAAAGAAGCGCAAGACGCAGGCGCGGCAGGTGTGATCTTTGACCTGCGAAACAATCCGGGCGGTTTCGTCAGCGAAGCGATGCAGGTGGCGTCGACGTTCCTGCCGGACGACACTGTTGTCTATATCAGTCAGACTCGCGACGGTGGGAAAGAAGAGCACAAGACAACCAGCCAGTCAATCAACATCGGGGATACGCCGTTTGTAGTCCTGATCAATGAAGGATCCGCGTCAGCCTCTGAAATCGTCTCAGGCGCGATCCTTGCCTCCGGTGAAGCAACAGTGATTGGCGAATCGACAGTTGGCACCGGCACCGTGCTCAATCAGTTTGAACTGGGTGATGGCTCGACAATCTGGCTCGGTGTTGAACTCTGGCTAACCCCGGACGGCGAACTCATCAGACATCATGGTATTACACCGGAGATCGTCGTACCGCTGGCTGAAGGTCAGTTCCCATTCGAACCTCCAGTTGGCGAAGCGACGGTTCCAGCTGATGAAGAATTGAATGATGATCAGCTGGAATACGGGATCGATCTGCTGCTGAACGGGCACACAGCGGAAGAGACCCTAGCTGCAGACTAATCGATCCAGCAACTAAACGGCATCGCCAGTCAAGGTCGGCAGAATGAGCGCGCGTCAAGATATTGACTCCACCGAGCGGACGCCTGTTGATCATGGCGCAGCACTCCTGACCGGAGCTGCCGCGGCTGCCGGCCTGATTGGCATCTGGGCATGTTTCTACGGCGCTGGCATAGCCCCATTTCCGCCATTTGATCTGGCGGATCGCATCATCGCCTATTCCCCGGGCGAACTTTCAACATCCGCCATAGAAAACACAGGCAGCCTTGCCCAACGCCTGCTGCTGGCAGGTGGAATTGTCTTCTGGGTGGCTGCCGGACTGGCTCTCGGGACAGCCCTCCGGACCTCTCCTACGGGGAGGCGCGGGCTAATATACAGCCTCGTGGCGCTACCCATCGTCCTCTGGACGAGCTATCCATCAGATGCCAGCCTCTCGTTTATTGACTGGCTCTGGAGAGTGCTGTTTTTTTCGACCACGCTCATGCTTGCCGGCGGTCTGACCGGTCATTGGCTGGCGTTGATCTCTGCTGACAGCCAACCGGCAAAGCACTCATCTGGGGACAACTGGCTGGATCAACCTGGAGATCCTGGCCGCCGCGATGTGCTCCGGCAGGCACTCGGCGTAACACTCTTCATCGGAGTAGGCGGCGTCATGACCGGCTGGCTGCTCGACTGGTTCGGAGTCAATGATGAGCCAACCCTCGCCGGAATACCGCTCGATGAAGTGAGGGCAACCTTGAACCAGCGTGCAGAAAAATACGGGACAACGCTCAATCTCTCTGTTCCGGCGTCATTGCCGCCGATGGTTGATGCGTTTCCAGCGCCGGTTGGGATTCGGCCTCGCAATACTCCGAACAATCTCTTCTACACCGTCGATATCTCCACCAGAGATCCAAACCTGCCCGAAGATCGCTGGACGCTACGAGTTCACGGAGAGGTCGAACATGAACTGTTGATCACCTATGAAGATCTATTGTCAATGCCTGCCATCGAACTGGACGGCACATTGATGTGTATCTCTTATGAATATGACAGCCGGTTGATAAGCACAACCCGCTGGACCGGAGTGCGCTTGAGAGATGTTCTGGCGATGGCTGGCGTCAACGATTCGGCAGTGGATCTGATCAATCGCGGAGCTGGCGGCTACTCGGATTCCATTGAACTCAGCAAAGCGCTTGAACCTACGACGTTGCTTGCCTACGCGATGAACGGCGTTTCACTTCAGAAAGATCATGGGTTTCCCTGCCGGCTGTATGTGCCAGATCGGTACGGGATAAAAAATGTGAAGTGGTTGCGTGAGATCGAAGTCTCGGCAGTCGACTACCGGGGCTTCTGGCAAGAACGAGGCTGGTCTGAATCAGGGGTCATCAACGTGATCTCGATCATCGACACGCCACGTGGCCAAACCAGTCTGGATGATCAGAGAAGTGTTGAGATAGGCGGTATCGCGTTCGCCGGGAACCGCGGAATATCAAAAGTTGAAATTCAAATCGACTATCAACCATGGCAATCAGTCAACCTTGAAGAGTACAACCCGGCTCTTGTCTGGCAACGCTGGCAGCACAACTGGCAGCCAGCACCCGGAACTCATCAGATTCAGGTTCGTGCAACAGATATGAGCGGAATGCTGCAAGATGCGACCAGGCGAGATCCGCACCCGGATGGACTCACCGGTTACCAGACCGTTGAGGTTGAAATACTCGCGACTGGCTGACGGGTATCATTGCAATCGCGGTAGTGGTGGAGGATCGATTCAGGATAGGCGACGAGATGAGTGAACCGACAAGCCCGCTAGCCGGGATACGGGTATTAGACCTTACTCGGGTTCTTGCAGGTCCGTATTGCACGATGACGCTTGGAGATCTTGGCGCGGAAATCATCAAGGTCGAGCGGCCTGGCAGCGGTGATGACACGAGAGCCTGGGGACCGCCCTGGGCCGAGACCGAGAGCGCTTACTACCTGTCGGCAAACCGCAACAAACGCAGCATCACCCTTAATATCAAGCACCCGGAAGCCCAGCAGATCATCCGCGATCTGGCAGCCAAAAGCGACATCGTCGTTGAAAATTTTAAAATCGGCACACTCGAAAAGCTGTCACTTGGTTATGAAGACCTGAGCAGTCTCAACCCCGGTTTAATCTGGGCGACTATCAGCGGATACGGTCCAGATGGACCGCTGGCTGATAAGCCCGGGTACGACTTTGTCGCCCAGGGTGAAGGCGGCATCATGTCGATTACCGGCGAGCCAGATGGTGAGCCGATGAAAGTCGGTGTCGCAATCGTGGATATCACAACCGGAATGAATACAGCTATTGCCATTCTGGCAGCCCTGCATGAGCGATCAACGAGCGGGCTGGGTCAGAAAATCGACACCAGTCTCTACAGTTCAGCTATTGGCTGGCTGGCAAATGTCGGATCAAATTACCTGATATCGGGTAAACCTTCCGGCAGGTACGGCAATGCCCACGCCAACATCGTCCCCTACCAGATATTTCAAACGCGAGACGCCTACATCACCATTGGCGCTGGCACCGACCGGCAATTTCGAGATCTCTGTAAGATCATCGACCGAATAGATGTTGCCGAGGATCCGAGGTTTCGCTCTAACTCTTTGCGGGTAAAGCATCGTGAAGAGTTAATTCCCATTCTCGAAGAGGCTTTTTTGACGCAGGACGCCGAGTACTGGATCGATCAGTGCTACAAAGCAACTATCCCGAGTGGTCCGATCAACACCGTTGACGAGGTCTATAATCACCCGCAGACCCAGTCACAGGGCATGGTTGTCGAGGTACCTCACCCCACCGCAGGCTGCATCAAACTGACCGGTATTCCGTTCCGGCTTTCTCGCACGCCGGCAACGGTGTCAAAAGCGCCGCCTCTTCTTGGCGAAGATACCTCCTCGATTCTCGGAGAAATACTCGGGATACACGAAGACAAGATCGAACAACTTCGGGAGGATGGAGCCATTTGAGTTCAGACGACCGGCAAACAGACTCCGACACACCGGCAGATTATTCTGACCCTGCGCTGGTTCAGGAAGTGCGTGAGGTAGCTGGAAAGCGTATCTCGCCTCGGCAGATCGAGATCGTTGGCCAGGCTCTTGAAGATGCTGGATTCGAGGTCAGTGCCGAGAGTGTGTCCGAAGTCATCGAGCTGACTGACGGTGATCTGTCAAAGCGCCAGCGGCGCAACAGCCAGATGTGGCGGCGGCTTGGCGCAGATCTCGCAATCCGCGGTCAGGACGGAACGCCTGAGGGGCAACGGTTGTTTCTTGGACAGGCACGTAGGGCGAGCGGACCGAAACCGTCAGATCAGTTGCTGCTAGCGTTGAGCCTGGCGCTGGCCATCAGTTCGGACGACCTGCTCAATCCAAACTTCGCTGGCTCCATTGCCAGGCAACACGCACATCATACAGAGATACCGAGTGATCAAGAATTGTTGAAGATCGTCGCTGCGGCCAGGGAACAGCGACAGCAGAAATATCAAGATCGGCGAAAGCGCGAACGGTACCAGCGGCAGTTTAATCCCGGGCGACGGCGGTGGCGGCCAGGCGGCAACCGGGCCAGACGACTGAAGTACGCTGACCGAATACAGCATGACGAGTTCGATGCTTCCGATCCGGACAATGAAGCCATTTAGCGAGTTAACCGAACGCGGTCAACTCCGTCGTTTGAGGCAACTTGCCATCCGCGCGTTGGAACACTTTCCGATCGAAGCAAAACGGATTCGATTACTGGCAAACGAGACAAATACAAGTTTTCGGATTGATGCGGCTGATGGAACTGCGTATGTGCTTCGCATCTCATCGCCAGAACGACCTATCGAAGATGCTGCAGCTGCCGAAACTGCCTGGTTGCAAGCACTCAATCAGACTGAGGACATTGTTGCTCCTCGACCTGTCCCATCGAACGATGGCTCGATGTCAGTCGTCGTGACTATCGCTGGCATACCGGAACCGCGGCGATGCTTGCTGCTCACGATGTTGCCGGGTCAGGATCTGGCTAACAGGATCAGCAACAAATCGATGCATCAACTTGGCATGTTGACAGCCCGGCTCCACGACTTCGCGGCATCGTTTCACCTGCCAGGCGATATTAAGATCCTGACGCTTGGCGCTCTTTACCCTTTCGGAGAGCCGGAAGTGTTGTTTGAACAGCGCTTCGTGGATCTGTACCCTGACGGCGCGCTGCAGACCGTCACTCGATCAAAAATGGTCGTTCAACGTGCTATTCAGCGCTTGTACGATGGCGAGGAACCGCCAATTGTTGTCCATGGAGATATTCACGAGTGGAACGTTCTGATCTATCGAGATCAGCTCGCCATTATCGATCATGAAGATGTCATGTGGGGCTATCCGGTCCAAGACATCGGTGTCACATTCCACTACCTGCAACAACGACCGGATTACATCAATATGCGTCGACACTACCGGACTGGCTACGAATCAATCGCGGCTTGGCCGGAAAAGTACCCCGGTGAAATCGACATATTTGTCATCCACCGGGGCTTGCATCTCATGAATTACGTCCTGCATGAAATGTCCGATAATCAGGAGCTAGTACAGCACTTCATGCAGATCCCGGATCGCTACTGGGAACCAGCACTGGATAGGCTGGTCCAGCATCACGGAGCCTGAACATCCGGTGTGCTGCCAATGTTGCTTAAGGTATACAGATAATCCACTCGCTGCTGATCGCTATTCTGATCGGTCCACTCAACATCGACGTCCATCTTGATCACAATTGACAACTCATCGTCGATCCAGATATCGATCGTCCCTGTAGCATCGTTGAACTCGCTGCCGTCGGTAAATTCAGAGATTTCCGAGGGATCGACCTCGTAGTGAGTCGTTGATCGCCCGTCGATCTCCTCAGTGCCGACTTCAGTTGCTCCTGATATAGTGTTGATCTCCGGTACCTGAATCAGATAGTCGGACGGCGATCCAATAACCGAGTCAGCTATCGAAGGCAGTTCAAACGTTAGTCCACCCGGTCCGGCAACATGTGTCGACCCATCCACAACCCAGACTTCGGCTTGTTCATCCAGACCAAAGCCGGAGACAACAAGGTGGTAGTTGTCAACCGATGACTGCTCTACCATGAGGTCAATCGGCTGGCTGCCAGCGATCTGGGTATAAAAATCTCCGGTGAACTCGGCGGAGTAGTTTTCAAGACCGGCATCACCAAATGTGACCGTATCGAGAAACGGGTTTTCAAGGATATCTGCCAGTCTCTCCAGCGTCGTAGTTGGTTCATCCGAATCACCGGATTCTTCGGTTGCCTCCCCATCATTTGACGCCGTAGCCGTCGAACTTGCGGATTCGCCAGGTGTCGCCGTCGCGTCGTCACCGCCGCCACAGGCTGAAAGCGCCAGTGCAAGCAGCAGCAGACCAGTTATCACTAAAGATACGTACCACTTAGCTCGAATTCGTCGAATCATCGATCTTTTTCCTGTCTGGACTTACAAGGTTCGTTACCAGGTTATGTCAATATCTGTAGCTTCAGGTTGTCCGGCTGAACGAACAACCAGGTGGGCTGTCGGACGATAAAAGCCACTTGAGCTGTCTTCGGTTAGTACTTCGCGAAGAATTGCCGGTTCAAACTGTCCGTCAAACGTTGCGATGTTCGCAAAAACGATGTCTGGCTTCGGATCGGCCGCCGCCTCAGATTGAAGCTCGCAGAGGATGCTAAATCCCAGTTGGTCTGAGCCATCTTCAGACACATAGAGCAACCGCTGCGGGTGGACTGGAACGCCAACCTGCTCAGCAGCAATTCTTCGTGCCGCATCGAAGATTCGCTCGCCAGTTTTCAATTCTCCTGCAGGTAGCCGAATAGTGTCCCTGGTCCGGTGAATCAGAATCTCCCGGCTACTGTTTTCCAGTGGAATAACGATGGTGACTGTAACAGCAAACATGGCTCCAGCTGCTGACTTGACTGGCTGAGCGGTGATATTCAATGAACGCTATTTTATCCGGCCAACAAGGACAATCGGCGAAGTTGGAAGCGGGCTTCCGCCATGAGGTTCAATCGTCAGACTGATGCTGTGCAAGGTGTGCAGTTCTTTTTGACTGATCACCGGGAGAAATCCCCGACCCGAATCGTCGGTAACAAATGTGCCAACTGAAAAGATATCTGTGCCATCTTCGGACTGTAACCACGCTTGATAGACCTGATCCGGTTCAAGCGGCATATTGACGATGATGATCCAGCCGGCTTTGCCATCTGGCGTTCGACAAAATAGCCCCTGCCGTAGCGGCTGTTGGGATGAAACCGGTGTATATGCAGAGTCGTCAGTGACTACCATATCGGACCAGATTAGCGGTTGTTCCCAGTCGACACCAACGCCTAGCGAAGCGGTTACTTCATCAACCATCGCCAATCGCTCTTCCATCTCGTCGATTGAACGACCACGGTCAAAGATTTCGTCCAGCAACAGGATATTTCCAATAGCAAGACCGACGACCAGAATCGCGGCCGCAGCCGCGAACCATCTGAACGTGTGAGGAAATCGGCGAATTGGAACAGGCTCGGCGGTGCGAGATTCTGGGCGAGATTTGGACATGATGCTGCGACGAAGAGAAGGTGGCGGCTGATGGCGGGGTACCGCTTGCCCGAGCCTCCCGACAGTATCCTCAGATTCGGCGAGAGAAGACTGGAGTTCGGGTGAGGCGGCTACCGCAGCCGCGACCCGTTCCCGGTCTTCTTCATCAAGAATGTCGAGCGCGTATCCAGCCAGCAGATCTTCGACGTCGTCGACAGACTGTTCTTCCGGCTGGTCTTTCCCACCGGGTACCATGATTGCCTTTTCGATCTCCTGTTGCTGGTAGAACATCGCAATGACTTACCAGCAACGGAATATTCCCACATACCGCTTCACCAGTGGCGGCATCATAGGTCTTACGAACCGGCACCCTTGCCGGATGCTCTGTGCCATATGCTACCTCTGATTACTGGATTAGTGAAATTCTGGATCAGAATATCCGCACCAGTTTGATGCCGGCAACGACCGCAAGGAGTGACAAGCCAGTCGTAAGGACGACATAGAGCACGGCGAGATCGGTCCGATCCCGCTCCACAAGTCGCAGGGTCTCAACGGAAAACGTCGAATAGGTGGTAAACGCGCCGAGAAGACCTGTTCCTATCAGCAACCGGACTCCAGCCGTGAGTCCGAACCGGTCGGTAGCGCTCCAGAACAGCAAGGCCAGTAGAAAACTGCCGATAACATTAATTGCCAGCGTCGCAACTGGAAACAGAGTTTGTGGAAAGCGGTTGGTAATCAGCACGGTAAGGATAAGCCTGGCAGGCGCTCCTATTGCGCCGCCAAAGGCGGTCAGGAGCGCCGCTCGAATGGTTAGATCCACCAGGCTGCCAGGCTAGATCGGAGCAATGGCTAGAGACATGCCATCAAACAGGGTCCAGGAGCTGACGAATTCGTCCCAACCGAAATGCTTGTAGGCTCCATCCGAAACATCAACAACCTCGATGCCGTCAGCGTCGTACCCGTAGACGAGTAGTGCGTGCTGTTCGGCTACCAGGGAGTACGAGCCGCTTTCGGATTCAACGACTATACGTTCCTGCGGTGCGAATCCGTAAGTTACCCATACGACGACAGGCACTCCAGAATCGATCCAGGCAATCAGTTCGTTGGTGTTCCCATCGGTGTAGAAAGCAGTGGCATCGTACCCGAATGTCGCCAGGACATCGACGAGCGGCTCGTTGTAGACACCGTAGTCGTCGGTCATCCCAAACATACCCTGTGGGTCGCCTCGAAATCCGAAATGCGGATTTTCGGAATCTGGAAGCTGTCCGAGCAGCTCGAAAGCCGTAACTGTTGTTCCCCAGTACGATGTAGCGAGGGAAACCGACGCGAGTTCACTGACCAGCGGCCACTGCTCAGCCATGGCCGGCATGCCGGTTATCCGTGCGCCTTCCAGACCGGCTGGCGGAATCTTGAGGATCATTCCTGGCGTGACGCCTGCCGCTGCATGGTGATTCGCCGCAGTAAGCTGTTCGACGGAGATTCCATACATTGCGGCAATTGATTCAAGCGTTTCGCCTTCTAATGCCAGGTGAAGCACCAGATCGGAACCGGTATCGTCGACCGGATCGCTGGCAGCAGGAGTCTGTTCATCAGCAACCTGCGAATCGTCGACGCTGGTGTCGTCGCTTGAATCGTCGTTCGTGGCAAAATCAGCTACCGGAATAATGAGCGTGTCGCCGACGACGATGATTTCCGCATCGGCAATATCATTCCAGGCAATCAGTTCTTCGACGGTAACACCGAACTTGTCGGCTATGGTCGTAAGCGTGTCGCCATCCTGAATGACATAGCTGTCTCCGCTACTGTCTCCGCTGTCCGGGATATCGACCGGTTCGGCTGGCTCACCCGAATCGGTAGTGTCATCAGCGTCGTCTGAAGGAATCAGCAATTCGTCGCCGGTAATGATCAGATCAGGATCGCTGATCCCGTTGAGATCCGCCAGTTCATCGACGCTGGTGCCGTGCTGTTCCGCTAACTCGCTCAGCGTATCGCCATATTGAATCGTGTAGGACAGCGTTCCAGCAACAGCCACTGCACCGGCCAGCAGGACCACAAACAGTGACAGACCGCCAGCATAGGTAAGTTTGCGTAGAAATCGCGGAATCTTGACGCTGTTTTTTTGACGGAGCGAGTTCGATGGTCCAGTACGATTCGAACTGTTGTCGGTATGCATCATCGGGCTCATCCTTCCGACTATCGCGGTAGGTCTTGATTGCCATAAGCAAACGAATCGAACCATAGCGTACGTACACTATGTACGTGCATAGTATCAGCCTTTTGACTTTCAGGCAACCCCCCGGCAACACATTGACACTTTTGGAGTCAGATCTTCATAATCGTCTGTTGATCGTGATTGATGCCAGATTGGCGAAGAATTACCATGACCGAACTTCTTTTCCTGGACGACTCCTATCTCCAAACATGCGACGCGACTGTTGTGTCGTGTAAAGGAGACCAGCTCGTTCTCAACCGCACCGTCTTCTACCCGACTGGCGGAGGTCAGCCGCATGACACTGGATCAGTCACAGTTGGAGAGCGCTCGATAGCCGTGACAAAAGTGCAAAAGAGCGGATTGGATGTCGTTCATACGCTTGAGGGTGACAACGATCTCGAACCGGGTGAAGCCATTCAGGCCGCCATCGATTGGGATCGACGGTACAAACTCATGAGGTCCCACACCGCGCTGCATATCCTCTGTGGAGTAATCTGGAATGAGTTTGGCGCACAGGTCACTGGCGCGAACATCGGCATGGATAAATCGCGGATGGATTTTGAGCTTGGCGACCTCAGCTCCGAACGCATCGCGAGGATAGAAAGCCTGGTGAATGTGAATATCCAGGCGGCGCTGCCGGTCAGCTGGCGAGAGATCCCCAGAGATGAGGCCTTTGAGATCCCCGACCTGATCCGAACCAAATTCAACCTGTTGCCCGAACATATTGCCATGGTGCGCATCGTTGAGATTGAAGGGCTTGACCTGCAGGCAGATGGAGGAACGCACGTTCGGAACACGTCCGAAGTTGGCGGGTTCGAGGTGATTGGCACGAGATCAAAAGGCCGGAACAACAAACGAATTGAAGTGCAGGTTACAGAACATACCACTTTGCCGGGATAGCAAACGAAGCTGAACAGATAAAGCACTAATTGGAGCGTAGATGCCGATAAACTGGGATACCGCCGTTGCGGGCCGCGTCAAATCGATTCAGCCATCAGTATTTGTCGATCTGGACGATATCTGGTCTGTTGATGATCTGATTTTCTTCGCTGGCGGCACGCCACCAGCCGAACAAGTTCCATATCAGCATATGCAATGTGCTATGGATCAAGCCTGGGAAGAAGCGCCCGGCATCTATGGATACGGTGACGCTCAGGGCTACGAACCGCTCCGACAGTTCATCGCAGAGAGGATGGCTTCGCGCGACGCTGAATCCAGAACGGGAGATATTCTGATCACGAACGGCTCTCAGCAAGGGCTGGATCTGACTGCCAAAATTCTCTTTGACGCTGGAGATACCGTACTTGTCGAAGGTCCAACCTATTTTGGCGCACTACAGGCGTTCGACGCATACCGGGTCCAGTACCAAACCATTCCGATAGACGAACAAGGCATCATCCCTGGCGAGTTGGAGCGAGCGATTCACGATAGTCCTGCTCCAAAAGCGCTTTACACCGTCTCCATATTCCAGAATCCGACCGGTGTCACCATCTCCCGGCAACGCCAGCAACAGATACTGGACATCTGCAGAGCGGCTGGTGTCGTGGTGATCGAAGACGACCCCTACGGAGAGCTTCAGTTTGACCGGCAGGTGCGACCACCACTGCGAGCATTGGATCCTGACGTCATCTACCTCGGCACCTTCTCAAAGACGCTCTACCCGGCGCTTCGAATGGGCTGGATGGTCATGCCCGACGCAATTCGCGCACCGCTGGTAGACGCCAAAGAAGCTGTTGATATCCAGTCAGACCGGTTTATCCAGCGAGCGGTCTCTGCAGCTTGCGAAGATGGCTGGTATGAACGCCATCTGATTGAATCACGTGAGCTGTACCGGGCGCGCTGCCAGTGCATGCTTGCAGCTCTGGAGCACGAAATGCCGCCTGGCGTGAGTTGGTCTGAACCCGACGGCGGATTTTTTATCTGGCTGACCTTGCCAGCGACATCTGGCGCGGATGAACTTCTTCCCGTTGCTGCGAGGAACGGAGTCGGATTTCTGCCTGGCTCCTTTTTCTTCCCTGACCGGCGGAATATCCCGGCTCTGCGGCTTGGCTTCTCGACGCTTGCGCCTGAAACGATAGACGAAGGTATACGCAGGCTAGGCATTGCGGTGCGGGAACTAAATAGCGTTAAGTGAGGTTGCTGAAGATCGTACAATTACGAACATAACATTCGTTATGGTTAACATATCTTGAAATCATCTTCGAACAGGAACAGACAGCATGACCGCATCAATTGAATCCGCAGCATCATACGAACATGACAAGGATCGAATTCAGGCTCGACTCCGGAGGATGGAAGGGCAAGTGCGCGGCGTTCAGCGCATGGTCGACGAAGACAAATACTGTGTCGATGTGCTGACCCAGCTTTCGTCGATTATTGCGGCGGCACGCTCGATTGGCCTCCTCATCCTCGAAGACCATATCACCGGCTGCGTGCTCACTTCTGACGACAAGGAAGCCGCCGCCGCCGAACTGACCGAAGCCATCGAACGTTTCACCAAAAGCGTCGGCTAATCCACTGGCAGTGGGTAGAAGGCACGCGCGTTGTCACGCAGGATGGCTTGAACCGCCAGAATGGCATAGGACTCGTCAACGATATGCATCTCAACGTATTTCTGGAAGACGCGGTCGAGCGCCCAGCGCCAGACAAAAATGCCGAACCACTGAAACTCTGGCGCGCCGTGCCCATCGGTAGATGCCAGCAAGCGATTTACCGGCACGAGTTCGAGCGTTTCTTCCAGCACCCGGTCAGATCCGGCTCCGGCCAGTGGAATGGTCAACCCGAGATCAACGTAGACGTTTGGGTAAAGATTGGCCAGGTAAGCCGCCTGCCGGTGGTACGGGTAACAGTGCAGGAGAACGATTGGCGCGTTTCGTAATTTCTCGTGCTGCAGCACTTCTCGCATCAGTGTCGGATCGTTCTGGGTCATGACAATGTCATCGTCGCCAAGCCCGACATGGAACTGGCAAGGCAGTCCGAGTTCTGCCGCCGCGTCGAGCGCAGTCCAGACGATAGTGTCAACGAGTTCTTTCGTCTCTATTCTGGCGGGTTTGCCCGACAGGCGAGTCTCCCGAAACCGGTGATACGCCAGCCTGGCGAGTCGCCGTTGACTGGCTGAAGGGCCCAGAATCTTCAGCCCGGTGCGATAACCGGAGATACTTTTGAGCGAAACGATGCCCAGCTCTCTGGAACGTCGTATCTGATCGATCATCCGGTCGAGCGCCTCATCGAGCGTCGCACACTCATCGCACTGCTGTTCGATAAACGTCTCGATGCGCAGGACGGGATACACCGGACGGCCACCAAGCACCTCAGACCATTCCTCAATGGAGTAAGAAATGTCGCTGGCAAACAGGTGGTCGGCGTAACAAGCGCCGAGGTTGCTCTGGTCCGCTAGCAATCGCTGGTACGCGATCGGATCCATATGGTTTCGAGCCTCAACTACCACATCTTCATCTGCTTCAACGTCAAGCAGACTGGCAAGTTCGCGCACCATCCAGCGGTAGCTCAGCAAGTCTCCGGATTGATGTCTCCAGACTGACTCAAGCGATGATTCCGTGAAAACCCGCCGGAATTCGTGGTTCGTCCTGATCCAGCCACGGTTTTCCGGGGCATGGACGTGGTGATCCTCAAAAGGTGTGTCGTAGATGGTCGCGCGAAGGTTTTCTGACCCCACAGTGTCGCTCCTTAAAGTCGTTCCAGGTAGACGTCACGTTCCCAGGCTGACACATGAACGTCGTATCGAGCCAGCTCATACCGCTTCACGCGAAGCAACTCCGGTCCGCAAACCGGACCAAGTGCCTCCATAACAACCTGATCCGACTCGATCGCATCCAGCGCTTCGCCCGCGGAACGTGGAAGGTATCGAATATGATCTTCGCGCAACGTTTCCTCGCTGGCGAATCCGAGATCAAACTCGGCCGGATCGCCAGGGTCTAACTCCTGCTCGAGTCCGTCTATGCCAGCCCCGATCAACGCCGTGAGAAAGAGGTACGGGTTCGACGAATTGTCGCCAGCGCGGAATTCCATCCTGACCCGTGAGGAACCAGGAACACGAACCAGCGCAGCGCGATTTCCACGACCATAGGCGACGTGCGCTGGCGCCCAGGATGCCGGCTGGAGACGCTTGTACGAATTCACGGTTGGGCTACCGACTCCACAGATTGCTTCTGCGTGAGCGAGAACGCCTCCAATGAACTGCTTGAGCTGAGTTGACATGCCGAATGTTTCATCTCCGGACGACCTGTCTTCGTGTCCGGATTCATCCCACAATGAGAGGTGGACATGCAATCCGTTTCCCGCGCCGTCGGCGTACGGCTTCGGCATGAAGGTCGCAATTCTCCCGGCATCACGAGCTAGCGCACGCACGGTCTCCCGCATGGTGAGCAGGTCGTCCGCCGCTTTCAGTGGCAGCTCGTGGTGGAGGTTGATCTCCAGCTGCCCGGCTCCGTACTCGGTACCGATTTGAATCACTCTCAGATGCTGCTGACCAAGCGTCGTTTCTATGTCTTTCAGCAGTTCGTAGTCGTAGTCAATCCGGTCGGTCGAATACATGGCGAAGTGATCATCTGGTTCGTAATCACCATCTTGCCGTTTTCGAAAAAGCGTGAACTCAGGCTCAAATGCGACTCGGGCCGAGAGTCCAAGATCCGCGAGCTTCGACAGCGCGTTGTCTAGCCGGCCTCTGGGACACCCTTCCCACAGCTCACCCTGTTCAGTATGGAGAAAGCTAAACACCCGTGCAATTCCGGGTCGGTAGGGAACCGGAGCAAATGTCTCGGGGTCAGGAATAGCAAAGAAGTCACCGGTGTTCGCGCCAAACCGTGGATCTGGAACCTGGTGGTCGTCAATCGTGAAATTGAGATTGGCCCGTGCGAAGACCCCGCCGGACCGCAGCGCATCTGGCACGACCGGACGAGGAATCCACTTGGCACACGCCCTGCCGGAGTAGTCATGAAAGACGATCCAGATGCCGGTGTATCCCTCGGCATTCATCCGGTCTTCAAGCTGTTGGATTCTGGATTCGTTTGTTTCTTGCAATGGTTGACCTCCCGATACGCATCAACAGTGGAGGTCAGGATACCCGAAAACGTTGACATACAAAACGTTACCGGATCTGGCGGAACTTTGGATTCGTCAGGGCAAACGCGACGACGATTGCCGCGAGCAGAAGCGCAGCAACGCCGACAGTAACCGGCGCGCCAAACTGATCGGTGATGATCCCGAACGGCAGCACCGAGAGCGGCATGAGCGCGAATGTCAGCATATAGACGCTCATGACTCGCCCGTGGAATTCGGGTTTGGTGTTGTCCATCGTCAGCGAGCTGTTTAGGGCGTGATAGGCAGCCGATGCCGCGCCAACAATCGGAAGAACCAGAACCGCCAGAAAGATGTTCTGGCTAAAGGCGAACACCGCCAGCGACAACCCGAACATGACGCCAAGTACCACCTGCAGCATACCCCGCCGGTCGAAATCGCTCATCGCTGCGATCGTCAGCGATCCTGCCAGCGCGCCGATGCCGATCAGTGTCATCAGTAGACCCAGTCCGGCAGCGCCAACTCCAAAGACCTCTTTGGCAAACACTGGCATCAGCGACTGGTACGGCAGTCCCAGCGCGACTACCGCAAATGCAAGGATAAGCAGGCTTCGAACGACGCTGTTGGCACGGATGTATTTGAGACCGTCAACAAGCGAAGTGAATCCACCCCGGTTTTTCGCCGTGGCGTTCACTCCCCTGTCTGGAATCCGATAGAGATTGATGACAACGGCAGCATTCATCAGCGTCATGATCACAAACACCCCGCCGACTCCGACGAAACTTAGACTGATCAGCCCACCGGCAAGCGATGGTCCGATGATTCGGGAGGCATTCATCCCTGAATTTTGCAAAGCGATGGCGTTCGTCAACCGCTTCCGAGAAACCAGCTCGGCGACGAACGACTGTTGGGCTGGCATATTGAAGGCAAAGGCTGTGCCCATGATGAAAGCGACCAGCGTCATCATCCAGATCTGGATAACGCCCGAAATGGTCAGGACAGCCAGGGTCAACGAGGTCAGCACGATGACCGAGCGAAACACCAGCAATATTTGACGTTTTGAAAACCGGTCTGCCGCCACGCCACCGATCAAGGCGAAGAGCAGCATCGGGACACCCCAGCCAAGCGTTACCAGCCCAACTGCCGCCGCTGAGCCGGTGAGCTCGAAGGCGAGATAACCGGTTGTGATCATGCCCATCTGCATCGCCAGTGTGCCGGGAAGATTCGCGATCCAGAGATTGCGGAAATCGCGTTCCTGCAGTGCCACGAATGGCTTGAGCAGCCGGGAACCGGTCTCTGCCTCCTCAGCCGGCAGCAACAGTGGAGTTTCAGCTTCATCAGCGCGATCCAACACCGGTTCCTGGTCAACAACCGAAACCGAAGTCAGTTTTTCCTCAAACAGTTCTTCACGCTGTGCTGCCATCCCCTGGCCTCTCCTAGGCGCATATCTAAATCTACGGAATGTGCGATGTGATTGCGTTTTAGTCGATCTGACGTCCGGTTTATTATGAGAGGACGTGCACGACGGTATATGTACCGATAAATGTCATCAACCCACCGAGAACGATGCGCGTCAATCGCGATGGCTGAAACTGGACTCCGCGCCAGATGGTCAAAACCCCGGCGACCGCGCCTGCCAGTCCGACAATCACCGACAGAACAGTAAGCGCCGTTTTGACACCTTCACCAAACGTCGATCTCCCGGTGAAGGCGATAATAAAAATGGTGAATATCGCAAGAACTTCAACACCGGCTACTGTCAGTTCTCTCTTCGTTATGCCTGTTTCCGACGGTGCGTGCTGGCCAGTTAGAATACTCACGCCTGCTCCTGCAAAATTTGAGTATCAAGAAACGCATCTTGATCGTTCAACGAATGCCGACCATTAAGTGTTACTTAAATGAACGTCCGTCTGGCAACCCGTATTCCAGATTACCTGAAACCGACGGGCCAGCAAGTACCATAGACGAAGGTGAATTGAGGTATGGCTTCGGAACAAGCCACCGCTTGGTAAGGTAGAGACGTGGACGGTAGCCGCTATCCAACACAGATTTGTACAATCTGCCAGGCTTGTACAGGCGTAGAATAGGGAACGCTAAACGGAACGCTCTTGCCTGACATTGTGGTAACACTGTTGTTTTCGTACTGGAACAGAAATGAATTGTCCGAATCATGTTTTGGGGAAGCGGGATAGTGCATGGGTAATGGGTCGATAGGCATGTCTGTGAATCGAAAGCGTGCATTCTTTCAACCGAGACTCATACAGATTCTACTGGCTATAGCTGTAATATTCAGTCTTTTCGCTCTTGTTGTTCAGCCGACGTCGGCGCAATCCGGACCAGTTGAAGTTCAGCTCGACGAAAATGGATTTCCATCAAAAGCATATTTCAACGAGACTGGACACCACCTCTCCGGCGAGTTTCTGCACACCTGGCTATCCAAAGGTGACTTCACGATCTACGGTTTTCCGATTTCAGAACCAGTCGTCGAGAAGGGTCGGATCGTCCAGTACTTCGAACGCGCCCGGCTCGAACTGTGGCCGGAGCACGCCGGTACCGAGTGGGTTATTCAAGGCACGCTCCTGGGCAACTGGAAAGCCGAGGATCAGCAACTGGCCGCTCCGTTCTCGCCGATTCTGACTGATCCTCGTGGCGAGGGAGACACACGGGATTATTTCATCGAAACCAGACACACCCTTGCCAACGCGTTCCAGCAATACTGGAATGAACATGGCGGCGTGCATGTCTTCGGATTCCCGATTTCAGAGGAATTCACCGAAAATGGCTTCACCGTCCAGTACTTCGAGCGTGGTCGTTTCGAGTGGCATCCGGAAAACGCCGGCACTCCCTACGAAATTTTGCTGGGACACCTGGGTCGAGAATGGGTTGAGGCCTACGATGTCGACACCGTTCAAACCGACCAGGCTGGAAATGCCGTTGTCTACGATGCAGGTTTGTTCGACCCAAACTGGCAGTATGCGCTGCAGACGAACAACACTGTGCGCTGGGCAGTGGTCTCCGTGGAAGCACTCAACGTGCGTCCGACAGCGGACATCAACTCCAGCCCTATTGATACCGTCTACAGCCACCGGCCGCTGCAACTCAGCCGCATGGTCCGTGGTGAAGATGTCGAAGGGGTCGACTCCTGGTACGAACTGGCCACTGGCGGGTTTGTCCCGGCCATTTACGTCGATCCGCTCGTCGTGACCCCGCCGCCATCGACCTACTGGGGCAACTGGATCGACGTCAATCTGTCTGACTTCTACGCCGTTGCCTACAGCTGGGATACACCCGTCTATGTATCAACCTTTACGGCAGGACGAAGCGACCGAACCCCGAAAGGCGTCTTCGCCGTCCAGTCCCAGGTGCGGAGCGAAACGATGGACTCAGCAACAGTCGGCATACCGAAAGGACACCCTGAGTACTACTATCTCGAAAATGTCGAGTTTACTCAGTATTTCATGGCTGGCGGGTTCGCCGTCCACGGAAACTACTGGACGCCAGAATGGGCCTTCGGGCAGTTCAGCTCGAACGGGTGCGTCGGATTGATGTGGGAGGACGCACAGTTCTTCTGGTACTGGCTTGACATCGGTTCCACCGTCGCGATCCACTTCTAGTCTAAGTAGCCAATCGGCAAAATTGCCGACGATAGTTGAGTATCGAGCGGGTAGCGACACGTATCGTTACCCGCGATTTCATATAGTTAGTATGTTGTACAGGTTCATCAGTTTCCGGTTTGACTCGATTGGAAAGGAATGACTATGACCGTCGTATTTTCAGGGGAAAATCCAGGGCTAACCCTGTTCAGGAAAGACAGCGAGATTGCCGTTGCCCGCGCCAGCTACTGGCGGTGCGTCTATTCAGAAGAGGGGGAAGGCAACGCACTCCTGATCTGGGTAGATCCAGAGCACTCCGGTCTGGGCGACCTCGCTCCCCATGCCATATTTGCCGACAACACTGGCGTTGCCCGCCTGGTGACAGATCGCTTCACCAGGCATTTCGACGGATTCAATCAACTCGGGTTTGAAAACATCGAACCGGAGTACGCTCGTTTTTTCCAGGATTCAGATAGCCGCTGGTATCACCGGGTTACCGTCAACGACGGCTCCAAAGTGATCGAGCTTGTCTGGTGGGATGTGATGGAGCAGCAGCTCCGCCAACGGTCAGGCATGGAGCTTGGCCCATCCACCTGGGAACTGGCTACCGTCATCTGTCCCTGTGAGAGCGCCGAGATCCGGGTTAGCAACCAGCCGGTCGATGGCGAAGTCCATTCGGGAACCAACGACGACGGCGCGTTCAGCTCGTCGTTCCTGGCGTTTTCCGAGACCTGGGCTGAGAGCAGCTAGATCAGGCTCTCGGGCGTCTCGCCGTGCGGAAATCCCCTATCCTGCCACCGCTGATATTTCCAGAGGTTGACGGAGCGGCGGATTTCCCGCAATGTCCGGGCATCCATGTTTGAGAGCAGCGAAAGCGACGTGTCCGATGTGCGATCGACGCTGGAGATCGTCTCGAAACCGTGCCGGTAGAGCAGATTGTAGGCCCTGGGACTGAGGTTGAGTTCCTCGATCAGCGGTGTCGTCCGTCGACGGATCGCGCTCCAGACAACCTCGAAGAGGAACCAGAAAAAGATCGGGGTGACAAAGATGATGCCGGCTGCCGCCAACCAACCAGCCCCGATCAATACTAACGCCTGAGCGTCACCTTTCAGCAGCATGATCGGAATAAGGATCACCAGCCATGAGCCAAAGGCGATGAAGAACGAGCGACGGAGCGGATTCGTCGCGAAAATATCGTCGGAGTGCTGGGAACGAGCCGCCCGCTGTACGTTGTAGGCGATCTCTCTTGAATTTTTACCTAGCTGGTTCGCATGCTGGTCTGATTTTCGCCGAAATCTCGACATAGAACCCCGAACGCTTGATCAATATCGTACAGATCAATCGAAATTGTGATGACAAACTTGCTGAATTATACGTATATCTGAACTGACCGGTTGTATGCCACTATCTCGAGAAACACGATATCCCGTTGAGAGTGGTCCCTCCGAGTAGGGAAGCCTATACTACTACACGTGCCAGCCGAAGTGGCGGAATGGCAGACGCGATGGTCTCAAAAACCATTGAGGGAAACCTCGTGTGGGTTCGACTCCCACCTTCGGCACATTGCATAACTCTTCCTCATGTAGACGGGGAAATAAACTAGCAAATCCTCAATTTTGTCACCGTTTAGTCACGAAATGAATACAAGGACTTGCAGAATTGAGATCGAAGTACTGGGTAGTTTCAAGCTGTTCATCAGCAGCTCGATTTCTTGAAGGCGATCCTCCTCTAGTGTTCAACGGATTTCCTTCACGTGAAGGTGCACTTAACGTTTCCTTTACCACCCTTTATACCAATGAAGGGTTTAATTCTCTAGTTCCACGTAGGATGTATTCTCAAATACGTGGAACTGCTGAATCTCTTGATCTAGCCATAGGGACTTTCAATCTAACCGCGTCATGGCTTTCCAACCTGATATCGGTAGCAAACAACGCTGCGATCGATACCGTTCGCCCTGAATTTGCCTATTGCGCTGACGACGATGTAGCCGAGAGAGACTTCTTTCAAAGCTATATACCAGCCGAAGAAGGTATTCCTGGGGTTTCACATCGAATCAGAAACTCAGCCACTGTTGCACTGGCTACTGCGATTGTGAAACATGAGCGAACCCGGAAATTGCGAACAGCCACGGCGCAATACGCTCACGCATTGCAACATTGGCGAACGGGTGAAGATCTGCTAGCGGTTTCACATCTCTACATGGCTGCGGAATGCCTTGGCAATGTCGCAATGGCAAAGTATATGAAATCAGAAGGCATGTCAGAGGACGACCTCGTAGATTTATGGAAT
>CAZNYB010000020.1:0-52079 GCA_964577155.1 uncultured Thermomicrobiales bacterium | reverse complement strand
GTCTCCGAGGAGTTCAATCGCCGTCTCGATATCACCGGTCTGGTGCTGACGAAAATGGACGGTGACGCGAGAGGCGGCGCGGCGCTATCGATCCGCTCGGTGACTGGCATTCCGATCAAGTTCATTGGCACCGGCGAGCAGTTGGATGCGCTGGAGCCGTTCTACCCGGACCGGCTGGCAGGCCGCATCCTCGGCATGGGTGACATGCTCTCGCTGATCGAACGCGCTCAGGAACAGACCACCGAGGCTGAACGGGAAGCACTCGAGGAAAAACTTCTCGAAGGTCATTTCGACCTGGATGATTTCCTGAAACAGTTGCAGCAAATACAGAATATGGGGCCGCTCTCTCAGGTGCTGGAGATGATCCCCGGCATTGGCTCAATGGTCCGGCAGCAGGATATCCAGATCGATGAGCATGAATTTAAACACATCGAAGCGATCATTCAGTCGATGACACCGCAGGAGCGGCGATTCCCGAGTTTGATCAAAAAGAGCCGCCGGGATCGAATAGCTGCCGGGAGTGGCACCTCGTCCAGCGATGTGCGCGGCTTGCTCAAACAATTCTCGGAGATGCAGAAAATGATGTCGCAGCTTGGCGCGATGGCCGGTGGCGGTGGTGGCAAAAAGCGCGGGCTGATGAGCCGGATGCCCGGCACACTCGGCCAGATTGGCGATATGCGGGATGCCGCGAAGATGATGCAGGCGCAGGGTATGGACCCGAGCGCGATGTCCGGTGGAATGCCTGGAATGCCAGGTATGGACCCTGCCGACATCGAACGAATGATCAGCGGCGGCGCTCCGCTGACCAAGCTCAACCCGGGCAAAAGCAAGAAGAAACAGACTCCGAAGGCTGGCAAAGCCCAGCGTGGTAAACGAAAGAAACGGCGGTAACCTGTGACAGGAATTGATGGATTTCTGGTGTCGACCGACTGGCTGGAAGATCATCTCGACGATCCGGATGTGCGCATTCTCGACTGCCGGTATGCCTTCGACTACGATGCCCGAACGGATTATGAAACCTCTCACATTCCAGGCGCGCTCTACCTGAACTGGTCGACGGATCTCACCGACCCGGAGCATGAGTTCGACGGCATGATCGCGCCGCCGGAACAGGTGAAATCTGCCATGGAATCGTTCGGGGTTGGCGATGACACGCTGATCGTCGGCTATGACCAGGAAGGCGGCCATTTCGCCTCCCGGCTCTGGCTGGTGATGGCCCGCTACGGTCACGGAGACCGGGTCAAGATTCTGAACGGCGGCTGGACTGCCTGGGTTCAGGAGGACCGGCCGGTTACCGACGAGATCGTTGAACCAGCCGGTGAATTCACGCTTACTCTCAACCCTGATGATTATCGGCCGGAACTCATCGCGACGACCGATGATGTCGTTGCCGCGATGGACGATGAGTCGGTCGTGATCCTGGATGTACGCCGTATGAGCGAGTTTACCGGCGATGAAGTGCGGGCCGCGAGAGGCGGGCGCGTGCCAGGCGCAGTCCATTCACTCTGGCAGGAGAATCTGGATTGGGACGGTGATCGCCGGTTTCTGGCAAACGATGCCATCCAGGATCGCGCCGGGGTGGCCGGTATTGACGACTCCTGTACGGTCATCACCTATTGCCAGGGTGGCGTTCGCGCCGCTCACGCCGCCATCGCCCTGATGATGCTCGGTCACCAAAACGTCAAAGTCTACGACGGCTCCTGGGCCGAGTGGGGCAACCGGGAAGAGCTGCCGGTGGAGACGGGGTAGCGGGGGAGAACGGGAGTTTCGGGAAGACGGGAACCGTGAAAACCTAAGTTTGTAGGTGATCACCGTCTGGCCCATGCCCCGAAGCTTGTTCAACGCGCGAGCTAACTACGTTGATACTGATCAATAATATATAAAAGCAATAAATGTGTATACTCATTTCCGATGAGACATGATTATTGGAGGTGACGTGTATCAGATTCGCCTGTTTGATGAAGCCGATAGACTGGCGATAGAAGCACTCTCAGCCCGGTTGCTGATCGGGATGGCGCACTGGCGGGACCCAGATGCTTGCCTGGTTGCAATTCACAACTGGCTTGAAGCGTCGATGGATAGAGATGAATCGGAAGGGACGTTGCTGGTTGCCAGAAATCTTGACGGTGACATAGCCGGGTTCATCAGCATCGAGCTGTCGACACACTTCAGCGGCGAACCACAGGCGACAATTGGCGAACTTGTCGTTGATGAAGATGTAGAAGGGCAAGGAATTGGCCGGCAGCTCGTTGAAGCAGCCGAGCAGTGGGCGCGAATGCGACAACTCTCCTTCCTGACGCTGGTGACTGGCGCAGCCAATCAATCAGCCCGTGGATTCTACCGGCAGTTGGGGTTTCTGGAGGAAGAAGTCAGACTGACAAAGTTGCTTGGCTGATGTATCCCAGGATGATGTCAGGCGTTTAGCGCCGGGAAATGCGACGGCATTGCTAGCTCCTGTCTCCGCCTGTTTCTTCTGGCTTCTCCCACTCCTGCGGGCGGACGACCATCTTGCGCTCGGTGGGGTTGATCTCCAGGACAACGTCGCGGATGGCCGGGAACATCTGAACCTGACCAGCGGTGTCGCGAACGACATAGACATCGACTTCGCCGGTTTCGATAATCTCGACTATGACGCCGATCGGTTCGCCAGACTCGGTGGAAACGTCGAGTCCGAGGAGCTGGTAGTGATAGTAGCTGTCCTCTTGTTGTGGAGGTAACTGGGCATGGGATACCCGGATGATGGTCCCGCGGAGCAGCTCGGCCTCATTTCGAGTGTTGACCTGGTCGAACTTCACCAGCGCATGCCGGCTGTGCGATCGGATTGATGCCACTGGCACTGGTGCAGGGTCATCGTCGAAGTAGACGTGTTGCAATTCCGGCACGAATTCGGGCTGGTCGGTGACAATCGTCATCTTGACTTCGCCGCGCAAACCGTGCACGCCAACAATATGCCCGACGACGAAGCGCATCTCCTCGGGAGGAGTTGCCGGGTCGATGTCAGCCTGATTCAGGCGATTGAATGTGGTGGTTTGCTTGCGGTCAGGAGTCGATGTCAAGGCTGGAACGGAAACCTCTCCGGGATGCGCCAATCATGAGCACGGTTCTCATCGCTCGGGCGATGCGGCCTTCACGCCCGATCACCTTCCCCATATCGTCCTCCGGCACATTGAGATGAATACGCACGCTGGCGCTCTGTTCTTCAGCGGTCACGGAGATCTGGTCAGGGTCGGTTACCAGCCGGGAGGCGATGTACTCGATCAGATTGCAGAGTTCAGTTGCCTGTTCGCTCTGATAGTTCTCTGACATGTGGCGGACTTCCTTACTCCTGGATCTGATGGTATTCGATAAGGATACTGGCTGCCGATAGCTGGCAGCCAGTCCTATTCGATCGGAGTTTCACTGAAACATTTTTGTAGAGATCAGGCTTCCGCCGGTCCTCCATGAGCCTGCTGGATGTCCGGTTCGATGCCAAATCGTGGTGGATCCAGGACGTATCCCTCGGCAAGTCCCTCTTTACTGATCTGGCCTTCCATCGCGCCGGTGCGAATGAGCAAGCCGCGAACTGTGTCAGACGGTTGCGCTCCGACACTGAGCCAGTACTGGGCGCGTTCGTTGTCTATTTTCAGAGTCATTGGCTCCGTTTTAGGGTTGTAATAGCCAATTGATTCGACGAATCGACCATCGCGCGGGCTACTCGACTCGGCGACGACAACTCGGTAGTGTGGTTTGTGTTTGGCTCCCATGCGCCGTAGTCGGATCCTCAGCAAGCTCGATGTTTCCTTTCAGCAGACCGGTCAACGGACCTGAGATAGGTCAGATGTCTGTTTGCGTTTTTCGCCTGCGAAATCACGCAGGACATATTCTCCCCGGTTCGAGCCGGGAACACCACATGCTAACACTCCGCCTGCTGGAGGTCAACTTGAGCCGGTTTTTGAGAGATACCCGATTTCACTCACAGTTATGTTTCCAACAGTGAACGGACGCTCCTCGACTGCGACCGCCCCCTGGCGTTCGTAAAATTGTCGCGCCTGCTGGTTGCCATCCAGCACCCAGACGATAAAGGTCTCGAAACCCAGGTTGGCAAAGTGGCTGGTCGCCTGTTGCCAGAGCCTCAAACCGGTCCCCGCACCGTGAAATTCTGGCAGCACGTAGATGGCGAAGAGTTCCGCCTTGCCATTCGAATTCACGCCAGCTTGCGCATATCCGATGAGTTGGGATTGCTGGCTCGCAACGATCAGGCCGTCCCCGAGCACGTCGAGCGCGGCTTCAAGGCGCTTCAGACTATAAGCTTGCTCAAGAAATGCGGAAATATCAGTATCCGGGATCAATCCAGCATAGGTCTGCCGCCAGGTCAGGTTGGCGACATGCTGCAGTCCTTCCAGATCTTCCGGCACCGCCGGACGCACTTCAATGGCAAAAGCATCTGACACCGGTGTTATCATCCCGAATTGCTGTGGACAGTACGTTGCATCGGATTCCATACTACAATCGGATGCTGAAATATTCCTGAGAATCGTCTGGGAATATCTGGATGAAAAGTAAGAGTAAAATCTCGTTCCATCGGATTGTTCTCTTGATCACTGTCGTCGTTGCCTTGCTAGTGGCAACGAACAGCGTTGCAGAAGCAAGAGACATCGTCTGGGAACAGTACGATGTCACGATTACGCTGCATGAAGACGGCATTTTTACGGTACGTGAAGACCAGGTCATCCGGTTTTTGGGGGGACCGTTTGAGCAAGGTTTTGCCGTCATACCGCTCGGGCGAGTAGAAAACATCGACAACATTCAGGTCTTCGAGGGTGAAACGCCCTACAGCCGGGGGGCAGACGATGCTGGCACGTACAGTGTCAGCAGGTTCGGCGGCAATATCGAAATTCTCTGGTGGTTCGAACCGACAGCCGACGCAACCAGGCAGTTCACAATCCAATATGATGTTGACGGCGGACTGCGAGTTTACCCCGAAACCGGGCGCGAGCAGCTCTGGTGGCGGATTATTGACGAGGATTTTGCCGGTGACATCGTCAACTTTAGCACTACGCTTCAGCTCCCCGAGCCGGTGGCCACCGACCAGCTTGTTGCGACAACCTTCTGGACCGGAGATATGCCCGAACCATTGATCGAGATGCCAGATTCGCAAACGGTGCTCTGGACTGGCGGACCGGTTGACACCGGCAGCGCCGTCGAGATCCGGGCTGAGTTTCCAGCGATGACCTCAGCCACAACACCAGCCTGGCAGGCTGCCGATGATGCACGCCGGGTAGAGGAGGAGCGGCTAGCCCCGTACAAAGCGCTCGCGAACTTGCTCTTCTTTGCCTCAGGTATCCTCATTTTGCTTGGCATTCCGATAGGACTTTACGGAATATGGATGCTTCGTGGCCGGGATGAGCCGGTTGAGATGCCGATAGACGTGCTGCGCGAGCCGCCGGATGACGTGCCGCCCGGCGTCGTTGGCACGCTGATTGACGAGCGGGCCGATGATCACGACGTCATTGCCTCGCTGGTCAACCTGGCTGAACGTGGCGTGATCGAAATTAGAGAAAAACAAGCCACCAAAATTGGCTCTTCTGGAAACTACGAATGGGAAATCCGCCGTACCGGGAACGACCTGCCTTTGCGGGAGGCGGAGAAGCGGCTGCTATCGGCGATTTTTGGCAGCGAGTCGACAAACAGCGTCCAACTGGACGAGATTCGGGATCGATTTGCGGCCGAGCAATCGACAGTCAAGCGGGCAATGTACGATGAACTCGTCGAACGCGGTTATTTTCAGGCGAACCCGGAGCGCACCCGGGACCGGTGGCGCAATGCCGGCATCGCTTTCACAGCATTGAGCGCGCTGGCGGGTTGTTTCCTGGCTGCCTTGATCAGCGCATTTGCGCCGCTGATCGTCTTCCCGCTCGTGGCGGTGGTCATATTTGGCATTGGTCTGATTGCGATCAGTCGCTATATGCCCCGGCGGACACCGGCTGGCGCCGAAGCAGCCGTCCGCTGGATGGCCTTTAAGCGCTATCTGGAGGAGATCGAGCGGTTTCAGGATGTTGCGGAAGCGAAAGAGATCTTCTCCCGGTATTTGCCGTATGCCATCGCGTTCCGGCTGGAGAAGTCCTGGGTTCGAAAATTTGCCCAGGTAGATACTCCCGCGCCGACCTGGTACGAGCCATGGCCGGAGAGGCCCAGGCATCGTCGAAGAGGCCGGAGCAGACCGGTGATCGTTGGCACGCCGGGCGATATCACCATTGATGGTCCGGACATCCCGAATCTCCAGGATGCCAGTGATTCCCTGGGACGAGGACTTCAGGGCATGAGTGATGGCCTGACCGGCATGATCAATGAAGCGTCAAAAGTTTTCACTCCGTATTCAGCCCCGTCCAGCGGTAGTGGCGGTTGGTCGCTGGGTGGCGGTTCCTGGTCGGGAGGATCTTCCTTCGGCGGCGGGAGTTTTTCGGGAGGCGGCCGGTCATTTGGCGGCGGAGGCGGGGGAGGTTCACGTGGTTTCCGGTAGACAGACTGGACTGCTCTTTATTCCGGTCCTGATGGCACTGGCTACGTTCCTGGCGTTGCTTCCGGGAGATGCCCTGGCGAAGGAGTTGTACTGGGAGGAATACAACACGACCATCGAGCTTCGGCCCGACGGGACGATGGCGATTACTGAAGACCAGCTGATTAACTTCACTGACGGAATCTTCACCCAGGGTTGGGCAACCATTCCGCTTGGCAAAGTCGAAGACATCACCAACGTACAGCTCTTTGAGAACGGTCAACCGATGGTCAGAGGCGTGACCGGTCCTGGCGGGTACACGGTGAATACCTATGGCGGCGAAGTCGAAATTCTCTGGTGGTTCGAACCAGCCCAGCAAGAGACCCGGCACTACACGATCAAATATGATGTCATCGGCGGCGTTCGAGTCTACGACGATGTTGGCCGCGAGCAGATCTGGTGGCGAGTGGTCGATACTGACTTTTCAGCTGATATTGCCTCTGCCTCGGCGACCGTGATCTTGCCTGAACCGGTGTCGGAAGACGCATTGACTATCGGGACCTATACCAGCGGTTTTAACGAAGCTGATGTCGGAGTTCAGTTTTTCGCGCCTAACGCCGTCCGCTGGACGACATCGAATTTGAAACAGGGCGACGCATTCGAGGTCCGGGTTGAATTCCCGAAGATGACCAGCGCCACCGAACCCTCCTGGCAGGCCGCCGCCGAAGCGAAAGAGGAGCGAGATGCCAAGCTCGCGCCATACAAGGCGCTGGCTAATCTGTTGCTGCTCGGGTCAGGACTACTGCTCGTTATCGGCGGCCCGATTGGCATGGTGGTCCTCTGGAACACAACCGGGCGGGATGCGCCGGTTGCCATGCCAATTGACGTCTTGCGCGCACCGCCGGATGATCTTCCTCCCGGAACCGTCGGCACGCTGATCGACGAACGAGCCGACTTTCGCGACATGATCGCGACGCTCGTTGATCTGGCGGAGCGCGGTGTCATCCACATCGAAGAATTCGACAAGTCCAGATTCGGCATTATCAAAGATCGCGACTGGAAGTTGCGCTACATCGATCCTGATCGACAACTCCGGATGTCTGAACGTCAGGTTATCTGGGCGGTGTTTGGCTCAAGTGGTGATACTGAAGTTGAGCTGAGCGACATCCGGCCCCAGTTCTCCAAGAGCGTCAAAAATGTGCGCACCGCGATGTACGGGGAGCTGGTGGCGCAGGGGTACTTCCCGCACAATCCGGAAACGATCCGCAACCGGTGGCGAACAGCTGGCATCGTTGGGCTGGTCGTGGCAATTGGCGGCGGTATTTTTTTCTGGTCGATGTTTGCCGCCTGGGCGCCGTTTGCTGTCGTGGTTGTCATCGGGCTGGCTACCTCGATGATCTCAGTCATCGCGCTCTCAAGCGCGATGCCCAGGAAAACAGAAAAAGGCGCGGAGGCTGCCGAACGGTGGAAGGCTTTTAAACGCTACCTGGAAGAAATCGAACGTTTTGATGACATGTCCACTGCCAGGGATCTGTTCAGCCTCTATCTCCCGTATGCCGTCGCCTTCGGGATCGAAAAATCATGGACCCGCAAATTCGCCCGTCTCGGGACGCCTGCGCCAGCCTGGTATGGACCCTATTACGGTCAGCGCGGCTATCCCTACGGACAGTATGCGCCATCCAGTGGCGGGGGAGGGTTCGACGCGCCATCGCTCCAGGATGTGAGCACTGGCATGGGGACGTCGTTGCAGTCGATGAGCGATGGCTTATTCGACATGTTCGACGAGGCGTCGAAAGCCTTCAAGCCGATCTCAAGCTCTGGCAGCAGCGGCGGATTTTCCGGTGGTGGAGGCTCATATGGTGGTGGCGGTGGCGGAGGCGGCCGCGGATTTAGCTAGATCCGTCTTGAGATTCCGCCTCTTCGAGATCGTCGTCGCGGTTGCGGGTGATGAGATAACCGGCAATGCCAAAAACTACCGGGATCACCAGCAGTACCGGCAATATCGTCAACCAGTCAAATCCCTCTTTGCCGGCCACATCAGCCTCAAAAGAGGTTGTGCCGCCGCCATCCGGTCCGTTAACGCTGATCGTGAACTCCCACCTGCCACTTTCCGGTAGCTCAAACTCGGCTGCCTGATATCGATCTTCGGACGCCTGGTCGTGACTTGCCTGGTGTGAGATTGAGACACCCTCGTGATCAAGCGATGTTGCAAGGACATTGATCTCGGCATTTTCAAGATAGGCGTTGTTGTTCGGATCACCGACGAGCACGCTCACGTCGATGAGCCCTTCTCGCAGTGGCGTCGGATTTGTGGTGACCGAAACGACGTAAGGTCCGATCCGCTCCTGATCGATACGAAGTTGTCCACCGTTGGCGTTGGTGAGCCGTGCGCCTAGCACCAGCAGAATGGTGACTCCTACAAGAATGCTGGTTATTCGAACGTATTTTCCGATTTTCAACATGCGTTGCTCAAGAGACCTTTCACTCAGAGGAGGCGCTGGTTGCAGGAGGTTGTGTTATTGTCACCGCCCACCGCCTTTGACTGAATTCTACCGGGATAGCCCTATCGTACGCGCTGGGTCCGTTCTGCCTGGTCCAGCCGCCGGAGAACTTCAGGGTGATCTGCCGGGTTCCCTCCAGTGCTGGCAAGATAGTCCATCCACCACAACGCGGAATCGAGAGCGACGAGTGGCAGATAGGAAGTGAGCCGTTTCCGGATAGTTCTATCGCCGGTCTGTTCGAGATGTTGGGTTTCGAGCTTTTTCATTCGCCGGTGATCGACAGGCTGTTCGGTGAACAGATAGGCAATCTCTTCCGCGGCATCACCATACCGCGAGTACTCCCAGTCCACGAATCCGACGAGATCACCATCCCAGATGAGGTTGCCGTAGCTCAGATCACCATGGAGTTGCTGGAAAGTTCGTTCTTGCCAGTGCGACTCGGCAAGTTCGTGTGCCAGCAACCAGTTGTATACCGCAACTATCCGTTCGTGTTGTGCCAGGTCGGGCGGGTTCTGAAACGTGTTGTAGTGCTGAATAGTTTGCAATCTTGCGCGAAAGGATTCGGCTCTGGTGCCAAAGATGCGGTCGGTCGACGGCCAGACGGTGTACCAGTCGGTTGTATGCCGGTGGATGCAGGCTAAACGCAGCGCCAGATTGGTGATTCCGCCATCGCCAACTTCACCCAACGATTTTGGCCGGCCAGGCAAGTACCGGTGAGCCAGAACCGTGTTGCTTAGCAGGTCAACCTGTTGCGGCACTCCTTCGCAGGCATGCAGTTCATTGAGGACGCGTGCTTCTTGACTGAGCCGGAGGGTATTTGTTGAATGGCGAAGGGTGAACACTGGCACACCGGACGGGTTGATCGCCAGATAGACCTGGCTATTCAAGCCACCGGCTGCAGGGGTTATCGACCATCCCGCTGTCTGGCTGATCATGCCGTGTTGTTGGAGGAGATCGAGGAAATCGTTCTGCATCAAACACCTTCTAGCGGAGATCAACAGCCTGGAGCATACTGATGGCGATGAGTACTGACAACGACCAATCCGAAACAGAGCAAGGAACCCGGTGCCAGACAAAATTCATGACAACCCAGCATTGAATCATCCCGCCGTCGCTTGCGAAGCCCTCTGGTAGTGCCAGCGCCAGACCGCTACTTCATCCTGAATATACCGGTTGATGATGTTGATCTCGGGGGAGTGCTGACGGTGGTAGCCGGCTGGCTGGATCAGCCGGACGGCATTCTGCATCATATCGTGACGGTCAATCCCGAGTTTGCCGTGGCAGCCAGGCGGGATCCCCGGTTCGCACGCATCTTGAAACAATCTGATCTGGCAACCGCGGACGGCGTCGGCCTCCTTTACGCGGCACGGCTGCTCAACGTCCCAGTTCGTACCCGGGTAACCGGTGTTCAGATCGTCGAACAGCTCATGGCCTGCAATCACCCGAATCTGCGGGTATTTTTGCTCGGAGCCGGTGAGGGAATTGCCGGGGAAGCAGCTGCCCGGTTCCAGGAACGGCACCCGAACCTTCAGATTTGCGGATACTTCTCAGGAGATTCTGACCCTGGAGGGTTTGAGGAAATCGACCGGCGTCTATCGGCTGCAAAGCCAACCGTGCTACTGGTCGCCTTCGGACATCCCCGTCAGGATATCTGGATCTGGGCAAACAGAGCGCGGCTGGCGGAGCATGGCATACTGGTTGCAGCCGGTGTTGGCGGAGTTTTTGACTATGTTTCCGGCCGTGTGCCACTTGCCCCGATCTGGATCCGGCGCGCTGGCCTGGAGTGGCTCTACCGGCTGCTCCGGCAACCCTGGCGCTGGCGGCGACAGCTGGCATTACCAGTGTTCGTGGCCCTCGTTATGCGCGAATGGGTTCGACAAAAGCTGGACCGAGACGGCAACGGCCGAACGCAATTGTCTTAATTCAATTGAGCCGAACTAACGCTGATGTGAACTGATGTAACAATGGCAAACGTCTACGACACCTCTGAAACGACCTGTCCCTGCGGTTCCGGGATGACGACCCGCTTGCGTTGTTCACGCTGCGGCAAACCAATTTGCCCGGAGTGCATGGTGGAGACGCCGGTCGGTTACCGCTGCTCGGAGTGCGCTGGTGGACCGCGCATTTCAACCTACCGCCCGGCATCGACTGCTGTGTTCGCCAAAGCTACCGGCGCGGGCTTGCTCGTTGGTGTGGCGGTCGGCATTGCCTGGGGCTTCTGGCCAGCCTGGGGCTTCTATTTCAGTTTGCTACTGGGGTTCGGCGTTGCTGAGGTCATGGCTCGGCTGGCAAACGACAAACGCGGTAACGATCTGATGGCCGCCGCGATGGGGATTATTGTCGTTGGTCTGCTCGTCAGCCGCTACACCATCGCCGCCACGACAGATTTTCTGACGATTGACCTATTGATCAACAACTTCAGCAATGAGGCTGTCCGGCGGGCATTTTACCTTCGCCCGCTACCTGACATGTTGTTTATGGGCATTCCGTTCGTGATTGCCTATATCCGCTTCAATGTCAGGAGATAGTGTTGCGTGATCTGCTTGACCGCATTGGCGGTCACCGGGTGCTCGTCGTCGGCGATATCTACCTGGACCACTACATTTTTGGCAGTCCGCACCGTCTTTCACGTGAAGCGCCGGTGATGGTGCTCGATGAAGATCGCCATGAGCACCGGCTTGGCGGCGGGGCTGCGCCAGCGCTTGCGCTGCGTAAGCTCGGGTTTGACGTCGCTATCGGAGGCGTCGTTGGCAACGATTCAGACGGTGAAACGGTCATTGAATTGTTGAATGAGGCAGGCATTGATGTCGAATACGTCACCGTGGATCCAACCCGCCCGACGACGGTTAAACTGCGGGTTGTCGCCGAGGGATTTCACCTGTTTCCTCAACAGCTCGTGCGCATCGACCGCCAGGATCGGCTGAACGTGCCCGCGAATGTCGAACGAGTGCTCTGCCGGGCGATCCGCTCTGCTGACGGGGCGGCCGTGCTGGTTTCGGACTACCGATCCGGTGTCATCACATCGCGTCTGGTTTCGGCAATCAACGACTTCCAGCAGGTTCGAGGAGCGCTAACCACGGTGGACTCCCAGGGCGATCTCTCCAAATTCAGGCAGTTCGACCTGATCAAGTGCAACCAACCCGAGGCTGAGCAGGTGCTGGGCCAGCAGCTGGACAATGACAAACTGCGTCAGGACCAGCTCCAAACGTTGCGGGATGAACTTGCCTGTCCCACCCTGGTCGTTACCCGGGGAGAGTCGGGTGCGGTCGTCGTCACGAAAGACGCCTACGCTGAAGTCCCGGCGATGAATCGCTCCGAGGTCTTCGATGTCACCGGCGCTGGTGACACTGTTGTGGCGGTGATGACGGCTGGGCTTCTGGCTGGCGCGGATCCGGTTCAGTCCGCGGAACTGGCGCAGATCGCGGCCGGGCTTGTCGTCCGGAAATGGGGCAATGCTCAGGCCAGCCGTGACGAGATTGCCCGTGCGATTTCGGCCGGCTGATGGGTATTGTCGTCCCACTTGAAGAGATCGATGGTCTCGGAGACCGGCTACGCCAGGCAGGTTTGCAGGTGGTGTTCACGAACGGGCATTTTGATCTCCTGCACGTTGGCCACCTCCGTTACCTCCAGCTTGCCCGGCAACAGGGCGATGTGCTGGTTGTTGGAGTCAATGATGACGCGGCGACGACGGCACGAAAGGGACCGTATCGGCCAATCGTGCCCGAGGAAGAACGGGTTGAGCTTGTCGCCGGATTAGCCTGTGTCGACTACGCTACGATATTCCACGGTCTGACCGCGGAGGACATCGTCGCCCGGTTGAGACCGGATATCTACGTCAAAGGCGGTGACTACGCTGCTGGCGCTGCGCCGCTTCCTGAACGGGAGATCGTCGAACGCTATGGCGGGAAGACGGTCATCCAGCCGTTTGTCGAAGGCCGGTCCACATCGGAGTTGATCCGGCTCATTCGCTCAGGCGGCAATTGAGATGAGAGGGGCGGTCTCCGGGCTCCGCCGCATGACCGCCGGTCAGGGTCTTGCGGCAGCCGCTGGCATCCTGATGGCCGGGACGATCATGTCCCGGGTGCTTGGCCTGGTTCGTGAGCAGGTCACTTCCTGGCTGTTTGGCACCGGCGATCAGGTAGCGGCGTTTACCATCGCCGACAATATCCACACCATCCTCTTCGATCTGGTGATAAGCGGCATGATGCAAGCGGCTCTGATCCCAGTGCTGAGCGAATTTGCAGCGCCTGAGAAACGGCACGAGTTGCGGCGTATCAGCGGTACGCTGCTGGTACTGACATTTCTGATCGTTGGCGCCCTCGTCCTTCTTGTCGAGGTGTTTGCGCCAACGGTCGTCGCGCTAATGACCCAGCTTGGTCCGGCCGAACAAGCCCGAAGCCAGGAGACCGTTGACCTCACCATCGATCTGGTTCGCATCATCATGCCCGCTGTGCTCTTGCTTGGGCTGTCAGTCGTGCTGATGGCGACTCTCTATTCGCTGGAACGGTTTACCCGCCCGGCGCTCTCCCTCTCAGTGCGCAATATCGCCATCATCTTTATGGCTTTGACCCTCGGCCGCACGGCGATCGGCATCAAATCACTGGCGATCGGCATTGTCCTCGGCGCTGCCTTGCTGCTGCTGTTGCTTCTCCCTGGATTGCGCGACTGCATGCCGCGTCCGAACATTCATTTCAGGCATCCGGCAGTCAAACGTATCTATATCCTCTACTTGCCGATTCTGCTGGGTCTGATGGTTAACACCTTTGCCCTGATTGTCGATCGCAATCTTGCCTGGAGAGCAGGCACCGACGCGGTCGGCGCGATGCGCTTCGCGACAACGATGAATCAGATGGTGCTGGGGTTGGTCGCGGCGGCGATTTCGCTGGCCGCCTTGCCGATGCTCTCCCGGTACTTTGTCGCCGGTGACGATGCGAACTACCGGGCCACCCTGGCGCGTGGTTTGCGAATGGTGACCGTTCTGGTGATCCCGGCGGCGCTGGGTTTGATGGTGCTAGCCTGGCCAGCCGTCAAGCTGCTCTTTTTCCACGGCGCGACGACCAAGTCTGGCGCAGAGGCAATCATGCTGGCGCTGGTGCTCTATTTGCCGGGAACGCTCTTCGCGGCTTTTGACCAGGTGCTTATCTTTGCCTTCTACGCCAGGCAAAATACCAAGACCCCGCAGATCGTCGGCGTGCTGGCGGTCGGTATCTACTTTATCGTCGCCCTCTCGCTCTTTCAGTCACTGGAGATGGCCGGGCTGGTCATTGCCAATTCGGCGCAGTTCATCTTTCATACTCTGGTGATGATTCTGATTACCCGCCGCATGCTGGCTGGTCAGCCGCTCGACGACGGGCGATTCGTCCGGACACTCAAAGTCTCCACCGGTGTTGGAATCCTGATGGCAGGCGTGGCCGGTCTGCTTGCCCTGGCGCTCAGCGTTGGCCTGCCGGGTGCGAGTGGAGGAGTTGCCGGGTTGCTTCGGGAAACGATGATCCTGGCGGTGCCAGCCGCTGTCGGAGCCGTCATCTATGCTGTTGGACTCTTCTACTTCCAGATTGATGAAGCCTGGATTATCCGTCGAAGAGTCGTCAGGGTCTTTTCTCGCTAGGAATCCTGGATTCTGGTACACAATCCAGCGATATATACGTAGTTCTCACGATGTCAATTCGGGCTGTAGACCCTATTCTCTAATCACACCCCTGATGGCGCTACGGGCGACACCCCTCCCTCACTGGCTCGTAGCGCCCCCTTTACGGGAAGGGGTGATATTGTTCAGCATGGGCAGGCGAGAGCATAAGTCGCTTCATAACATTAGCCATCTTCGGCGATCTTACTGAGTAACTGCGGGTCATTCACTCTTGTTTGATGATCAACGATTTCGATTGCGCCTTCGTCTTCGAGATGATGGAGCGAGCGGTTCACCATTTCCCTGGATGTGCCAGTCATCGCGGCCATCTGAGACTGGGTGAGACTATCGCTGGACTCGGTCAGGAGAAGTTTGGCGACCCTGCTGACGACTCTACGCAATGAGAGATCTTCAATCAGGTTGGCGAAATGCCGTTGCCGGCTCGCAAGCGTCTGAATCACGCTCAGCGCGATTTCGGGGTGCAAGCGCATCAAATTAAGTAGTGTGCGTCGTGACAGCAGCGCAAGCACCGAGTCGTCAATGGCGTCCGCGCTCACCGGATACGGACCTCCATCAAATACCGGCACCTCGGCAAAGGTGTCACCGGCGTGGAACATTCTCAGCACCTGTTCGCGACCTCGGGTGGAGGAGCGGTAGACGCGGACAGAACCCTCTACCACGATATGCAGCGATGCCGTGCCGACACCCTGTCCCTGGAAAAATATCTGTGCGCCTGCCGGAAAACTCCGAATATCGAGTGACCGGCTGATATCCTCAATCTCGAAATCACTCAAGTCCGCGAAGTAGGAGACGGAACGGAGTACCTGTTGTATATCGCGCGATTGTGTCACAGCGTTTCGCTCGCTCCTCTCGGGTGGATGATACCGCGAAAACTACCGTGTTTTGCCAAAAGGCGCAGTCTCCAGACGTTTGAACATTGATAATTTATTCACAATGATAAAACATTGCCAGTATCATGTTTTCGAATGATCGAGGGAGGAACGCAGGGAGAACCGTCGGGGTGAAACCCTCCAGCGTCACGGCCGCAACAGACCGATTACCATAAAGGAGTGGCGCAGGAACCCGGTTAACTCAGACGGGTTCTCTGCTGCTGTCATGAAGATCTCTTGCTACAAATCTCATGACAAAATGAGATTCTTGTAGACAATGCCGATAACCGCGCCGCCGATAATCAGCCAGACCGAATTGACTTTGAACCGCACCAGAAGAATCAGCGAGACGACAGCCAGCACGATCGTGACTGCGTCGATCACCGCCGCTCTGCCGAGGGTGTAGGTGACGCCGGCCATCAGGCCGAGCGCGGCGGCGTTCACCCCATCGAGCGCTGACGCCGTCCAGATAGAATCCCTGACTTTGGGAACGATTGGCCTGACTGCGGCAACGAAGATGAACGATGGGATGAAGATCGCGACCGTCGCGATCACCGCGCCCCAGAACCCACCTGCCAGGTAGCCAACGAATGTGGAGGTGGTGAAAACTGGCCCTGGTGTAAACTGGCCAATCGCGACCCCGTCGATTAGTTCCTGCTGGGTGATCCAACCCAGGTTGTCGACATATTCGCCTTCCAGAAAGGCCAGGATGACGTATCCGGAGCCGTAGAGGACCGCACCGATCCGTAGCATGGTTAGGAAAAGGCGCAACCCGCTGTACGGAACGGAGTTTGAAGACGCCAGCAGCGCTCCTGCAGGCGCGAGCAGCCAGGGCCAGAACGACTGGACGGTGTTTCGATCCGGGATAATCTGTCGCCAGTTGAGCAGCAGCACGCCGACCAGCGCGCCGCCAAAGAGCAGGATTAGCTCGTTGACGCCGGCAAAGTAGAGAGCAAGGACGCCGATGCCGACGATCGCCATCGTAATCTTCGTCAACGCTGTCCGCGCCAGTCCCCAGAGCGCCTGGGCAACCACGGCGATAATGACCGGCTTGATGCCGTAGAGAAGTGAGTCGCCGGTTGCGGTTGTCCCGTACTCAACGTAGAGAATGGAAAACAGCAGCACCAGGGTGAATGCCGGCAGGATAAAGAGCGCGCCGCCGACGACTAACCCCCGCCAGCCAGCCCGTTCGTAGCCGACGTGGATCACCATCTCGGTCGAGTTCGGTCCCGGGATCAGGTTGGTAATGCCGATCAGGTCGAGGAAGTGCTGGTCGGTCATCCACTTGCGGTGGGTGACCACCTGATCGCGGAGCATGCTGATGTGAGCCGCTGGTCCGCCAAACGCCGTCCATCCCAGAACAAATGACATTTTAGCGACCTCCCGGAGAGCCTCCGGTGGATGTGATTTGTTCTCGATCTCCTGGACTTCGGCTTCAGACAATTGATCGCTCCCTGATTGGTTCGGCAAAATCAGGGAGCAGCATAGCTGATCTTATCTTCAATGCGATAGTGTTAGATGGCCTGGAGCCTTACTGGAAGCTGTGCTGGTACTAACTGGCGACGATCCGGAAGGCTGCCCCGTCGCCGAAATCGAGGACGTACAGTTCCCCATTTTCATCTTCAGCGAAGGAACTGATCGTCAGGCCGGACGACTCCACCAGCATCACGTTTTGCCAGCTGCCGTCCAGCATCCGGCGCAGTCCCCAGATATGCCCGGAGCAGAAATCGCCGTAGATGTACATACCCTGGAGCGCTGGAGATAGCTCGCCCCGGTAGACATAGCCACCGGTCACCGAGCAACCTTGTGTGTGGGGATACTCGGCAACTGGCATCGTCAAGCCGGTAGTGTCGTCACACTCACCTTCCCGGAAGCAGCTGGTTCCTTCAGAGAAAGGCCAGCCATAGTTCTCACCTCCAGCACTGGCGGCGGGTTGGAAATTGATCTCCTCCAACATCGCCTGGCCGACATCGGCGATGTAGAGATCGCCTGTATCCTGGTCAAACGAAAAACGCCACGGGTTCCGAAGCCCGACCGCCCAGAACTCATTCCGAATGTCTGGATGTCCGGCATACGGGTTGTCAGCCGGAATGCTGTATGGTGAGCCGTTGTCGACATCGATGCGTAGCATGGCTCCGAGCAAGGTTGTGCCGTTCTGAGCATTTTCGAACCTGTCTCCTGCACCACCTCCGTCCCCGGTTCCAGCGTAGAGATAGCCATCTGGACCGAACGCCAGCCAGCCGCCGTTGTGGTTCGTGGCGGGTTGTTCGATTTGAAGGAGGATCATCTGGCTCCCGGGATCAGCGAAGAACGGGTCATCACTAACCTGAAATCGGGAGATGACAGTGTCGCCGTTGTTGTCGGTGTAATTGACGTAAAAGTAGCCGTTCTCGGCGTAATTCGGGTGGAAGACGAGACCGAGCAACCCCTGTTCGCGCGCGTCCGCGCCAACCAGCTCAAAGATATCCAGAAATGGGGTAGCCTGAATCGCCCCGTCTTCAACGAGGTAGATCGTACCTTCCTGCTCGGCGATGAAGAACCGGTTGGTGCCGTCGTTCGGAAATGCCATCACTACTGGCTGGTTGAAACCGGAGACGACCGGTTCGAACGACAACGAGAGTGATTCGAGCGCCACCGGGTCAGGCGGACTCGTTGGCGCAAGTGTTACTGTTGCCAGTTCTGTTGCTGCTGATGTGGTCGCAGATTCCGATGGGACCTGAGTCGCCGTTGCTTGTGCGACCACTGTAGCGGTTGGTTGATCGGTAGCAGTCGGGTCGGACTCTGAACCAGCACTACAGGCGGCGAGTAGCGCCGTTGCCACCAGTATGCCGGCACAAAGTACCCATCGATTACTGCGCAAAACTTCACCTTTCATCCACCAAGCACTGTAATGTGGAACGCAGCGCGTCGTAACCGGTCACGTCGTGCTACGATCAAGTGTCTAGGTACATACATGAACGGGAGTCAAGGCAGGCTGGGCACGTGCCACTTCGGCCGACTAAAGAATATTGGAAATCTTCGGATGACTGCGCTGACAGGAAGCACAACTTGAGCCAGATTCGGATAATGTTCTAGTAAATGATCCTGAGTTCAGTTCCTGTAGCGGGCATATCATAAACGTTGGTCGAGTTCCGCCTGTTTTTTACAGCTTGAGGTGTTGACATTGGTGGTGAACTCTGCGGTAGAGATCCCGGATGAATATGTTTCGCAGTTACGTCAGGTCTACTGGATCGGCGGGCCGCCGGATTCGGGAAAGACGACAGTAGCTGAGATCATCGCTGCCAGACACAGTTTCAAGATCTACCACTTCGACAGGCACGAGATGGAACACTTCGGGCGCGCAGATCCGGAACTGACGCCAGCGCTCTGGGCGGCGCATCCGGACCGGATGAACACCGAGCAGCGCTGGCTTGGTACAACTCCCGAGGAGATGGCCAGAGAAACTATCCGCAGCTGGAGCGAGCGGTGCCAGATGGCCTTTGACGATATCCGCAGGCTAACCGCCAAGGGTCCTGTCGTCGCTGAGGGTCCTGGCTTCTTCCCGGAACTGATCGCGCCGGTTCTCACCGGGGCACACCGGGCGATCTGGCTCATCCCGACCGAGGAGTTCAAGCGCCGTTCGGTTGCCTGGCGTGGCAAACCAGGGACGAAACATGAAACCTCAGACCCGGAGCTGGCGAGCACTAACCTCATCGCACGTGATCAGATTATGAGCCAGCACATCCAGGAACAATGCCAGAAGGCGAGATTGTCGTTCATCCTGGTGACGGGCGAAGAAAGTGCTCAGAGCATTACGACCGAGGTTGAACGACACTTTCGTTTGTAGTTAAGCGATGCCAGCGGTTTCCCGGGGCGCGAGCGGCGCACGGACGCCGATCATGCTGTCGCGGGTGACCAGAGCGGCCAGCTCCTCCTCGCTCATGCCGTCGGTGCCTTCCGGGCGCATCGGCAGCACCAGATAGCGCAGTTCGGCGGTGCTGTCCATTACCCGGACCTCGACTTCATCGCCGGGGTCGAACCCGAACTCGGCCATGACCGTGCGAGGCTCGATGACGGCCCGCGAACGGTAAGGCAGACTCTTGTACCAGTCTGGCGGCGGGCCCAGCAGCGCGCCGGGGTAGCAGGAGCAGAGCGTGCAGACGACAAGGTGATGGACCTCCGGCGTATTCTCTAGCACCGACAGACCGGTGTACTCGGGGAACTCGTAGTCTAGTTCGCCGATTGCGCCTAACGGGTCGCTCAAGAGGCGCTCTTTGAAAACCGGATCTACCCAGGCTTTGGCGATGACCTTCGCGCCGTCAGAAGGGCTGCGGCTGGCGCGATCCATACTCTGGCGCAGATCGTCCGGGCTGATAACACCCTTTTCGATCAGCAATTCGTGCATCGCCAGGGCGCGTTTGGCGCGCTCGCTCAACTCGATGTCGGGAGCGGGCGGGTGGCGGTGCGGTCCCTCACCGTTTCCGTGGCTATGACTATGACCGTGGTCATGATCATGGTGATGGTCGCTCATCGTGTTTCCTCTCCTGTTTCAGGCACAAGCCAGTGTTCGAAGACATCGACTATCAGAGTGTCGTCAGTTGGTCCGTCGTACTCCTCCCAGAGATCGGTCTGGTTGAAACGCACCCGGTAGACCGTGATCTCCGGCAACCCTGAGGCCCCGTAGGCACGTGTTTCCGGGTTCAACCAGCCGCCATGGTCGTGGACGACGACACCGCTCTTCCCCTTGATATACCAGGGTGTGCGGTGGTGACCATCGTGCGCCCGGGCATCGACTCGCACCCGGTCGCCAACGCTGAACCGATTGCTGGTTGCGCTACTCATCCGCGTGCCAGCGCTCTTCGACTATTTCAGCACGGGCGTCAATTTCGGCGGTGGTCAGGATTCCTTTTCCAACCAGGGTACTCTCGATCGAAGCTGACCAGCGTTCGAAGTAGCTATCAGCCTCGTACTCATCGGGAGGGAGGGCTTCTATGCCTGCTCTTAGCTCGTCGACGGCCATAATGCCTTTCCGGGACAGGACGCTGTAGAGCGCTTGCGTCTGATGTTCCCAGTCGGCCCACTGGTGATCGTTCTGGTCGATAGGTTCGTCGGTCGGCCAGCCTCCCCGATCATGTGGCTGCTGCATGATGGTCCTCCCTTCAATTGAACTGAACGGAACGCATTGTAATGCTAGCTGACGGCAGGGTACTTTGCATGAGCTATCGCATGCAGTCGTCCAACGCCTGGAACAAAGGAAATGTTCGCATTCAATATAGCGGTTCTGTCGTCTGTGGTCCAGACCAAAAACGAGATGTGCCTTTGGACTCTAGCAATGCTCGCCGGTCGTTGTGCTGGTAGATGCGTCATCGGCGGCTAAAAGTCGCTGAGTTTACAGGCTGAAGACTGCCGGTCGGCTTCCACTGACCAATTTGTCATCGTTATGCGTACGTTCGCATGAACGTACATTGCAACATCGCAACTGGCTGTGCTATCCTATTGTGTACGTACACCTTTCACCCGATTCCGGCCTTACCCTTCCGGTCGGAACTTTCGGTGAGAGGCGGGACAGGGTAGCTGGCTCTGGTTGTCAGGATGCAATAGCAGACAGGATGATCAGGGTTCCGGCGTTGGATGTCTGATTGCCTCGTCGTCTGGTCGGCGGCAGGATACGGGAAACGAGAGTTGCGATGCTTAACTTCAGGAGTGGTGCGCCGAAATCGCACACCTACAGCGTCGAAGAAGCCGCTGAATTCATGGAGTATGACCGGAAAACCGTCGAGTACTGGCTCCGGATGGGCCATCTTTCCGGCCAATGGGACCGGCACACCGCCGCCTGGCGGATTCGCCCTGGCGATATCATCGCATTTCTTCAGCAGTCAGATGAGCCAATGCCAACTGGCGCTTCCTGGAGATCCCAGGCAGCCCCGGAACAGACAACCGCTCCGGTGTCGCGTGCGATGGTCGGCGTTGCTGATGAGTTGACACATTAGAACATATGTGCTAATGTACGTACACGCTGGCAACGAGAACCTGGCACACGATGTCAGAGCTTCTGTTCCCGCGTATGGCAACCCGGTCGAGAAACCCCACTTCTGACCGGATTGCGCCCCAACAACCCCTCCCGTGTTACCAGGGTCAGGTGAGCTGAAGTACGGCTCAGTGACCCTGGACCTCTTTGTTGAGAAGTAAGCAAAGAAAGTGCTAAGAAAGTATTCAAGAGAGTTGGAAAAGGAGTCGACCGGATAGAGGTCTGTATGACAAACGCTTCGCCTCCTGGCTCGACTGATCCCTATCTTTTTACGTTCTTATCACTTTCTTTTTTACTTCCCTCTTACTCCACCACCAACTGCCAGACCATGCCAAACGGATCGATGAACCGGAATGACTGTGGGGTCTCTTCCAGCACCGAGTAGGAAGAGAAGAGCGCACGCCCCCGGATATCGTTGAAGGTTTCGCGTGAGACTCGGACGCTAATATAGCTCACCCGCTCCTCGTGGAGCACCATCCCGATGCCGACATCGATCAGCACCAGGGCGATTGGTCCGTTTTCCATGCGGACAAAATCCGGGCGGATTCCGGTGTGGATGCTGACTTCCCAGTCAAAATCCTCGTCCAGGAAGACCCAGCGATCATCTTCTTGCCTGGCGCGATAGATGACGTCCATGCCAAAGAAATTCTGGTAAAAGCGTTCTGCATGGGCAATTTCCCGCACGCGAAGCGCAATGTGGTCGATGGAGTCAAAGGTCACTTCTCGGTCAGCAGGCTGAACCGCTGATCCGTTTGCGAGTCGACCGCCATACGGTACGTCTGCCACCAGCGCCCCGCCTTTCATTTCTGGATCAATTCTGTGGGTGATGATCGGAATCGTGTTTTCAAACCAGTACTGATCGCCCTGGATCACCCTGCGCAAAGATGTCTCGTCATATGCGCTCAGGCTGAGCCGGCCACCTTTATGCGCTTCAAGAAAGACATCCGACTCGATGCTCCTCGCGGTAGCCCAGGCATAGAGATGATCGACGATATCAAGGGTGTGGGCAACGACCGTGATCTCGGTGTAGCTGCGATCGGGGTCGATCGATCTGGTTTGCCGGGATATGAGCACCTCTGCGTGCGGGGCAACAACGATCGCCGCCTCGGCATCTTCGTGCATTGCCTCTGGCACATCAAGCACAAAACGGTAGGCCACGCGCCAGACTCCTTCCCCGGATTCCCAACCCCTGCCTGCATGTAATTCCCTGGCGGAATCACCGCATTATTGTAGCATCAGCTGCTACGGGTTCGGAACGACAACGACTCCTTCTGATGTGGTGACAAACAGCTCGTTACCGCCGCCAGTGATGAGAATGTCGGTCACACGAGTATCCGGGGCAATTTCGGTATAGATATCCCAGGTGATGCCGTTGTCCTGCGAGATATACAATCCGGCGGCAGTTCCGGCGAAAATCCGGCCCTCATGGGTTGGATCCAGCCGGACAGCGAGAACGCCGAATGGAAGGTCGTCACCGACCGATGATCGTGGAGAAATTGAGCCGACATCTTCTACGGTGACATCCTCAAGGCCGTTCCGGCTATTCGTCCAGGTTGCCCCGCCGTCGGTAGAGACAAACACACCCTGGATGCCGCCGGCGACAAGCTGCGTCTGGTTGGCATCCAGCGATGTCAGGTTAGGCGCATTGAGCATCTCGCCGATGAGCGCGGGGTGACTGGGGGCTGCGATATCAATGGCGTAGATCGTTCCATCGCCATCGACAGCCAGATCCAGAACGAGCAATTGCTGGCCGTTGACAACTCCGGCTGCTACCGCTTCAAACATGCCAGGTTCGAACTCGGCCCAGCTTTCTCCGAGGTCGGAAGAGATCCAGAGTCCGCAATCGCTGCCGAATATCACTTCCGGAAGAGATGCGTCAATGACGATTGGCTGAATGCCAGCGCCGGATTCTGTCACTCGCCAGGAGTGCCCACCATCGTCGCTGATACTGAAACTGAAATCGCCGTTGTCTGATTCAGTATTGCAAGACGGATGTCCGCCTCGGTACAGCAGCTCAGCGTTGATCGGGTGAACGATTATCTGTCTTCCGTTTGGTCGGGTAGTCGTGATCGCCCAGTCGCTGCTTTCCCGAACATAGAGCGATTCAGCGGTTTCAGCGTACACCGTCGAGTTGTTGACTCCCGACTCATATATCCGTTCCACAACGTTTCCATCGATCTTGAGCACTTCTCCACTCTGTGTGCGTGTGGCGGTTGCCGGCGCAGTCGCTGATGACGTCGGGTCGGCGCTATTTCCCGAGCCGCAGCCGGCCGCAATCAAGACGCTCACAAGTGCGAAGGCAATCAATAATCGACGAACAGTTGTTGATGGCATGTGCTGGTCCGAACGTCTGGCAAATCACTATTATCCGACAAGCAGTTGCAGGCTTGAAAGACACCAGGTGTTGACATCCTAACCCATTTTTACCGGGTTTTGATGCCTGGACTGCGTGGAGAAGTAGACCGTTCAGACGGAATGCCAGCCATAGGTTTCCGCAAGTTTGATCCTGGCAGTCGCGATGCCATAGCGAATTGCATCAGCATCTCGCTGGCGGACACCGCGTTTTCGCTGGCGTCCACTGCGTGAATGATGTTTTTGAAAGGCAAGTTCACCGGCAAGAAGATTGAACTGGCGCAGTCTCAACCATCTGACTGGTCCGCCGGACCAGAACGCGTTCCAGGAAGCGGATCGCCGGATCCTGCGATCGGTGAGCATCGTTACTTCTGACGACGCAAGAATCCCGAAGTTAATCTCTTCGTACAATTCCTGTCTGATAATCCGAAGTTCACGCCTGCCAGCCACGGTTGCCACAACCAGGAAGATCAGCAGCGGCGGCAGGGTGAAGAGTAGTGGTTCGACGACAAAGAACAGCAGTAGCCCGGCGACGGTGGCGGTATCTTCGTCGAGACGCGAGAGTGCATAGACCGTCGAATTCCAGGCTGCGTGCTGCGATATTGCCAGTAGAAGACCGCAGGCCGGAACCAGGACTCGCCGGATCGACCAGTCCGGGCGCTGAACCGCCCAACCAATCGTCGCGCCAAATGTCGCGGTATAGAACGCGTGACCGAATCCGCCCAGAATAGCTCGCAGGAAGAAGAGAAAGCCGAACGCTACCGCGCCATCTTCTACCCACACCGACCCAAAGTAGAGAATATTCTCGGTCATCGCGAACCCGAGTCCGATCAGCGCGCCGTAGACAATGCCGTCCAGCGCGCCGTCGAATTCGTTGCGAAAGAAGATGACCAGCACGACGAGTGCCGCGCCTTTGGTCAGCTCTTCAAAGACAGGCGCGGCAATGGTGATCCCGACCAGGTCCGCAGTGTCTTCACCCCAGGCGACGAGGACAGCCTGGCCTGCGAGAATCTCGAAGCTGATCGCCAGGAATACAGCGACGACCGCACCCCAGAGAAACGCGCTCAGTAGCAGATACCATGGCTCGGTCTCATATCTGTCGAGATAGAGCACCAGGGAGCTATAAATCACGGCAGGGATAATCGCCGCCCAGATGCTAAAAAACAGAGCAACAGGATCTGGAACCGACAGCAGCAAAACGATGGCTGTGCAGGTTGCCATGCAGAGGAACACCACCAGTGCGATGAGTCCGCCGAGCAATTTGAATAGCATTGGCATGGTGGAGCGTTCCGGCTGTGGCGGGGAATTGCCGGGTGCTGAGAGATAGAGGCCAGGGGTTGGTTGCGGATTGTTCAGTGTTTCATTCCAATTCGCTGCCAGTGCTGCGGTTTACTCAGGCGGTATAGTAACCGCAGTTCATCGCCTGTGGCTGGTTCCCGTGCCATATTGCGTAGCAATTCGTTACTATGACCGTGAATTTCTCTCCGGTCGGTTTCGATGAAAGGGCAACGAGTGACCACTATCCAGTCCCCGGAGCAGCGTTTCGGTTTTCGAATGGGGGCAAATCGAAAGCTGGTTCGTTGGCCAGATATGCTCGGCTATTTTCAAGAGATTGCAAACACTAGCGATAGATTGCAATATCAGGAAATAGGTCAGGCGACTGAAGGGCAGCCATTTGTCCTGTTAACTATCTCCGCGCCAGAAAACCTCAACAACCTCGATACCTACCAGGATATTCAGCGCCGGCTGACGAATCCTCACACATTGTCCGATGAGGAACGCCGTCAGTGCATCGACGACGGCAAAACTATCGTCCTGGTGACCTGCTCAATCCATGCCACGGAAGTTGGCGCGGTTCAGATGACGCCAGAATTGGTGTACGACGTGGTGACCGGTGATAGCCCACAGGTAGATCGGATTCTCGAGAACGTTATTCTGCTGCTGGTCCCTTCACTGAATCCGGATGGTATGGAACTGGTCGCTGACTGGTACGAAGAAACCCTGGGGACAAAGTATGAAGGCTCACCACCGCCGACGCTCTATCACCCCTACACCGGCCATGACAATAATCGCGACTGGTTCATGTTCACGCAGGTGGAAAGCAGGCTGCTAGTTGAAGCCGTCCATAATACCTGGCGTCCTCAGATCGTCTTTGATATGCACCAGATGATGTCAGACGGACCACGATATGTGCTGCCGCCATTTATTGACCCCTATGATCCCAACGTTCATCCGCTGCTCCAGCAGCAGGTGGCGTTGCTCGGGCAGGCGATGGCTACGGATCTGACGGCGCAGGAGAAAAAGGGCGTAGCGACCAACATTATTTTCGACGCCTACTCCCCGTCCCGCGCCTACCAGCACTACCATGGCGGGGTGCGAATACTTTCGGAAGCGGCCAGCACCAAGATCGCGACACCGATCAAGTTGAGTGAGTCCGAGGTGAAGGAGACACGCGGCTTTGATCCGCACGTCTCAACCTGGAATCATCCAGTTCCCTGGACCGGCGGCGACTGGCGGCTGCGCGACATTGTTGAATACAACCTGATCGCAACCATGGCCCTGCTCAACAACGCGGCGACATACCGCGATCGGTGGGTTAGCAACTTCGCCAGGATCATGGCGGATGCCGTTTCGAATTGTGATCCCTATGCCTACCTTGTGCCAGGGGATCAGAGCGACCCGGTGACAACTGCGGAGATGCTGGACGTGCTGCAGATTGGCGGTGTCGAGATTGCTGAAGCAACTTCCGACTTTGTGGCGGACGGCATTGAATACCAGGCCGGCACGCATGTCATCCTGACCGGGCAACCGTTCGGTCCATTTGCCAGGACCATGCTGGAGACACGCCAGTACCCGAATCTGCGATTGTTTCCCGGTGGTCCGCCAAAACCGCCCTACGACATCACCGCTCACTCGTTGCCGCTCCAGATGGGCGTCGAGGCCGTCGAAATCCGGTCGTCATTCAAGACCCCGCTGAAAACCGTCGAGAAGATCCAGTTTCCGGCAGGCGGATTGTCAGGATCAGGAAAAGCATGGATTTTTGACTCACGGATAAACGCCAGCGCGGTTGCTGTCAACCGGTTGCTTGAGGCAGGCGCGTCGGTTTCGCGATATACCGGCGCCTTTCCGATATCTGAGATAGCCAGCGGGACGTTCATCGTTCAGAACATCAGCAGCGAGACTGTCGAAGAGATTGCCAGGCGCACGCACGTAGAAGCGGTCGCAGCCGGGCGGGATGTCACAACTTCCCCGCAGACTCTCATTCGCGCGCCGAGGATCGGTCTCTACCGTTCATTCCGTCCCAGTGCGATGGACGAAGGCTGGACGCGATTTATCCTGGAACAGTACGAATTTGACTTCGAAACATTGCGGAACAACGATATCCGGCAAGGCGATCTCGCTGAGCGGTTTGATGTCATCGTGCTGCCGCATCAGCCGGCCCGCGACATCCTGGACGGCAACTCGCCGCATGATTACCCTCCCGAATTCGCGGGCGGCATCGGGGAGATTGGCGCATCACAACTCCGAAGGTTCGTCGAGGCTGGCGGAACCCTTGTCGCATTCGACGGCGCCTGCGAACTGGCGGTGAAGTACCTCTATCTTCCAGTGACGAATTTGCTCGAAGGTGTGCGCAACGACGATTTCTACAATCCAGGATCGTTGATGCGGATTATTCTGGACCCGCTCCATCCAGTAGCCTACGGGTACGAACGGGAGGCTGCGATCATGTTCGTAAACTCTCCGGTCTTTGATGTTTCCAGTGAGATAAACGGGACACGCGTCGTCGGACGTTACCCACTCTCGAACCAGCTCCTGGCTGGCTGGATGCTCGGTGACGATTACCTCCGGGGCAAAGCAGCGCTGGTTGACGCCAGGGTGGGAGATGGCCGGGTCATTCTGTATGGCTTCCGCCCGCAGTTCAGAGCCCAGGCCCGTGGCGCATACCGCCTGTTCTTCAACGCTCTGTATCTGAGCACGGTGTAGGATTGCCGGTTAGATGCGAGCCTGTGCCGGTGTGATATGAGGCATGTTAGACTGCGCGGTTAGCGGATATTCTTTGGCGTGTTCGGTCGTCAGCGGAGGCGAACAGATGCATGAGCAATTGCGAATCTTCGCCTTCGTTGTCATGCTGATCGGTGTTCTGCTGGCAACAGTTTCGCTGTTTGCCGACCCGCTGGCTCTCGGCTCTGCCAACTCAGGGTTTGGCTGGAAACAGATTTCAGGAACCATCGTTGGGTTGCTGATTGCCGGTGGTGGGTTGCTGATCTTGCGACGCATCGACGGAAATGAAGAAGGAACATCGCGGTAGCTTTCGCATACAGAACGTTTGATTATCAAGGGGAAACGAAGAAATGAAGGGCGTCATCCTTGCAGGCGGGACGGGAACCCGGCTCAATCCACTGACCTATTCGACGAATAAGCACCTGTTGCCGATCTACGATCAACCGATGATTTTCTATCCAATTCAGACGCTGGTCTCATCCGGTATCGACGAAGTGATGATCGTGACCGGTGGACCGCACGCAGGTCAGTTTCTGCCAGTGCTGCGCAATGGCCGGCAATTTGGCATCAAGTACCTCGAATATGCCTACCAGGAAGACGCCGACGGTATCGCTGACGCACTATCCCTGGCTGAAGATTTCGCCGATGGCGAGTCGATCTGCGTCATCCTCGGCGACAACACAACAGATGCGGATATTCGCCCTGCGATTGAAGCGTTTTCCGATGGGGCGCTGATTTTTCTGAAAGAAGTGCCGGATCCTGAACGGTTTGGTTGCCCGGCATTCTCCCCGGCAGACCGCAGTAAAATATTACGCATTGATGAGAAACCGAAACGCCCACAGAGTCACTACGCGGTAACCGGTCTCTATGTTTTCGACGAGACGGTATTCGACACCATCAGCCAGCTTGAACCGTCAGCGCGCGGCGAGTTGGAGATCACCGATGTCAACAATCTGTTCCTGGAGAGCGGGAATCTGGACTGGGTCGAACTGGACGGGTTCTGGTCCGATGCCGGCACCTTCGAAAGCCTCTACAGAACCTACCGCTACTGGGCGGAGAAGAAGCTTGGCAAGGTGAACGCCGATAGGGTGGCGGCTGGTTTGCTGGCTATTTAAAACTACCCGGTTCAACGATAGTGAATCATCGAGTTGCTAGCTCAGTTTTGCAGCCATTAGTTCAGCGACCTCAGCCGGTCGCTCGGCAACCGAGACGCCAGCCTCGGTCAGAGCGCGAATTTTCTCGGCAGCTGTGCCGGTCCCGCCGGAGATGATTGCCCCGGCGTGTCCCATTCGCTTGCCGGGCGGCGCGGTTCTGCCGGCGATAAATCCGACTACCGGCTTGCTCATGTGCTCGTCGATATAGGCTGCAGCCTGCTCTTCTTCGGTGCCGCCGATCTCCCCGAGCATCACGACGCCCTTCGTTGCTGGATCAGATTCGAACAACTTCAGCATATCGATAAAGCTGCTGCCGATTATCGGGTCGCCACCGATGCCGACGGCAGTAGTCTGGCCAAGCCCGCTTTCGGTGAGTGCCCAGACGACTTCGTAGGTGAGCGTTCCCGAACGCGAGACCAGTCCGACAGGGCCAGGAGTGTGAATGTACCCGGGCATGATCCCGATCTTGGCCTTTCCGGGCGAGATGAGTCCCGGGCAGTTGGGGCCGATCAACCGTGCGCCTTTGTTCTTGACATGGGAGTAGACTTTGACCATATCCAGCACCGGAACATTCTCAGTGATGCAGATGACGAGCGGGATTCCGGCGTCGACGGCTTCGTAGATGGCATCGGGTGCGAACCGCGCCGGAACGTAAATTATCGATGTGTTTGCGCCGGTCTCCTCCACCGCCTCCGCAACCGTGTCGAAGACTGGCACGCCATGCACGGCCATGCCAGCCCGGCCCGGGGTTACACCGGCGACCACGTTCGTGCCGTATTTCACCATCTCTCCGGTGTGAAAGGTGCCTTCCCTGCCGGTAATGCCCTGGACGAGCAACCGCGTATCATTTCCCACAAGAATGCTCACGGTTACCCGTTTCCTTTCGCTCCAGCCGCCGCCACAACCTGCCGGGCAGCTTCAGACATCGTGTCCAGCGTCTGGATACCGGCGCTGGCAAGGATCTGTTTGCCTTCGTCCTGATTGGTGCCAACCAGGCGGATGACCAGCGGTACCCGAACTTCTACGCGCTGCCGGGCGTCGAGAATGCCCTGGGCAACCTGGTCAGCGCGGGTGATGCCGCCAAAGATATTGATAAGAATGGCGCGAACCGAAGGATCAGCCAGCACAAGTTCAAAAGCTAATGCCACCTGATCGGCGCTTGCGCCACCCCCGACATCGAGAAAGTTTGCCGGCTCACCGCCGTAGAGTTTTATGGCGTCCATCGTCGCCATCGCCAGCCCCGCCCCGTTGACGACACAACCGATGTCCCCGTCCAGTTTGACGAACGAGATCCCGTTCTCTTTTGCTCTGGTTTCAGTCGGGTCTTCTTCGTTGGGATCGCGCAATGCTTCCAGTTCAGCATGTCTGATCAGTGCGTTGTCGTCGATTGTCATTTTTGAATCAATAGCCAGCCAGCGGTCATCGCTGGTGAGCACCAGTGGGTTAATTTCAGCTAGCGAGGCGTCTTCGGCGGCAAATGCAGTATAGAGGGCATGGGCAATCCTGCCAAATCCACCCATCAACGCCGGTTCGATTCCCAGCCCAAATGCTAGATCTCGCACCTGGTAGTCGAGCAAGCCCAGTAGCGGATCGGCGGTGACCCTGACGATTTTCTCCGGGGTTCGTCTCGCGACTTCCTCGATATCGACACCGCCTTCGGCGCTTGCCATCAGGGTTATGCCGCGTGCTTCACGATCCAGAATGATTCCCAGGTAGTACTCCGCCTGAATGTCGACAGCTGGGACGATCAGTATCTTGTGTACGATGTGCCCGTTGATATCCATGCCAAGGATGGTTGCCGCAAGTTCGCGTGTTTCTTCGCGAGAACCGGCCAGTTTGATCCCGCCAGCGTGACCACGGCCGCCCGTGTGTACCTGAGCTTTAATCGCGACCCGGTTTCCTTTGCTGATTTTGTCATAGGCTTCGGCAGCTTGAGCAGGGGACTCGGCGACGATCCCTGGATTAACTGGGATGCCATGCTGACTCAGTAATTCAGCGGCCTGGTATTCATGGATGTTCATTGGTTCATTTCTCGATTTCTTCGTGACCGTTCGTTCCGGGTCAACGGCACGATACTAACACAGCGAAACCGGGTCGCCGACCTCTCTGGCTGCTACTATAGGTACGAACAGAATCTGGATGGGTTGCAGGCTATACCTACGGGAGGAAAACATGATCCGGAGAGAAGAGAGCCGTCACGATTTTGCGTTTCTTGCAGGCGTGGTCATCGGTGCCGTCGGTGGCGCTCTGGCAACGCTGGTCCTCGCGCCGATGCCAGGAAATGAAATGCAAGAAAAGGTTCGCAATCAGGTCGGAAATTTGAACATGGATGACGTGCGAACTCGCACCTTGCATTCCGCGTCGGCAGCCCGGAACCGAGTTTCATCGGGTATCTCAGGCGCTACTCCGGCGGCGCAAAATATGTTGAACAGAACCCAGGCTACCGCGACCGATCTGGTGAACCGGTCGCCGATCCCGGTCCAAATCAAATCCAATGGCGTATCAATGACTGTCGAGGAATCGCTCGAAATTGCCGATATGGATGATGCTGGCGAGGAAGTTATCAGCGAGGTCTCTGAACAGGTGACGATGATTGCCGATGCTGAAGCGGATGATGCCCCAGTCAGTGAAACCGACGAGGAGAAGGCGTAGCACAGTCGGGACCGGCAGGTAACAGTGCCACCGGGCATGACCGCCGGGTCGCTTGCCGTTCCGGTGTCCAGAGCGGATACACGAGCAGGGTTGAGATTGCGGAAAGAACTTTGACGACCGATACAGTGCTGGAGCGCAGCCAGAGAACTGTGTCAAATTTGCTGAAAGAATGCTGGCACAACTGAAAGTGCCAGTAGTTGTGCAAGAACAGCCGGAGCGAGGCTTTCAGAACGTTCTCGAAACAAGACCGACACGACACCAATAATGCACCCTAACCCGGCTCCTGCCACAAAAGCTATGGCAATTTCCACGCTCTCGCTGTTTATCGCTATTCCGGCTTCCGTGGCAGCCGAGCTGGCGAAGGTCAAACCCATCAGAATGACAACCGTGCCGCGAAGCCGATTTCGCTCTACTTCGAGAATTTGAAACGTGCTGTAGACGTAGCCAGCGTTGAGTCCCTGGACGATCAATGTCGTCAACAGGCCGAGACTCAGGATTTTCAGCGCTGGACCGGTATCACGAAATAGCAACACTGCGGAAAGGAGAATGGTAAGGCTTAGCAAAAAGAGGATCACCTGGGGCCAGATTTTCCCACGGCTGAAGAGAGCAACCATGCTGGACAGCCGAAGTATGCCGGTTGGGATCCGGTTGACGTACCAGAAACGTGCAAGCAGTACTGCTGTGACGAGGAGAATACCGAGGCGGACGAAAAACCAATCGGTTGGAGTCAGTTCCGGGGTAGCGTCTGGGGCATCGACAAATACGACCAGTGCTGGCCAGCCGAACACCGCGAGGAGTGTCAGGTTCAACCAGGTGTAGAGTGTTCTCAACATCGCCGAACGGGCGTCTCCGTAGCGTGCGATGAGGGCATCATGGATTATTCCTATTTGTGTTCTGTTTGGTTGTCCGGTAGTCATTGGATTGCTCCCGGGAAATTTCAGTTCAACTACCAGGCTGTGGAATCTTCATTTTTGTCGCTTTATGCGATAGATTTGCGTTAACAACATCGTAATACCTGGATCATAACTCCAGAAGTAACAGGTAGTAGGTTGCCACAGATTACGTACAATCGGACGAAACGAAGTGATGGTGGCAATGATAGTGATCAAGATACCGGTGACGAATGAACATTTTCAGGATCGGTCTTCTTACCGATTGCCGTCTATCACTATACGCCGGCAGCCTGGACGCCGGTGCAAGGACCATAGGCCGGCGGAGTGAAAGCGCTCATCTCTGAACAGGATCGTGCCGCACGAAGCGCACTCGAGGTAGCTCTAGCGCAACGAGGGCATCGCACAGCCACCTGCTCGAATCTTCACGAAGTCTTGCACGAGCTTAACGCAGAAGACTATTCGCTCCTCGTTATCGGGTTGCCTGCGGACCAGCACGCCAGTATGAACGACCTTCAGCGCGTTCTCGATCACGCTGAAGAACACCACATCGTGACGATGCTCGTCGTCTCCCCGGGAATGCCGCGAACCGAATTTGTCGGTGTATGGCCTGGTGGGACAATCCAGATTAGTCGGCCGATCAATTCATCAGAGCTGCGTGACAAACTCTCCTCTATCGAGCAACTGGAAGTTGACAGAAAAGGGCAGATCCCTGAGCCGGCAGGCAATACACCTGTATCTTCTCCACTCATTCCGGTTATTCGGCATCTGGCTGACCTGGTACTTGTCCTGAATGACGATGCAGTGATTCAGTCCGTTGGCATTTCAAATGATGACTTGACCGGTTCATTCGCTGACGAGCTTTCCGGTCATCCTCTGAACCAGTTCGTTCACCCCGCGGATAGAGAAATACTCGAAGCTGCATTCAAACAGATATCCCAGCCAGATCAGCGAGTTGTCGTGAATCTCCGATTTTTCCGGCCGGACGATGGCTGGATGGATGCTGAGTGCCGGCTGGTCAATCTGACGACCGACCAACATATCAAGGGATATCTGGTTGCGGTGCGGGATGTCAGCCGCAAGCGGCAGGTGGAAACCGACCTGCAGGAGGCTCGTTACCGGCTCTCCGGCGTAACCAGGAACTCGCCTTTGCCACAGTTCGTAGTAGATGCCAACTATGTGGTTACCGGTTGGTCGGGCACGGCGGAGGAAGAGTTTGGCTGGACCGAAGAAGAGATGGTCGGTACTCACGTACTGGAATGGTTTCCGGTCTCCGAAAATGACCGTGTCACTCTTGTTGAAGTCTTCGAGCAACTTCGTGCCTCGGAAGGCGCGGTTCAACGGGTTCCCCTGGGAGTTGGCACACGTGAAGGCAAGACACGAGAATTTGACTGGTATTGCACCTTTGTAGCTGATACCGACGTGTGGAATGGATCATTTGTTTGCCAGGGGTACTCGAGTGGGCTGGAATCACTTCGCGAAGAAACATATCAAAAAAGCGAAGACCTCGTTCCGTATCTGGTTCAGAATGCAACCGAGATGCTGCTGGTCGTCAACCCTGACTATCGGATCACCTATCAGAGTCCCGCGGTCGAACGTGGACTCGGGTACAGTGAACCCATGTTGCGGCAGACGGATATCCTGGATCTGGTGCACCATGATGACCGTCAAAAAGCGCGAGCCAGCTTTCAGTCGGCACTGAGTCAGCCGGGTGAACCGGTGCATATCGAGATGCGGTTGCGTCATGCAAACTCCAGCTGGCGGTATATTGAAGCCACCATTACAAACCATGTTTCAGATACCCGTCTGAATGGTCTGATCATTAATGCCCGTGATATCACCGAGCGAAAGTCACTGGAACAACGCCTGACCCGGCATGCCTTTTTTGACGCTTTGACCAGACTTCCAAACCGTGCGTTGTTCATGCACCGGCTTGACCAGGCTTTGTGGGTCGAAGGTGATGGTGATCACCCGGTGGCGGTGCTGTTTCTCGATCTTGACAGGCTAAAGATTGTCAATGATAGCCTGGGCCATGAAATAGGGGATCGACTACTGGTGGCGATCGCCCAACGGTTGCGAGAGACAGTTCGTCCGGGGGACACGGTCGCCCGGCTGAGCGGTGATGAGTTCATTATCTTGCTGCGTGGGGTCGCGAATGAGGATGAGGCAACGCAAATTGCCCGCCGAGTAATTGGCGAAGTACGCGCGCCAGTGCAACTCAACGGATATGAAGTGACCGTTTCAACTAGCATCGGCGTCGCAACGGCGCGTCCTGGCGAGATAACTGCACAGGATCTGCTTCGAAACGCCGACATCGCGCTATACCGGGCCAAGGATCTCGGCGCGGGAAACTACGTTGTGTTCGACGCCTCGATGGCCCGGCAAGCTGTCGCACGGCTCGAACTGGAAAATGATCTCCGCCAGGCGATCCACCGGCATGAATTCAGAATCCACTACTTACCGGAGTTCAATCTCCAGACAGGCAAACTCTCAGGACTTGAGGTGCTGGTGCGCTGGCGACATCCGGAGCGCGGCTATGTTATGCCCGATGAGTTTATGGATGTAGCCGAGGAGACCGGATTGATCGTCCCGATCGGACGCTGGTTAACTCGTGAAGCATGCCAGCAGATGCAACGCTGGTTGGAGCTTCACCCGGAGGCAGCCAAACTTACGCTATCTATCAACCTTTCCGCCCGCGAGTTCCAGCAGCCGGATCTTGTTCCCTTCATCATGTCAATCCTGGATCAGTATGGACTCAAACCGAAGCAACTTCGGCTGGAGATCGCTGAGAAGGTCATGATCGTCAATCCTGCCGCTGCTCTGGAAAAACTGGACAAGCTACGGGAACAGCGTGTTGGACTGGCCTTAGACAACTTCGGTTCGGGCTTTTCTTCACTCTCCTATCTGACGCAGGTATCCATCGGCACGCTGAAGATCGACCGTCAGTTTATCAGTGGTCCTGGCGGAGTCATGAGCAACCTGTCGATTGTAAGGGCCATCACTTCGCTAGCGCATGCACTTGGCATGAATGTCACTGCCGAAGGAATCGAGAGTGGGGAACATCTGACGAGAGTCCGCTCCGCCGGTTGCGACTTTGGCCAGGGAAGCTTGTTCTCAGAACCACTGGACGGTCCCGCGGTCGAGTCCTTGCTCTTTGACCGGTAAACAGAGCTATGGTTTCGCTCTGCATACACCCCGCTTACTGAACAGAGAGGGATTTGCTGTGAAAGATGTTTACGACTACATTGATAGTCATGCTGACGATGCTGTGCGAGAACTTCAGGAACTGCTGCGCCAGCCCAGCATCTCAGCCCAACATATCGGTCTGGATGAGTGTGCCGAACTGCTTCAGCGCCAGATGATCGCACGCGGCATCGACAATACCAGGATCATGCCGACGGACGGCGGTCCTGCTGTCGTCTATGGTGAATTGCACAACCCCGATGCGACACGTACGTTACTCTGCTATGGCCACTATGACGTACAGCCGCCTGAACCGCTCGATCGCTGGGTGTCGCCTCCCTTTGCAGCCGAGATTCATGATGGAGTCATCATTGCCCGGGGAGCGACGGACAACAAATCAGGGGTCCTGGCGTTTACCAATGCGGCGCATGCCTTTCTCATGACGCATGGCAGCGCACCAGTTAACCTGAAGTTCGTCTTTGAGGGTGAAGAGGAAGTTGGAAGCCCGCACTTTGAGCAGTGGGTGATCGATCACACCGATATGCTGGCCTGTGACGCCTCCCTCGGTCTGGACGGCGGCGTTCACCAGACAACCGGGCGTCCGGAAATCCAACTCGGCATCAAAGCTATCCTGATGGTTGAGCTACGAGTAAAGACCCACCGGGAGGATTTCTGGTCGGGTCGTGCCCAGTTGCTTGGAGCACAAGCCGCCCCGTGGCGTCTGGTCCACTGCCTGTCTTCGATGTTCAGCCCGGATGGCGAGATTCTGATCGATGGCTGGTACGACGACTGGCAAGGTCCGGATGAAGACGATCTTCGATTTATCAAGGAGGAAGCCGCCCTCTTCGATCGCGCTGAACTCAGCCGTCAGCTCGGTGTGCCGATCTTTCCTCACACGACTGATGAAGATCTGCTGAAGGCGATTCACTACGGAGCCTCATGCAATATCTGCGGGATGCAGGCTGGTTACACTGGCGAGGGCTCAAAGACGATTGTGCCGTCTGAAGCAGTTGCGAAGGTGGATTTTCGATGCCCGCCGAACCTGGAGCCAGCAGATCAACTGGTGAAACTCCATCAGCATCTCGAGCTGTATGGCTTCGACGATATCGAAGTTGTCGTTCATACCGCGCGTAAAAATCCGTACAAAACGCCGGTGCGGGAAGCGATCAGCCAGGCGACAATCACAGCAGCTGATGCCGTATTCGGCGAACAACCGGTCGTTCTTGGCGTGAGCATCCAGGGAATTATCAAGATTCACCTGCCGCATCCGGCTGTGTTGTCCGGCTTCGGGTCACCTGAGAATAATCTGCATGCGCCGAACGAAAACATGCCGGTGGAACGCTATATCCAGGGGATCAAGTACGCAGCAACCATTTTCAACGAATTTGCCAGCTATTCGCTGTAAATTGTCATAGATAACCTGAATATTATTCTTTTATGTTCGTTCGAATTATGAACAAGTTGTAATAAGATTGATGATATTTGCATGTTGCAATGTTGTTTGTGATGATTTATTATAAATAACCGATCTGCGCACGAAAATCCTAATGACTTCTTGGTGGGAGGAGTTAGCTTATGGCGCGATCACGACTTGACCCAGAACAGACTGATGCACTTGAAGCGGCTTTGATTAGAATTTACAAAGGTAATCCGACAGAACCGTACCAGGATGCCTTGCGGCAGGTCTACCGGTTGCTGCCGGAGCTGACGAGCTGTGTTTCGATAAAAGATCTAAACTATCGGGTGCCGAAACTCAGACGCCAGGGAGCTATCCCTGATTCCCCGCGCAGCGCCAGGAACACGGTGCATGCGAATGGTGAAGAGCAGCATCCCGTAGCGATGGCCTATCAGGAACTTGACAGTGCGAAACGGGAGCTGGATCAGGCGCAGCAACGGTTCGACCTTGCCGAGGAAAATCTCCGGCAAATCCTGCGTGAGAGCCTGCCTCCAGATTTTCTGGAGACGCTGAGCGCCGAAGAATACAGTTAAACTCAAGCACGATTCGGACGAATCTTCAGTCGTTTCTAAGCCGAACGACGGCGCATAGTCCTCGTTCTGTGCTGCAATGCGTGCTGGCAGCGATACACAGTTTGCTTGTTCCTCTTTTCATTCGACGCCTGATCGACTATCGTCTATCCCCGGGTAAAAGTGATGTTCGGATGGGTAGCGACGAAAAGACGAAAAGAGGAGAGCAAGCGGATGAGCCATCTGATTGACCTGGTGAGTGATACCGCCACAAAACCATCGCAGGAAATGCGTCGTTTTATGGCTGAAGCCCCGGTGGGTGATGAACAGTTGCGGGAAGACCCGTCAGTAAACCGGCTCCAGGAGATCGTTGCTGAACTGACCGGGAAAGAGGCGGCGCTGTTTCTGCCATCCGGTACGATGTGCAATGCCATCGGCATCAAGATCCACACTCAGCCGACCGACGAAGTCATCATGGATGGCACCGCTCACCCGTACAACTCGGAAGGTGGCGGCCCGTCAGCGCTTGCCGGGGTCAGCCTGAGGTTGTTGAACGGTGAGCGGGGGGTCTTCACCGGGGAGCAGGTCGAAGCTGCCATCCGACCACCGGGTCCGCACAGCCCGCAAACCCGGCTTGTATCTATGGAAAACACGTCCAACTCTGGCAATGGCAGAGTCTGGCCCTGGGAAATCGCCAGTGAGGTCTCCAGAGTTTCCCACGAACATGGCTTGAAGGTTCACATGGATGGCGCAAGATTGATGAATGCCGTCGTTGCCAGCGGCATCCCGGCCAGTGACTGGGGAAGCCTGACCGATACGATCTGGATTGACCTATCCAAAGGATTAGGATGCCCGGTCGGCGGGGTACTGGCTGGCAGCTATGATGATATGGAACTCGCCCGCAGGTACAAACATCTCTACGGTGGCGCGATGCGCCAGGCCGGCATTATCGCGGCAGCTGGCATTTATGCCTTCGAGCACAATGTCGATCGTATGGCAGTTGACCATGCCAACGCGAAGGTGCTGGCGGAGGGGCTGGCGGAGTTGCCGGGCATCGACCTCGATCCAGACCATATCGAGACGAACATTGTCCGATTTGGAGTCGCCGAGACTGGCCGCACCGGTCAGGAGATCAGTGATGCAGCGAAGAGCCGGGGTGTTCGAGTGGGCGGTTTCGGGGTTGGCATGCGCGCGGTAACGCACTTAGACATTACCCGCGACGACATTGATGTGGCCTTAGAGGTGATGCGGGACGTCATTCTAAATGGCTAAATTGACTGGTGTGGAACATCATGCGGACTTCGCGGTTCCGATAACGCATTATCTCTGGGTGCAGACCGGTGTTCCACGGGCTGACGGTGTAGGGACAATAGCCGGTCAGGCGATTGCCCTTGGCTGGTGGCGCGATGCCGGGCAGACCGATGCCGAAGAATCTACCGGAACGCTCTATCTCATCGTCGATGAGGAACAGGGCGGACCACCGGTCTGGATCGCTGAAGGTTACGTAGAAACGTGCCGCCTCGGACGCTCATAGTTGCTCCTGGGGCTGAGTCGATTCATCAGTAGGGCGAACACGGGGTTCGCCCTACAAATTCCGGTTGGTTAATATATACCCGCTCTAGTCGCCAGCCGGTTCAAGCGCTGTTTCGGGGTCAGCTGGAGTGCCTTCGTCGCCTTCGACATTGATAGTCGGCATGATGCGGTCCAGCCACTTCGGAATCCACCAGTTCCACTCACCGGCCAGCTCCATCAACGCAGGCACCAGTATCATGCGAATCAGGGTAGCGTCGACGAAGATCGCGACGGCCAGACCGAGGCCAAACATACTCGCTTCGCGATTGCCGCCAAGAATGGCGAAACTCAGGAAAACCGTGACCATGATCGCCGCCGCAGCCGCAATGACCCGGGAAGTCGCTCCTAGCCCGTGTTGCACCGAATAGCTATTGTCTCCGGTGTGGACATAATTCTCATGGATACGGCTCATCAGAAAGACCTCGTAGTCCATCGACAGGCCGAAAAGTATCGCGAATAGCATAATCGGCATGAAGCTCTCGATCGGTCCGGTCTGATCGACGTTCAGCAGGCTGAGACCCCAGCCCCACTGGAAGACCATGACGACTACCCCAAGCGCCGCGCCAATCGCCAGCAAGTTCATCAACGCTGCTTTGACCGGGATCAGCAGCGATCTGAACACCACCATCAGCAGCACCATGCTCAGGCCAATGACGATAAGCATGAAGTAGGGCATTCGCTCGATGATGACATCATTGATGTCGATCACGACAGCGGAAGCGCCCGCGACCATTGCCACGGTATCCGTGCCAGCTAACGACTCTGGGATAATGTCGTTGCGAAGTGATTTCACGGTGGCTGTCGTTGCATCGTCCTGTGGTGACGTTGATGGGATCACCGACATGACCATGACCGTGCCATCGTCATTGGGAACCGGGGGAGAGACAGCCGTGACGCCGTCGGCGGCTTGAATGTCGTCGTGGAGTTTGCTGACAACCTGCTGATCAAGACCGGCTTCATCTTGCGCCACCACCACGAAGGTGCCATTGAATCCTGGTCCAAATCCTTCAGCCAGCAGGTCGTAGGCACGCCTGCTTCTCAAATCTTCCGAACCTGTGCCAGCGTCGGAGAATCCAAGATTCACATTGAGCAGTGGGGCCGCCAGCAGCAGCAGAATAGTCGCCGCGCCGATCGCCCAGACAACAGGGTGTTGCTGGATGCGGCGCGCGAGCCGGAAACCGATGGAGTCCTCGGCGCCAGATTCTTTTTTCGAGACGTATGGAACCGACCATTTGTCGATGCGATCGCGGGCAAATCCAAGCAGAGCCGGGACCATGGTGACGGCGATGGCAATGGCGACAGCGACAATGATGCTGGCGGAAACGCCAATGGCGGTAAAGAGCGGAATCTGGATGGCCACCAGCCCGGTCATCGCGATCACCACGACTGTGCCAGCAAAGATTACAGCCCGGCCTGCCGTATCCATGGCGCTGGCGATCGCATCCTCCCATTGCTGACCATGGCGTAAATTCTCACGGTAGCGGGTAATGATGAAGAGTGAGTAATCGATCCCGACACCAATGCCGATCATCGACAGGAGAATCGGCGTAAAGGTGGGAATGTCAAAAAAGACAGTGGACACGCCGACGAGCATGATGCCGACGGCAAGACCAAAGAGCGCCGTGATCAGCGGCATCCCGGCTGCGATAATTGACCCGAAGGCGACGATCAGAATGAACAGGGCCAGGATGAAACCGACCGCTTCTGCCGCGCCGCCGGGCTCGGTCTCGGTCGCAAGAACAACCTGACCACCAACTTCTACCCTGAGCGACGCTGAATTCGTCGCGTCGACGACCTCATAGAGCGCCTCAGCCGAAGCGGTATCTACTTCCAACCCCTGAACGCTGTACTGAACGTCGGCATAGGCAACCGTTCCATCGGCGGAGATCTGAGCCGGGTTATCAAATGGTGAAACGACGCCTGCAACCTGTGGCAGGGTCGCCACTTCGGCCAGTGCGGTTTCAATCTCCTGCTGAATGGCTGGATCGTTTATTCCCTGCTCGCTCTGAAAGACGATGACGGCAGTATCACCGGCGTGACTGGGAAACGATGCTTCGAGCACATCTCGCGCATCCTGGGATTCGGTGCCTGGCATCACAAAATTGTTTGCAAACCCAGCCCCAACGGTGAAGTTGAGTCCGGCCGCCAGGACGACGACCAGCACCCAACCCAGCAGGACGAACCAGCGATGGTGAACTGCAAACCTGCTCCAGCGTTTGAGCCAGCCTTCGTTAGCAAGTTTGTTCCCGGGATCCCCTGACATATTGATTCAATCCTTACTCAGCTCATACGTCTTGTTGCCGCGCTATTTCTGATATATGCTACAATCTGTAGTACTGCAGCACATGTGATAGTACTACACTACAAAATGTATCGCAAATAGGTTTTCCAGGCTGACGAGTACGAGAAGGGATGCAACGGGCGACTCGATGTATGAGATCGAATGAATCTGTCGAACAGCTCGATCCTCGAATTATCCATACACGTGAAGTCGTGCTGGAAGCGGCACGGGAACTGCTAATCCAGGAAGGCCGGGAGGCGGTCACCGCCGTTCGGCTTGCGGACATCACCGGAGTTGCCCGAACGACCATCTACCGGCACTGGCCAGACCAAAACCGGCTCCTGCTGGCGACGATCCAGTCATGCGTGCCTGATATTGAGTTCGTCCCTACTGGCAATCTTCATCAGGATCTCGTGACCTATCTCGAAGAAGGTAACCGGCTGCATGGCGATGTTCCGGTGGAGCAGGTCTTCGCAACAGTGCTGGATCTGGCAGATCATAGCGAGGAAGTTGCTCGGTATGTACGGGAGATCCACGAGATGCGAGCAGCGCCAGTGATCCAGATGCTTGAAACCGCGGCTGCAACCGGAGAGATTCGTCCGGACTTGCGAGCTGAAGATGCCGTAACGTTGATCATTGGTCCACTTTTTTTCCGCAAACTTGTTGTCGGTCAGCCAATCACCACCGAGTACATAGAAACGGTCGTGGATCAGTTCCTGCGTGGCGCTGCGCCATCAGTATAAGCTGCTATCGTTCCAGCGTTTCCGTCGGTAGCCCGGCATCCTTCCAGGCGGTGTAGCCACCTTCGATATGGGCAACGTTGGTGAATCCCAGTTCCTGAAGGGCAACCGTTGCCAGCGCCGAACGTGAACCCGCCGCACAGAAGAGGATCGTCCGCCGGTTCGGTTCGAACTCCCCCTTGTAGTAGGGACTGGTAGAGCAGGCCCAGAACTCGATCATGCCACGCGGGGCGTACATCGCGCCGGGGATCGTGCCTAACCGGTACTGCTCGCCCCGTTCCCGAATATCGACGAGCAACACCTCGTCGTTGTTTTCTATTTCAGCGCTGGCCTCTTCGATAGTCAGATTTTCGATTTGCTGTTTGGCGTCGGCTACGAGTTCGCCGACGGTACGTGGCGATTCAGCCATGTGGCATTCCTTTCCATCTGCCTGGAAGATACCGGCAGATCAAGCGCGACCGCTTGCACACTCACCGGCGCTTCACTTTCTTCCCTGAATGATAACCAACCTGGCGGGTTGTTCAGACTGCTCTAGAGTTGCCAAGTTGTCCGCTTTAGACATCGGCAGATGCCTTCAGCGGCGCCGGTTCAGGGCACATAAATACCGACGGGAGATTCGCGATAGATGGGATCAGATGGGTATGAGCAGCGCTTCCAAGTGTATCCAATGTGTGCGCGCCGCTGAGGACGCCGATAACCCAGCCAGCCCGGGCATTCATTCCAGCCGCCAGATCAAGCGGCGTGTCGCCGATTACCGCGACCAGCCGGACGTCATGAACCTCAAGTTCCTGCATCGCCCGGTAGATCAGAAATGGAGCCGGGCGACCGGCCGTGACGTCATCTCCGGTGATGACCGCGTCAAACAGCCCCTGCCACCCAAGACGTGCGAGCAGCAATCCAACCAGCGATCTGGGCAGTCCGGTCGTCAACGCCACTGCGCAACCACGGGTGCCCAGCCAGCCAATCGTCTCCTCCGCGCCAGGCACTTCGGCTACCGGGCTCGAACGATAGGAGTCCTCCAGCGCATGCTCAAAGGACTCCAACGCCTTCCTGGCAACTCGTTCGGCTTCCTCGTCAGGGTATTCCCGGGCTGCGAATTCCCGCAACACCGTCAGTTTGTTTGCGCCTCGCCATTGGCGAAGTTCATCGTCGGTGAAGGATAGCTGCTGGGATGACAGCGCGGTGCGATAAGCCTCAAGCACCGCTCCGTCATCCTTGAAGACGGTCCCGGCGAAGTCACTCACCAACAGTTTTGGCAGTGTCAATCTAGTACTCCACAGGCAATGTGCTAGTCGAAGTCGCTAGCGCTCAACTCGCCCAGCCGGTTGAGGAAGAGACAGTAGGCTCTCGGTGCGATCCGGAGTGATTCGAGCGTCTGATTTTCATTCGGCGCGTGAACTCGACTGTCCGGCAATCCCCAGGCATAGAAGATCATGTCCGCTCCAAGCTCTTCCTGATAGCTGGCGGCAATCGGCAGTGTCCCGCCGAGCCGTATCAGATACGGATCGCGGTCATAGAGGTCGCCGAGCACCTCGGCGGCGGCGACAATCGCCGGATGGTCACGGCTGACGCTGAAGGCGCGCGAACCGCCACCAATGCCCCGCTCTATGGTGACCGTTGCGCCGGCTGGCGCATGTGCCTGGCAGTGTTTCTCGATCAGATCGACGATTTTTTCCGGATCCTGATCAGCGACAAGACGGCAGGTGATCTTGAAGTGTGCTTCACATGGCGTCACCGTTTTGACCCCTGGCCCCTGGAAGCCACCCCAGATGCCGTTGAGGTCCAGCGTAGGCCGACCCCAACTCCGCTCGATCGGTGTGTAACCGGCCTCGCCGACAAACCCGGTTGCGCCGATGGCTTCGAGATACCCGTCACGGTCGAAGGGCACCTCGGCGAAGTCCGATCTGACCTCGTCGGTCAGGTCAACGACATCGTCATAAAAGCCTTCGACGGTAACCCGGTTGTCTTCATCGTGGAACGAAGCCGCCAGCTGAGCTGCCGCCCGCACTGCGTTCGGCACGGTTGCTCCGTACATCCCCGAATGCATATCGGTGCTGGCTGTCCGGATATTCACCTGGCAACCGGTGATGCCTTTGGTTCCAAGCGTCAGAGACGGCGTGTCCGCGCTATACATGCCGCCATCGGCGCTGATAACGAAATCGCAGGCCAGTAGCTCCGTGTTTTCGGCGACGAACGACGGCAAGTTTGGCGACCCGATCTCCTCTTCGCCTTCGAAGCTGAATTTCAGGTTGATCGGTGGTTCTCCCTGTGTGGCGATCAACGCTTCCAGCCCCATAAGCGAGGTGAAGAGGTTTCCCTTGTCGTCGCTTGCGCCTCGCGCCCAGATCCGGCCATCACGTACTTCCGGCTCAAACGGCGGTGATTCCCAGAGATCGAGCGGATCCGGTGGCTGGACATCGTAGTGACCGTAAATGAGAGCGGTCGGTTTCGATTCGTCGACAATCCATTCGCCGAACACCAGATCGTTCCCGGCCGTTTCAAGAATTTCAACCCGAGGAACCCCGATAGCGCGCAGCTTGTCGGCAACCCAGTTCGCGGCTCGATCCATGTCATCGGCGTATTCCGGCAACGAACTGACGCTCGGTATCCTCAGCAGCTCGAAGAGTTCCGAGAGATGCCGGTCGAAGTGCTCCTCAAGGTACAGATCGTGGGCTGGTTTTCCGCTCATTTGACCTCGCTCCTCTTTATCGGTTTTTAGCAGATACCGACGCTTTGAAACGCAAATAGCTCATTGCTCATTGTTGTGAAGCGTACTTGATAATCTGTTACCCAGAAAGGCGCCAGCCGGTCGTTGACTCGAACACCTGAATGTGTTGGCTACGGCATGACCGACATTCCCGCGTATGATTCTCCCGGAGGGTATGCACGTGAGCAACCGTACCGCCCAACCAAAAGCGTCGACGACGCTCAAACGACGCGACTTCTTTGCCCTGGTACTCAACCTGACCGGTGATCGCCTGCCAGCTGGAACGGGAGAGCTTGATTCGCGCCTGACCATGAATTTGCTGAAAGTGCATTACGGTCAAAATTATCGAGTGCACTACGAGGTCTGGATCAGCCGTGAAAACGGTAAAGTCGAAGTCGGCCTTCACTTCGAAGACGGACCGAAAAGCACAGAGCAGCTGATCGATTACTTTGACGCCTACATTCTGGAGATCAAAGATATCCTCGGCGAGCAGGTAGAACTTGAGCAGTGGACGAAGTCATGGGGACATCTTTACGAGTTGCACGACATTGAACCGCTTGATCCTCGCTTCGCGAATCGGCTGGCTGATCGGCTGAGCAGCTTTATCCTGACACTACAACCGATTCTCGAAGAGGCCTACGAGCTGAATCTGGTCTCCCGGACGCCTCGACCGAGCCGCTTCGCCGGATTTCGGAATCGCCGCAGCTGAAAATCCGAGAATTACGCGATATTTCGCATTGCGCCTTGCCATGCTCTGGGCTATTCTAGAGTGTGTCGTGTCCGGTCTGCGAAGAATTCGTCCAGCAGGCGACTTGCGGGACCGGGGACATAAACGAAGTTTCGTTTGTTGATTGTTACAGGGAGGAATACTACACATGGCATACGAAGTACCAGCATTGCCATATGCGTTTGACGCGCTTGAGCCAACGATTGATGCGACGACGATGGAGATCCATCACGACCGCCATCATGCTGCCTACGTTTCAAACCTGAACGGGGCGCTGGAAGGTCACGATGCGCTCGCGTCGAAGAGTGTCGAAGACCTGATTGCGGATCTCAACGCTGTGCCGGAGAATATCCGCACCGCGGTTCGCAACAATGGCGGCGGCCACGCCAATCATAGCCTGTTCTGGACGATCATGGGTCCAAACGGCGGCGGCGAGCCTGGTGGCGAGCTTGGCGCAGCGATCAATTCGACATTCGGCAGTCTCGACGAACTGAAGAGCAAGATGAATGCTGCAGGCGCGGGACAGTTTGGCAGCGGTTGGTCCTGGCTGGTCGTCAACAGTGATGGCGGGCTGGAAGTAATGGCTACCGCAAACCAGGATAGTCCGCTCTCGTCAGGGAAGACGCCGATTTTGGGCGTCGATGTCTGGGAACACGCCTACTACCTCAAGTACCAGAACGCCCGCCCGGCCTATCTCGAAGCCTGGTGGAATGTTGTGAACTGGGACGAAGTGGCTAGCCGGTACGCGGCTGCGAAGTAAGATCCCTCGAACTCAATCCCTCTCCCGGGTAACCGGGAGAGGGATTTTTACTGGTAGCCGCTGTTGATCTTCTTTCCTGAACATGCTGCGAAAAACATTATTCATCGCAGGCGATCTGAACATGGCGCAGTGAAACAAGCCAGGTCCGGGCGAGGTTAAACGACCACCCCTCCAGAGAACGGGCTGCATGGAAGGCATTTGAACCGTTCCCTGGTTGACCGTAGTATCATGAAAGATACCAGAATGGTAGTAAGAAACTAACTGCATGAAAGCTCTCTATGTCGCACCCGGCCATCGAAGCAGTGAGGGTCCAGAGACTTCCCCCGGCATCGGTCCTGGAGAAAAACGGCGGCGTCGTTCTCACCTTCGGCGTCTTTGACGGGGTTCATGCTGGACACCAGGCAATTCTCAGGCATATCGTGTTGCGATCGACGACGCTGGCGGCGCGGTCAGCGGCAATCGTTTTCCGTCCGCGTCCGGTGGAGACAATCGGCGAGGTACATCTACGTCCATACTTTTCAGCTCAGGATGAAACGATTCAGCTCATCCGAGCCACCGGTATTCAGCACGTTGGGCTGATCTCATTTACGAAACAGCTAGCCGGGATGCCAGCGTCGCAATTCCTGCATGGTCTGTCCACCCGCGTCCCAATCCGTGAGTTGTGGCTCGGGTCGAACGCCACCGTAGGGCGAGGTCCAGAGGGGCGATTGGAGAACGTTCAGCAGATCGGAGCTGATCTTGGCTTTCACGTTGGCATTATCGATCAGGACAACGGATTACCTGACGATCGTGATCTGCAACGCCACTTTCTTGCGAACGATCTGGCGTCCGTAGCCGAGGTGCTGGGCAGGCGCTACCGTTTGCCAGCATATGTCGCTGGTCGAACGCTACAGGAAGATTCAACGCTCGTGCATTACCAAATGTTTGTTCCCCGGCGCCTGTATTTGCCACCAGACGGGAATTATGCCGTCAAGGTTCAGCCTGTCGAGTGTCCAGATGCCTCGCGCAACCCCGGCGGATCAATGGACATGGCCGTTCTCACAGTGAAGACGGAACGCGCATTGGCCAATGACCCCGTTGTGCATGCAATTGGTTCCGCAAGCAATGACTGGCAGGACTGTATTGTGATGCTGGAGTTTGTTGACGCTTACGAGCCCCCGGTTTCTGACCTGTGGCAATGGGCGCGCCAACTGGATTCGTAACAGCACTTGTTAACACTCACAGCCTGTATGGCTTGACAGGGAAAGATGCTGTGGGTGTGCGACAGTCCCCGATCGTTCGCTACAAATCCATGTCGGGTTGAAAGTACGTGTTACACCAGGTGGTGAGCGCGGAATGCTGTGCTGGGCGGCTGGAGGAAATAGCCGAAACGCTCCGGTTGACACAGGCGGGCAAGCGCAGCGGCTGCGCCTGACGAGCCGACCATAAATTCCGCAGTCAGAATGTCCTGTCGTTCAGCACAAATCATTGCGCCATCCACGCTGTCAACGACGAATGCCGATTGGAGATGCTGGCCGACAATTTGAGCAAACTGGAGAAACTCCTGTTCGCCAGTCTCCAGATATAGCTCAAGAAACACTTCGATCAGTCCAGCCAGTCCATGGCACTGGCTGGGTCCTATCCGGTGAGCATGAATTAGCGCGCTTTGTGCTGCATCGATAGCGTGTTCTACATAAGACGTGCGACCGGTCGCTTGATGCGCTTTCAGATAGAACAGGGAAATGCCTGCCGAACCGTGACACCAGACTCCGTTGCGGGGCGTTCCTCCTGGAGCATCTGGCCAGTCTACCGCTCCAGATGATTGCTGTTCGGCGTAGTTTGAAAGTGAATCCGCAATCTCATGGACCACAGGAGCGGCCCACTCTGCTCGACCAGTTGCAGCCAGTTCGGCCAGGAAATACCCGATACCGGCGATGCCGTGAGCGAAACCGAGATAGGTAGCTCCGGTCAACCCTGCATAGCCATCAGGGATCCGCCAGAGCAGCCCCGACTCGGACCTCTCCTGTGTTTCGATGAGAACGCGCGCTGCGCGACAGGCGGACTCGAAGTGCGTCTGATCCTGGGAATATCGATCCGCCCAGAGGTGAAAGAGACCCCGACCGGCGGTTCCATGAATCAGATCAGGGGAGTCAAAGTCCAGTTCGGCTAGCTCCTGAGAAATCTTGAGAGCTCGTTCTAACCAGCCTGGATCCCCGAGCAATTCACCCAGGGTAAGAAATAACAGCCCTGTTCCAGCATCGCCTATAAACAGTCCGGGTAGAGTTGTACGCTGTGCATCTCGACTCAGCCACAACATCTCAGCGGCTTCTACCGCGACCTCAAGCATGTCCAACCGTTCGGTGACCAGGCCGATACGCAGCAGACTATAAGCAATGCCACTGTCGCCCATATAGAAATCTCTGTACTGTTCGCCACGTGTCGAAGGATGCTGACTTGTCCACATTCTTGGACTTCGACCGGACCTGTCCGCGAGCGATAGCAGCGACAGGCCAAGACTCTCGACAAGTTTTACCAGGTCACCGGAGGCTGTCCCGGCAGTTGAAGTGGTGAGAATGGCTGGTTCAGCCTGTTTTCCGAATAACTTCTCTGGATGACCAACTGTCGGCTGGAGAAGTGCCAGTAACCGGTCTTCTACTTCGTTCAGTGTGTCAGAACAGTTTGCTGCAGTTGCGTTTACCAGTAGCGATACGATGCTGTCCCATGGTCTGTAGAGCATCGTTCCGCTTCGAAGCAGGTGATCGTGACCGGGGACGCTGTTCAATTCGATGTCTGTCACGAGCCGGTAGACGATCGCCGCCAGCGAGTACAGATCATCATCGAAACCTGGTCCCTCGCCTTCAAGAATTCGAGGCGAGGTATAGCCGTTGGTCCCGTACTTCAGGAGCTTCTCGTTGCCCGGCTGCGTAGCCGCGCCGAAGTCGATCACTCGCATTTCATCTGCCGGACTGATGATGATGTTGGCTGGAGTCAGGTCGACGAGCACGATACCTGCTGCATGTACCTCCTTGATAATGCGGCAGAGATCAACCGTTAGCATGGCTATCGATAGGTTTTTCTCACCGTTCGATACCGTCGCAGCCAGCTCTTGTTCCAGCGTCAACCCTTCGATATTTTCCATGGCTAGCATTGCCCGGTCTTCGTCTTCGTACCAGGCAATCGACCTCGGGACCGCCGGGATGTGCTGGAGTTGCTTCAACAGCGTCCATTCGTGGAAGAGCCGATCGACGGCATCCCGGCTGAGGTCGTCGAGCGCCATGTGCCGCCTGGCGATTTTCAGGACACATGGTTCGTTTTCCGCCAGGTCGACGCTAACCACCACTGTGCTGGTGAGTTTTTCCGCGAGCGTTCCAACGATCAGGAACCGGTCATCGATTATCGGGTCAAGCGCCGGTTCAGCCGCGGAAGGATACGGGCAGCGTAGATTCAGCACTTCATGGAGACTCACCGAACGGCTGTCCGGCAAGAGTTCGCCGTCTCCATCCTCGATCATATATACGAACAATCCGAGTTTCGTCTGCTCCGGTTGGATTGCGAAGGAACCGTAGCGAGTGTAGACCGGCGCATGTGGGTCCAGACGGAGTTCGTGTTCGATGATCGGCCCAGGGTGGCCCTCCAGCAGGTCGACGAGCTGATTACCTAACCGCAGGTATTCGGTGTCATCCGCCGGGTAGATTGTGACCAGCTTTCCAACCTGCAGTGCGCCAGACTGACCTCGATCGATCAACTCCACGATCTCTGGAGACGCCGCGATCTTGAACGACGTGTTTTGTGCTCGAAAAAGAGGGAGTATCTGGCGAAAAAGATCCTCGGTGCGGTCTGCCCGGCTGGAAACATGAAGCTTCCAGCCTTGGCGGCGATTGACCTGGCCGACACTCAGCCACCAGACTGGCTTGAAGCCGATTTCAACGACCTCATCCGGTGAAAAGCCAGTTTCTTCCAGCAACGGTCTGTACATTTAATCTGCTAGCACAGAGGTTAGACGGAGGTAAGTATGAGCCTGATTCTTGTCGCCGCCTCAGGCTCTGAAAAATCAGACATCTCTGGGAACAACGATGTGGCCTCGCTCGACCAGGCGAGTCAACAGCTTTGCCCGCTCAGGAGAGACGGGAATGCCAGGATCGCTTTCGCCAAACGTGAAACTCCCGCCACCTAAACCTGTCGTGACCCAGCACGACAAGCAGCAGGAACTGGTGCAGATACACGAAACGACTTCGCAGGAAAGGCTTGCTGCGCTGCTTGCGAATCGATCGCGAAGTCCTTGCTCCTCCATGATCAATTCGCGGACGGCATCTTGTCCAATGCCGAGCTGCTTGAGGGTTCGGACAGGGTCCCGGGTGATCCTCTCACGAAATTGCCGGTCTTTACTCGCGCGCGAGGCGATGCGTGCGGCAACAAGCTGGTATTCGGTGGGAGTCCGCACCTTGGCCATAAGTCGCTCTCCTTACTAATGAGGGCACTGTTAAATTAGACGGATATCATTAGTAAGTTCTAGAGTAGCCGCTTTGTTGTAGATAGTCAAGTTAGTCTTCAACGCCCCATTGTTTTTGCGGCCATGGAGATAATGATGCCAATAAGGACTAACACGTCCTTAGCACACGCCTGGATTATTCCGCTCATTCGGGTGGATGACGCCGAATCTGGCATGTCGCGATCGGAAATCGCTCTGTCAGGTCGATCGTCCGTTGTTGTGAAGTTACTCAGCAAAAACCGTCGAGTCAGGCTATTCTTCAGAGATATGCAGCGTCTGCAAGGCAGGAACAGGTGTGCAACTCCGCAGAAATGACTGATCGAGGCTGAGGATGAGGCGTTATTTATGAGTCGAATCATTGTCGGGGTGGATGTTGGCGGAACCTTCACTGATCTGATGCTCCTTGATGAAGAACGAGGCGCGTTCGCTATTGCCAAAGTGCCGACAACCGTGGATGACCAGGCGATTGGGTTCATGGCCGGGTTGAATGCCCTTAAGGTTGTCCCCGCAGACATCGCAACGATCACCCATGGAACGACTGTCGGAACAAACGCGATCCTCGAACGCCGTGGAGCGCGTTGCGGCCTGATAACCACGCGCGGATTCCGGGATATTCTGGAGCTTGGCCGGCGAACTCGCCCACATGCCTACGGTCTCACCGGCAGCTTTGAAGCGCTAATCCCCCGAGAACTCCGGCTAGAAGTTACCGAACGGTTGGATGTCGAAGGGAACGTCATCACGGCTCTGGATTCCGAGGAAGTTCGCCAAGCAGTCATCCAGTTGCGGGAGATGGGCGCGGAAGCGCTTGTCATCCATTTCCTCCATTCCTACGCCAATCCCGCGCACGAGCTTGAGGCTGAGCGGATTGCCCGGCAGCACTGGCACAATGAATACATCACGGTCGGTTCGCGGATAATGACCGAGTTTCGGGAATTCGAGCGTGGCTCCACGGCGGCGTTGAACGGGATGTTGCAACCGATCATCACCCCGTACATCAGCCGTCTCAACGATCAACTTAAAGCTGACGGCCTGTCTTCAGAACTGCTGGTCATGCAAGGCAATGGCGGGATGATGGCCGCCAGCGCCGTTAACGATCTCGCCGTGCATACGGTCATGTCCGGCCCGGC
>CAZNYB010000019.1:0-52278 GCA_964577155.1 uncultured Thermomicrobiales bacterium | reverse complement strand
CGCCGCTAGAATCCCGCATTTTCCCCTTTGTAAATCGGGCTTTCAAGATCCCAAAGCTGACGGAGCGTTAACATCGTTGATTTGAGAAGCTCTGTTTCAGCGAATGCTTCTCGGGCTTCTCTATTTTCATAGCGAAAGATGACCAGATACATGTCAGTTTCTCCGTCGAGCCGGGCGTAGTCGACGGAGACAATGCCTGGAACCTGGCGAAACTGGACACCGGCATCGGCTAAGACGGCGTCTACCTCAGCCTTCTTTCCTGGTTTCGCGCGCCAAATATCAACGACCACATATCCCGCAGCCGAACCCATTGTTTTTCCCAATCTATGTTTTTCAATCTACTCTATTCACGAGTAAGCAGACATCTATTCTGCTATGATTTCAGGTATATCTGGCGGGGAAATGGTTTATTTGCGCCGCCGTTTTTGATTTTGACAAACGTACGAAGTAACGGGACCGTCTTGCCGGCAGAATTTGCCAGTCTAATTCTATTCATGCTAACGATTTTGCAGTTTGCCATCATTGGCCGGGCACTACTGTCCTGGTTTGATCGAACCGGGCAAAATCCGATCTCACAAATCCTCATTCAGATCACTGAACCATTCATCGCGCCGATTCGCTCAGTTATGCCCAGAACTGGCATGATTGACTTTTCTCCTCTGGTCGCCCTCTTCATCATCATTTTTTTGCAAATGATGATTCGAAGCGCCGCAGCTTAATCTGCCTTCAAGCCGTAAACACCTTCCATTGGCCGGTAGGTGATCTGGTCGTATCCAAATGCTTCCGGTCCGACAACCTTTAGAGCTGCTGCCGTTTTCAGCAGATCGGGGGCCGGCATAAGCAGCACCGATACACGCAGTCCGTAGCGTAGCAACTCAGTTGTCACCGGTTCGGCGGTATCCTGATCGACGATGCAGATGAGATCGGGTACTGAGGCGAGCACCTGATCTTCCATCACAATTAGATTCTCATTCTGAAACTCAATCGTTATCCGCCGGCTGCGCTGCTCTGCCAGCACTTCGAGCGTCAGGTTGCCGCGAGAAAATCCAGCCGCCATCCTCCGTTCGACGTCAACGATCTTTCCTGAGAACAGCAGCCGCGCATCGCAGATTGACTGTATCGCTTCAACCGGGTTCTCGTGATCGGACCTTGCTTTGCGGACGGCATCCCCGATCGCCCGCGCGAACGAGATCGTTTCCGGAATGGCAAGCTCTTTCACCTGCGCGCCACCTAGCACCGGAAACGCCAACCCGGCTGATCCACCCATCTGGATGGTAAGCGCGCGAGCCTGTCGTTCGAGCGATTCTGCATCCCGGATACTTGACCAGACGACTGCCGAGTGGTGCACATCCGCAATGGCGGCAGGCGCGGCAGGAACCCCGTAGATCATGAAAGTATCCATCTGCAATTCGGGAAATGCCCGTCCCATTCCGTCGCCATCGATCAATGGCAGACCAGTCATGGCCGAGATGACCATAGGCAGCATGGCATTGGAGCCACCGATCTCGCCCGGGATAAGGTGCGTAATCGGTGTGCCGATATGTTGTTCCAACGCCCGCATGGCAACAAGCGCCTCGTCGCCCCGGGAGATGCGTTCCACGCTTACCACCGGCGCGCCCATCGCCCCGACCGTCGTGACGACAGCACTGTCAGGAACCTCGGCCAACGACACGACGACAATGTCCGCGTTGGAATCCAGTTGCCTGCGAACCTGGAGTTTGCCGAGGTAGGGGTTCCCACCGCCTCCAGTTCCAAGTATCCCGGCTCCGATTGCGATGCTTTCCAGCGAATTCGCGTCAATCTGCCACACGCAGGCTACTTCCTTTCGATTTTCCGGCTGGTCCGCAACTGGGTAGAGAGTTCTTTCCATCAGCCATCGTACCGGACTGACTTGCCTCTCAACGCCGACCTCAATTTGAATGTTCAGTACTGTGTTTCTGTGCTATCAGTTCTGCTCATTGGCCAGTTTAGAACACTGCGTCACTGAAAGCTCAACAACGACGCCGTCTTGAAGCTCCACAGTTATTTTCTCGTGAAAGATACTGATGGATTTGACGACGCCTGCTCCTTCAGGAGTGTTCACCTTCTGCGCCAGACGCGGGTACGCGCAGTATGACGAAGTGGTGGAGCCGCGCTCGGTGTACTGAAACGTCGCTTTGTCGCAAGCGCCGCGCTCGCAGGTAGCTTGGTCGTCTGGCTCATGTTGTTGCCACGTTGTCGCAGCGACGAAATCCATCGTCACTGTTTTGTAACAAAGCGGTGTGTTATCGCGTCCCAGGCCGCCGAGCAGTACTGTGGTCTCATCACTCGGACCAAGTTGCGAGAAGAATTCGATGTCTGAAGATGTTGCTGTCCTTACAATCGGCCAGAGCTGACCCTCAACTGCTGATGCAACGACCTGATTCGGAGCTATCACCACCTCGCCAACTACGGTTTCCTGATCAAGCTGGATGAGTACCTTGTCCCCGGCAGCCAACTGATGTTTTCCAGCGTCGACAAAGTATGTCCGGCTTGAGTTCACGAACATAACCCCGGCGATTGCTACCTCACCATTCATCGAGCAGTCACCGATGGCATCCAATTGGGCTGTTTGTTCTCAAGTTGACCAGGATAGTGCCGACCTCCACAGCGTTAACTTTCCTGCCGCATCGACTCATGTATCTTGCAACGTCCGTGCCGGAATGCCCGGATGAACAATCAAGTTCCAGTGCCTAGGCAGGCCACTGCATGACCATAGCTTGCAAGGCGATGCGCGCCTGAAAATTTGACTCAAGATCCGTCATGCACCGCTGAGTAGCCTTCAAAGCTCGATAGAGATCGCGAGTGTCGATCTCCTGGATGTACGTTTCGAGACCGGTCCGGACTTCAGGATATGTCAGTTGATTCGAGAGACCGGAACGGAGAAGGAGCGCATCGCGCCAGATTCCGGCATAAGTGTCCAACAACGCAAACGTTCTGTCGCGATTTCGCGTGTGATTGGTGGCGATGGCTCCCGCAATACGCAACCGTTCGATTCTGACGGTAACGTGCTCGAAGGCTTCGTTGATTCGTTCAATCCGTTGCTGCATCGCCTTCTCATTGCCAACCAGTGAAATTGCTTTCGCGATGTGACCGCCAGCTATCTGGACGTACCGTTCCGCCTCATCCGAAGGCAGGTCACGATCGGTTAATGTGGCATGAATATCGGAATCTGAGACCAGACCAAAAGAAATCAGCCGGCATCGAGATCGAACGGTCTCTGCAACAGACTCTGGGCTGTTTGCAATCAGAATAATCACTGCATAGGGTGGAGGTTCTTCGAGCGTCTTGAGAAAGGCGTCAGGCGCAACATCGGAAAACCGATCTGCGTCGTCGATAATCTGGATTTTCCAGCGTCCGGCAACCGGACGGGTTCCGATGTTCTGCCGGAGCCAGCGGACCGCCTCGATGGAAAACTGCTGGCGCGCATTGCCGGAGCCGCCGAACATATCGTGCTGCCACTCCAGATCGGCAATAGTGACATCAGGATGCCGGTGATGCTGCCGGGTTTTGTTGATCGAGCGACAACTCCGACATTCTCCACAAGGCCGATCAGCCAGGTCCCGTTCACAATTCAATGCCCTGGCAAACGCCAGCGCGGTGGTTGTTCTGCCAACGCCCTCGGGACCGGCAAAGAGATAGGCATGGGCCGGGGATTCTGACATGACATCCGTCTGAAGTCGTGAGATTACCTCGTGATGCCCGTAGATACCCCACTTTTGGCTGGCCGTGTTTTCACTCACGACGATACTTTAATTTTCTTCCGTGTCCGGCTCGTTGTAGCTGCATCGACTTCGATATCCGTCCCCCGTGATAACGCGTCCACGATGCGGGATCGGTCTGTTGTCGACAAATGGACGTCAGATCCCAACTCCCGGGCATAATCCTGTAACTCGCTCACGTGAATGACGTCAATCTCCGGATCCTTCATGACAATCTCAGCGCTATCCTGCAAAAACACGATCACACCCTCAAGATCACCTGGAAGATCTTCCGCGTCAAAAACAGCTTCGACCCTGTCAAGCTCCATCTCATTCTCGAGTGAGGGATTACCAAGCTGGGGAGCCCCCATATTGAAGAACCTCATCAACGAAGCGCCTGGCCGTTGCCACTTATCCCCGGTCAACGACACACGGCCAGCTACATCTTTGGTCGTGATAATCGATACCCCACCTGGAGTCACCAGTACATGTTCGGGTGAATTTCGGCCAAGCTCAGGGTAGTGAATCATCGTAAAGCGGTCGTTGAGACGGCCTGCGTTCAGGTCGAGCACTTCGTCAGCGCGGGGACGACGGCTCCATTTCGCCGTTTGCTGCGTGCCGATGATAAACAGAATAAAACCGAACCCGAGCGCAATGTAAGCCGGGATGATAACCGCTGATCCGCCGATAAAGAGCGGAAGCGCCGAACTCAGCAGGAGCAGTAGTCCGGCAGCAACGATAATCCGACCCCGGCGTTTGCGCTTTTTCACAAGGCCGATGTTGCGGACTACTCGCACAATTCATATTGCCTGTTCACTATAAAATAACTCATTGGGCGGGCAGATTTCGAACTCCTCAGTTTTCAACTCTGCCGGATTCTAGGATGCCACATAATGCAGGTTTCTGACGGTGATAAGCAGCAGCATCAACAATCAATAGCCGAGCTGGCAGTCATCGTCGTTCACTGGCGAGTGCCAGAACTGTTGCGGGCGTGTCTCGCCTCTCTCGATCAAGAGCGGGAACGATCCAGCCTTAGAATGAGTGTTCTGGTCGTCGATACTGACCCGGAAACAAGCCAGCCTCCGGATTGTGTCGCTGCATTCAACGACATCGCATTCATCAATACGAGCTATGGGACCGGGTATGCAGCCGGGTGCAACGCCGGGATACAGGCAACCAGCGGGCAAGCTGTGTTGCTCCTCAACCCCGATACCCGGATCGTCAGTGGCGCAATTGATCGAATGTGGCAGGTATTATTCGTGAGCAGGCACATCGGTTTAGTCGCCCCACGTTTACTCAATACCGATGGGTCAATTCAGTCGAACGGCTACCGGTTTCCAGGCATCGTCAACACAATTCTCGATCTTTATCCAGTAAGCGACCGTCTCTACAATTCGACGATCAATGGCCGCGTCAACCCTGACAACGCCGGTCTTCCGATTGAAATCGACTACCCACTGGGCGCTGCCATGATGGTCAAACGGAATGCCCTGGAAGCGGTTGGAGGACTGAACGAAGACTACGGGATGTACTGCGAAGAAATTGACCTCGCCAGACGGCTAGATGCCCACGGTTGGACCCGGCTGTTGGTTCCGGATGCGGAAGTCATCCATCATGGAGGTCAGTCGACCAGACAGATTGCGGAAACGATGAATGAAGCGCTCTGGCTCAGCCGTGCAAAATATCACTGGCGTTGGAGCAGCAGGTTGCAGCGTTCGCTGCAATCACTGGTTGTCGATACGGCGCTCCGGCGCTCCAGCGATACGTTGACTGTCGCACAGCGACGGTCCAATAGCAGAATTGCGAGAGCGTTTCGCGATAGGGACACAGCGCTATCGTGAGCGGCAGTCAGATCACTGTGATAGTCCTCACCCTCAACGAAGCCCGATTTCTCGAAGATTGCCTGGAATCGGCACTGCCGCTGACCGATCAGATCATCGTGATAGATTCAGGTTCTGACGACGCTACGCTGGATATCGCGCGGCGATTTGGCTGTCAGGTAGAACATGCGCCGTTTACTGGATTTGCCTCTCAGAGAAATCACGCAATGCAACTAGCCCGAACTCCCTGGGTACTGTTTCTGGATGCCGACGAACGACTTCGACCGCCATTGACCGCGGAAATCAGCACTTCGGTAGCTTCCTCGACCGATGAAATCGCTGGATTCTGGATACCCAGGCGGAATCGATGTTTCGGGAGATGGTTGCAAGGCGGGGGGTGGTGGCCAGATCTTCAGGCCAGGCTGCTGAGGGTTGACCGCGCGCACTATAAACCATCTCAAGAAGTGCATGAAACGGTCGTCTTCGATGGCACAACGGGTTCCCTGAAACAGGCGATGATTCACCTGAACTATGACACCAGGATGGAATTCATCACCAAGCAGCATGCCTACACCAGGCTCAAAGCCGAGCGGTCGACGAAGATTCCTTCTCGCAGAGCATATGTTTCAATGCCAGTGCGGGAGATGTTTCTCCGAATGATCAAGCTGCACGGCTACCGTGACGGAACTACTGGATTATTCCTCAGTGCGGTGCTGGCGTATGAGGAAGCGTGTTTTGTCTATCTGCGACGCAAACAACACTCGGCTGATGAGCTGCCATGACGTTACCGGTGGCTGCTATCGTCGTGAACTTCAACACGCGAGCTGATCTTGAAGTGTGTCTTGAATCTCTTTTTAGCTGCAAAGCGGCTGGCGAACTTGAGGAGATAATCGTTGTCGACTGCGATAGCAGCGACGGCAGCAGCGCTATGGTGCGCGCCGGATTCCCGTCAGCTCATCTGCTGGAAGTGGCCAATCTGGGCTACGGGGCAGGAGCAAATGCCGGTATGGAATCGTCAACTTCGCCTTATCTGTTCGTTCTCAATTCGGATACAGTCGTCCCGGCTGGTGCCATCGCCACCCTATTCCAGCAGGCGGAGAAATATCCATCTGTGGCGATTGCAGGTCCGCGACTTCGCTTTCCGGAAGGACGCATTCAATCGTCGCGAAGACGGTTTCCGAAACCATTCACACCGGTGTTCGAAAGTTCGATTGTTCAGGAATATCTACCTCAAAATGCATGGACGAGGCATTACTACATGCAAGATCAGCCCGAACATGAACTTCAGGAAGTCGACTGGGTCACCGGCGCGGCACTATTCGTCCGGCGGAGTGCGTTCGAGTCAGCGGGCGGCTTTGATCCCGACTTCAGGATGTTTTCTGAGGAAACTGACTGGTGCTATCGACTGAAAAAACATGGCTGGAAAATCGTCTATATTCCGCAAGCAGAGGTGATCCATGTGCAGGGAACAAGCACCAGTCAAAATGTCCTTGCCAGACAACTCATGTTCGACTCAAGCCGCATCGAACTACACAGAAGGCTCTTTGGCAGACAAAACGCCAGATTTGTCCAACTGGTCGTCTGGATGAACTATCTGGCGTATCTATCACGGGAAGCCATCAAGTGGTCGCTCGGTCACAAGCGCGAATTGAGAGCAGCTCGTGTGCGCCTCTACTTCACAGCCTTGACGGCAAGCATTCGGCAGGCATTTGACGCCAGGCAATGAAACGATTACGCATTCTTTTTATCACCGGCGAGTATCCTCCGTTGCGGGGAGGAATCGCTGACTATCTGCAGCTGCTGCGCCGGGAACTTCAAACGCAGGGTGTTCGAAGCATCGTTCTCTCATGTTCGGGTAGTGAAGGAAGCGGAGTATCCACTGTCCCGAAATGGGGTTGGAAAGTTGTCGGCACCATTCGAAAACTCGTGGGAGCAGGCAGTGTTGACGTTGTCCACATTCAGTACCAGACCGGTGCATTCAACATGCACCCGGTCATCAATGCTTTGCCACGGTTCCGGTATGTCTTGTCCGGAGTGCCAGTCGTGACAACGTTCCACGACCTGCGAGCACCCTACCTCTTTCCCAAAGCTGGCCGGTTGAGGCCTCATGCCGTCGTCGACATGGCGCGAAATTCCAGCGCAATCGTAGTGACCAACCCGCAAGATGGCGCGACGCTCAGCCACAAGGGCATCTCATCGATAGATATTCCGGTCGGTCCAAGCCTCCCAGCCCCAGACTCTTCAGTATCTCCAGGCAAAAGTAACACCGTCGGGTACTTCGGCTTTCCCTCTCGGGAAAAAGGAATCCTCTCGTTGATAGACGCCATCGGAATGATTGAGCAACGTCGACGGCCAAAGCTGAAGATCGTCGGCGCCCTCAAGCCGGATACCGGCAGGCACGGTTTTGTTCCGGGAGATGAACTCGAAGTTATGGCCAGGAAACGTGGAGTAGTGCTTCAGGAAACGGGCTATCTCCAACCACAAGAGGCCAGCAACGAGCTGAACCGGTGCCAGGTCATCGCCTTCCCCTTCTCAGACGGTGCAAGCCTTCGCAGCAGCGCGATGATTGCGGCGCTCAACACAGGGAGGCCAGTTGTAGTGACAGTCGATCCGGATCGGAATTGTTTGGGCGACATTCAAAGTTTGAACCAACTAATTACCGTGCCAACCGGAGATGTTCCAGGTTTCTCAAAGGCTCTTCAACGCACTTCCGCGCTACACCTGGTCGCGGACAGGCTACCGGAGCGGTTTCAATGGCGCTTCATCGCGGAACATCACCTCGATATGTACCGGTCAATCACATCTGGTCGCCGCGCCTGATGAAAACGCCTGCGGCTATCCAGAACCTCGGCAAATCCTGGTCGGTGACACAGTGGCAGATTCACTATGCACTATTAGGTGTATTCATTTCCGCAGGCGCACTGTTGCGGTTAACGGCGTTGAACCGGCAGAGTCTCTGGTTTGACGAAGCCGATGTCGTCGTCCGGGCTCAACAACCGTTCTCGAAAATTTTCGAGACGTTCGTCGCTGTCGGCGAAAATGGACCGCTCTACAACCTCATGCTGGCAATCTGGATACGGATGGCAGGCATCTCTGAAATAGCAGTCAGATTCCCTTCGGCAGTTGCTGGAATAATGGCTCTACCAGTTCTGTATATGTTTGCAAGGCGCGTAGCGAACCCACAAATTGCACTGTTTTCGACCGGACTTCTGGCTATTTCCCCGTACCACATCTGGTATTCGCAAGAAGCCAAAATGTATTCGATCATCGTGCTGCTTGGGTTGTTGTCGAGCCTGTTGCTCGTCGAATCGCTAGAGCGGAATCGCTGGCCCTGGTGGGCAGCTTACACGGTCGTCACGACGATCATGTTTTACACTCACGTAGCATCAGTTCTGATTTTTGTCGCGCAAACTGGCTACGTCCTGATTGCCAGCTCGGTCTGGCGGGACCGGGAGCGGGCATGGTTGATTTCCGCCGCACTGCTGACCTTGCCATACCTGCCGATCGCCCTGTGGGCGTTGAAAGTTGTCGGTGGTGAGACGCCGACCTGGCAGCCATCGGTGTCATTAACCGAAGCATTGAGGATCGTCTTTACCAAGTTCGCTGTGAACCGCACCGAGGCCTGGATCGAACTCTGGGGAGCAGTACTGTTCGTCTCCCTAGCCTGTGCAGGAGTTGTATTTTTCATCCAGTTGAAACAGCGAAAGCTCTGGATCGTATTACTCGTGCTGCTTTCGGTGTTGCCGGTTATCGGTCTCTATATCGTGTCACTGAGAAACTCCGTCTTCTCCGATCGCTACATCATCGTCTCACTTCCAGCATTTCTTACTCTGGTTGCCGCCGGACTTTTCATTTTTTTGAAGTCTCGGCAACTCTGGCCAGCCGGGATGCTCCTTCTTGGTCTGGTGCTGGTCTTCAGCTGGGCCTCGATTCGAGACGTCAACAGGTCCTTCAACGCCGAAAAAGAAGACTGGAGGAGCGCCTACGCCGATGTCGCCAGCCGGGCAGAACCCGGGGACGTGCTCCTCATCCACCCGGGGTATCTCCTCTCAACGTACATCTATCACGAACAGCGAGAACCCAGGCTCAACGAACTCGGAGTAGCGACCATTCCCACCTTCAGAGCACCCTGGATGACCGAGCAACTCATGGTCGAAAGTTTGCGAACTGAATTTGGCGGGGCAACTCGGGTCTGGTTGGTTGAATCTCCTGATCGAGTGCCTGCTGAAGACCCTGACCTCGCGCTCGAAAACTGGCTGAGGTCAAACGGAGAGGTCATTTACGAGCACGAAGTCAACGGTGTGAACTATATGCTCGTTCAACTCGCCGAACCACTGTAGCCGATGGCTGCCGTTGTAGAATTGTCCAGCGTTTGAAGATCCGTATTTTTCGTGAGAGCGTTAGCAGAGATGGCCCTTACAGCGGCATATGGCGGAACAAACTGGTCACCCAGGACGCTTCCTTTGCGCGAGGACCTGGCGGAGCACTGGGGCAACTGGGGTTCATCCTCGGAATTTGAAAAACTTCATGCCGTTCTCTTGCGTAGACCTGGCTCAGAATTGGATAACATCGAAGATTTTGAAGCCATGCAGATGCGTGAAGATCTCAACCCTGACCGCGCACGGCAACAGCACGACTCCATGGCTGACGCCTACGAGGCGAACGGCGTCGCGGTCTACTACGTTGAATCCAGCCGACCGGACAAACCCAACGCCATGTTCATGCGCGATCTCATGCTGATGACGCCCGAAGGCGCCATCATCACCAGACCGGCTTCGACAGTTCGGGCCGGAGAAGAGCGTTTTGTCGCCGAAGCGCTCGCCCAACTCGCTGTTCCAATTCTGATGACCGTCCATGGATCGGGGACCTTCGAAGGCGCTGATGTGATCTGGGTCGACGAGAATCTCTGCTTCCTTGCCGAGGGGTTGCGAACAAACGCCGCCGGTGCGGATCAAGTCGAACGAATGTTGCTGGAGATTGGTGTTCGCGAAGTCGTCCGCGTACAGCTACCCTGGGGTGCGATGCACCTGGACGGAATGCTGAATATCATCAGCGGGGATCTGGCGGTAGCCTGGCCGAACCGAACGCCGCTGCCCATCATCCGCAAGCTTGAGGAACGCGGTTACACCATTCTGCCGGTGCTCAACGATCAGGAAGCACACCGGTGCCTGCCACTCAACTTTGTCACGCTGGAACCAGGAAAGATCCTGATGCCTGCCGGTGGTGAGAGCATGCGATTGCAGTATGAAGCCCACGGTGTGGAGTGCATCGAAGTTGAGGTCGACGAATTGATCAAAGCTGGCGGCGGAATACACTGTATGACCGGTTTTCTCCGCCGAAGCTCCCTCAGCTAGAATCCCGGTGCGATCGAGATGCTCGCGGAACTAACGATCCGGAATTTCGCCGTCATCCGCGACACCACCATAAAATTCAGCCCCGGCATGAACGCCTTGACCGGCGAAACCGGCGCTGGCAAGTCTATTGTCCTTGATGCCCTGTCGGCGGTGCTCGGCGCGAGAATGTCGGCGGATTTCGTACGCACCGGTGAATCCAGCGCATTTATCGAAGCGGTCTTCGAAATCAGTCCCGAACAGGAGGGTGAACTGCACACGCTCCTCTCAGGATTTGGCGTCGAGGTGATTGATTGCGAACCGTTGATTCTCAGTAGAGACATCAGCGCCAATGGTCGATCGACCGCCAGAGTCAACGGCAGAACGTTGACGGCCACGGCGCAATCACAAATTGGCGAGCATCTCGTCGATATCCACGGTCAGAGCGACCATCTTTCGTTGTTGCGACCACGCGCACAGCTCGATCTGCTGGATGCTTATGCCGGAACACTCAACTTGCGAGGGGAATTCGCGATGGCGTATACCAGCTGGCGAGAGCGCAAACGGCAACTCGAGGAGTTTGACGCCGAGCAACGCAACCGAGCCCAGCGCCTAGACATCCTCCGATTTCAATCGGAGGAGATTGTCAACGCGGATATTCAGCGCGGGGAGGAGGAAGAGCTTCGAATCCAGCGTAGCGTGCTCCTCAACGCTGAAAAACTCTCCTCAGCCGCTGGCGACGCTTATCAGCTTCTTGCTGGTGATGAAACCGATTCCGATCAACCACCTGGCGTGCTGGATGGGTTGCGCATTGCAGAGTCCAGACTCGCGGAGGCTGAGGCAATCGATCCCGAGCTAACCGCGATGCTGCAAGGCGTCCGCGAAGCCCTCTACAACCTGGAGGAGCAGAGCGGTGAGCTGCGGAACTACTCGGAGAACATTCAGTTTAGCCGCTCTCAATTGGAGACCATAGAAGACCGGCTGGACACGATCCGATCGCTGACCGGCAAATACGGACCAACCATTGACGACCTGTTTAATTACCTTGAGAACATCGAAGCGGAACTCTACGAGCTTGAAACGCAGACCATCGACATCGAACACCTGGCTGAGCAAGAACGGGTGCTGGCGGCCAGCGTCGCTGATCTAGCGGTTCTTCTCTCTGAAAAGCGGCAACGCGCAGCCAGCACGTTTGCGTCCGAAGTCGTTGCGGCAATCGCAGAACTCAATATGGGATCGGCCGAGTTCGAGATTCGTTTCTCGTCGGTCGAACTGGTCGATGGGATAGAGATCGATGGCAGCAGGGTCTCCGTCAACGAGACCGGCACCGATCAGGTCCAGTATTTTCTGGCAGCGAACCGGGGCGAGGAATTGCGCCCGCTCGGGAGTGTAGCCTCGGGTGGTGAGACGGCACGCTTGATGCTGGCACTGAAATCGATTCTGTCCCAGGCGGACAGGACGCCGACGCTGGTATTCGATGAGATTGATGTCGGGGTTGGGGCTCGAAGCGGCCAGGTTGTAGGAGAGAAACTCTGGAATCTTGCGACAGACCACCAGGTGATCGTCATCTCCCACCTGCCGCAGGTCGCGGCGTTCGCCAGCCAGCACATCTCAATGATCAAAGCGGAAGAACATGGCCGCACCGAGACATCCGCGGTGCTCCTGACAGGCGATGAAAGCATTGATGAGATCGCCACCATGTTCGACGGCAAACCGGTGTCTCCGGAGTCCCGGGCGAACGCCGAAGCCCTCCTCGCCAGGGTAGCGCGTTGGAAACAGCAGCCTGTCCGAACGTAATCGGACGCGTCACCCCGCTGTTATAATCGCCAATCAACGTTTTTGAAGGTTCCCGCATTGAGGAGTAATCTGTGAGTTTCGACATGGGCATGATCCAGCAGATGCAACAGCAAATGATGCAGCTGCAAAAAGAGTTAGAAGAAGCCACCGTAGAAGGCACCGCTGGCGGCGGCATGGTGAGCGCAGTCGTGACTGGCGCAAAAGAGGTGCGGAGTATCTCGATACAACCGGAAGCGGTCGACCCCGACGATGTCGAATTGCTGGAAGATCTCGTGCTTGCAGCGCTTCAGGATGCGATGACCAAAGCAGACGAACTAAGCGCCGCTAAACTCGGTCCGCTCGCTGGCGGATTGAATATTCCCGGTCTCACCTGATCCGAAGCTAGAGGCGCAACCGGGGCGTCGCTGCGGACCCTGTATTGACCGCTTCGACGATGTCGCCGATGACCGCGCTAGATGTCGGCGACGGTCCAGCTCCCTGACCGTGAAGCCAGACTGGCCCAACGACGTCTCCAACAATCTCGATCGCGTTGTAGTTCGCTACCACTCTTGAAAACAGGTCATCCTGCGACACAAATTGCGGCGCGACTCGGACAACAGGTTCGTCACCCTGAAGATTAACTTCAGCGATAAGCCGTATAGTGCCGCCCCGCTCCCTGGCCTCGGCCATCTCCTCGAGTGAAACACCGGTAATGCCGGTTCGATCGACCTGATCAGGGTGTACCCAGGTACCGGTAATGAGGGATGAAAGAATTGCGAGTTTGTAGACTGCATCGAATCCTTCAACATCAGCGGTCGGATTCGCTTCCGCGTAGCCCAATTGTTGAGCCTCTGCCAGAGCGGAGGAGTAATCAGACCCATCTGTTTCCATCTTATGCAGGATAAAGTTGGTCGTTCCATTGAGTATCCCGCGAACGCTGGTGACACTGTTGTTCGAAAGTATTTGACGGAGACTGACCACCAACGGAATGCCTCCTCCGATGCTGGCCTCAAACAGGAAGGCTGCGTTCCCCTCTTCCGCCGCCGCGATGAGCGCTGGCAGGTTTTTTGACACTGCTTCTTTGTTGGCGGTAACGACATGCTTACCCTGAGCTAGCGATCTGCTCATGAACTCGGCCGCTGGCTGCTCGCCGCCAAGCGTTTCAACGATCACATCAATATCAGGATCATCGACCAGAAGCTGACCTTCGGTGACCAGAAGTGCTGGATCCAGACCGGCATTGAACGCCTTTTCCGGTCGTCGGTCCAGAATGCCGGCCAGTGAAAGTTCGACTCCGCTGGAGAAGGTCGTTGCGCCTGCTGTAATTCGCCTGGCAACTTCCCCGCCTACCGTGCCAATACCGAGCACACCAACTCTTGATCGGTTCAATGGTTATTCCGTTTCTATCGTCGCGGGCAGTTGGAACAAACTTGACGCTGGAAAGACGCAGTGTTATCGTCCCCGCTGTTATCATATTGTCAAGCGGACTCTACCGAAGCCGCTCGACGATTACAAACACGGAACTGTGTCAGAGTTCAGGATCAATATTCAGTATGCAAGAAACGTCAGCGACTACTATCATGACAACTATCAACGCCGGTTCGGCGTTGAGTCAGGATGGCTGTTGACGACATACTGACTCAATTCGGAATCGGCCGCCGGGAGCGAAGGCTCCCGTTTTTTCATTCTCAGAAATTTTTAGGCAAACTGGAAGGAACGTGAATAATGGCAAACAAAATCGATGTAGCAGTGCTTGGTTCGACGGGCAGCGTTGGGCAGCGATACGTTGAACTGCTCCAGGACCATCCTGAATTTCAGCTAGCCGAGGTCTTTGGCAGTGAGCGCAGCGCCAGGCAGCCCTACCTGGGGGCAGTTGACTGGAGACTCAGCGCTGATCCTCCGGCCAATGTGCGTGATCTCGTTGTCAAGCACCCGGAGGAGCCAGTCGAAAGCCCGATAGTGTTTGCGTCACTGCCGGGTGGGATCGCCCGGGAGACCGAACTCAATCTGGCTTCACACGGACACTATGTCTTTTCAAATGCCCGGGACAATCGCATGGAAGACGACGTGCCGCTGATCATTCCGGAAGTAAACTGGGATCACGCCCGAGCACTGGAGATCCAACAACGGGAGCGTGGATTCAACAAGGGATTTATCGTGACAAATTCAAACTGTTCAACGATGCACCTGGTGCTGGCTCTCAAGCCTATCTGGGACGCGTTCGGCATTGAGCAGTGTTTCGTTACCACGCTACAGGCGGTTTCAGGAGCCGGCTATCCCGGCGTCTCGTCAATGGACATGATTGACAACGTTGTTCCATACATCGGCGGTGAAGAAGAGAAGATGGAGATTGAAGCGAAGAAGATGCTTGGCGAATACAACGGCAACGGGTTCGAATTCGCCGACATCAAGGTCAGCGCCCAGTGCAACCGGGTTCCAGTTCGCCACGGCCATCTCGAGACGGTGAACCTGAAACTCGGTCAATCCGCGACACCAGATGAAGTTGCTGAAGTTCTCCGCACGTTCCAGGGCCGTCCACAGGAGTTGCAGCTCTATTCAGCTCCGGAATTTCCGGTTATCGTTCGCGAAGAGCCGGACCGGCCGCAGCCTGCTCTCGACCGGGACCTCGCAAACGGCATGGCATCGGTGGTTGGACGCATCCGGGAGTGCAACATTCTCGACATCCGCTTTGTCGTCCTCGGCCACAACACGATTCGTGGCGCGGCAGGAGCATCGATATTGAACGCGGAACTTCTACTTGCCGATGGATATATCCAGGCCTGAGCCCGTCCCACAATTGAACTACCCTAAAATCCTGCACAGTCACCCCTGTGCAGGCACTTCTTCAGAACGTAGACTATAGTGTGACTCTGAGCGTCTATCGGAAAAGATAATCGTGGACCGCATTCGCCGCACCCAACTCCACCGACGCAAACTTATTGCCTGGGCTGGAATGATGGCCGGAGGCTTCTTCGCGGCCTGTAGCGGTCCCAGCGCAAATATGGCGCTGGAAGATAGCAGCGCATCAACATCAGATGAAAACTCCGGTAAGGTCGGCATTGCCACCGAGCCACCTCACACCGTGCCCGCAGTAGCCGCAGCCACCTCATCGACCACCGGGCTCGAACCAACTCCGACAACAACACTAACCCTGGAGCCAACACCCACGGCAACGACACCGGCAAGTCTCGGAGCCGTGGTGCCACAGCCATACGGTGTTGAGCTCAAGAAGAAGGTGGTCCACTACGCCCCGGTTGTCTCACGCCGCCTGTTCGCTCAATGGCTCACCTGGTATGAGTTCAACCAGGTCTGGAACGGCGAGATCACGGATTGGAGTGAGCTAGGCGAACCCTTGAGCCAACCGGTCGTCCGGATCGGTGTTGAAGGGATTAAACCGCCCGGAATTGGCGAACCATACGATCTCATCGTGCCGTCAGTAGATGACCTCGCGCAGGAACTGGTGCGAACGGTCGGTGGAGTCGCGGTGATACCAAGAGATCAGGTTGATTTTCGTTTTCGAACGTTGAAAATCAACGGCTTGAATCCCTGGCGAGATCCGGCAGCCGAGCATGAACTAACCGAGCGCATCCCATTTGCGGAAGGTGAGGACCCGAACAATCAGCCAGTCGCCAAAAATGCGATGCTCCTTACCGTCACCGGAGACGTTATTTTTGGACGCTATGTTCACAAGAAGATGGACGCCTACGGCGATTTTGCCGCGCCATTCCGATCAATCTACCCGGAACTCATCGAAGCTGATGTTACGCTTGGCGATTTGGAGTGTTCACTCTCAGATAGTTTTGCCCAACCTGAAGAGATCGACCCGCAAACATTTCTATTCAAAACCTGGGAAAAGGCAGTTGACGGTCTCAGCCTGGCCGGATACGACCTGCTAAGTCGCGCCAACAATCATTCGTTCAATTTTGGCCCTACCGGTATGGACGATACCAGCCGGGTCCTGGATGCCGCTGGTATCCGCCACTTCGGGATGGGACACAATCTCGACGAAGCCCGCCGGGCGTCGATCGTCGAGTTTAACGGTTATACCTATGCGTTCCTTGGTTATGACGGCATTAGCCTTGACCACTACGGCGCTGGTCCAGACTGGGCGGGTACTGCGCCAATGCTCGACTGGATCGTCCGTGAAGATATCCAGCGTGAGCGAAACGCTGGTCACATCGTCATACCCTATTTTCACTGGGGAACCGAGTATGTCGCCGATCCGACAAACCAGCAAATCTATTTCGCTCATCTGGCGATTGAAGAAGGGGCGGCCATGGTGCTCGGTAGCCATCCGCACTGGGTGCAAGCTACGGAGACCTATCTTGGTAGACCCATCGTCTATTCATTAGGTAATTTCGTCTTCGACCAGGCCTGGTCCGTCGAGACAACGCAGGGGCTCTTCGCGCACATCTACCTGGATGGAGATCGGGTGCGGGAAATTGATCTGGTGCCGGTACTCATCGAGGACGAGCACAAGCCCCGGCGAATGGCGCCTTACGAAGGAGTGCCGGTCATGCAACGCGTCTGGGACGCTACTGACCGGCTCGGCTAACCAGGCTATAGCGACGCAATCTGTACCGCACAGGCTTTGTATTCCGGGATCGTCGATTGCGGATCATAGACGTCGTTGGTCAGGAAGTTTGCCGCCGATTCGTTGAGTTGTACGAATGGCATGAAGACATCACCCTCCTGAACGTCCCGTGTAACATTCGCCACTGCAATCAGCTCAGATCTCCGAGAACGCACCAGCACCCTGGCACGGTGAACGACTGAAAACTTTTCAGCATCAGCCGGGTGAATCGATACTTCCAGGTCCGGGTACATTGCCAGCAGTCCACGGGTTCGCCTGGAGATATCCCCTCCATGCCAGTGGTACAGCACCCGTCCGGTGTTCAGCAGCAGCGGATACTCCTCATCAGGCAACTCCGCGCCGACCTCTTCCTGCTCGACTGGAACAAATAGCCCTAGCCCGCGTGGAAACTCGTCGTCAAACAGCTGGCTGCTGCCGGGATGGTCGGGTGTCGGGCAAGGCCACTGGATCCCGCCGGACTCCAATCGCTGGTGCGAGATTCCGCCCAGGAATGGGACCAGGCTGGCCATCTCGTCGAAAATTTCCGAAGGATGAGAGTAGGTAAATTGAGACTCATCCAGCCCCAGCATCCGGGCTACCCGCCGGGCGATGTCAGTCGTGACCTCCCAGTCTGCCCGAGCTTCTCCGGGAGCGTCGATCGCTTTGCGGACAAGTTGCACTCGCCGCTCACTGTTGGTAAATGTGCCGTCTTTCTCAGCGAAGGTACCAACCGGAAGCACCACATGGGCAATCTCCGCGGTTTCGTTCATGAACGGCCCTTGAAACACCATGAAATCGAGCTGTTCGAGAGCTTCTCGCGCATGAGTCAGGTTTGGTTCGGCCAGGAGCGGGTTTTCACCCTGGATCCACATCGCCTCCAGGTCGCCATGCTCCGCCGCCATCACCATCTCCGGCAGTTTGTAACCGGTCTCGGTGGGTAAAGTCGCTTGCCAGGTGTCAGCGAATTTTGCTTGATCCTCGAGAATGTCCTGATATCCCGGCAGCATGTCAGGAATAACCCCGGCGTCACCGCAGCCCTGCACGTTGTTCTGACCACGCAACGGTGAGATCCCTGATCCGCGTGGTCCTACCTGACCAGTGAGCAAAATAAAGTTGAGGAGCGACTGAACATTGGCGGTTCCCATGATGTGCTGGGTGAGACCCATGCCCCAGAGGATCGTTGAATGGCTTTTTGGCGGGCTTGCGTAGTAGCGAGCCGCCGCCCGGATATCAGCTTCAGGTACTCCGGTGATGTCAGCCGCCTGGGCAACGCTGAAACGGTCAATGACCGCCCGCCACTCCTCATAGCCTTCGGTGCGGTTGTCGATGAATTCTCGATTTTCAAGTCCTTCTTCAAGTACCGCGGCGGCAAGCCCGTTGAAGAGCGCGACGTCCGTGCCTGACCGTAGTCGAAGGTGATAGTCAGCGATGTCACAGAGACCGATGCGCTTCGGGTTGATGACGATCAGCTTCGCGCCATTTTCAAGCACGCCTTTGCGCACCCTGGCCGCGATAACCGGGTGACTGGTGTCCGTGTCAGAGCCAGCGACCAGAATGCAGCCTGCCTCTTCAAAATCGGTATATGAATTCGACGTTGCGCCGGTCCCCAGCATCTGAAGCATCGCTTGTACCGAAGGGGAGTGACAGAGACGGGTGCAGTGGTCAATCGAATTCGTGCCCATCACCGCCCGGGTGAATTTTTGCAGCACGTAGCCATCTTCATTCGTCGCCTTCGCCGAACCGACCGAGGCAAATTTGTCGCGATGCTCGACGAATTTTTCCGCCACATGATCGAGCGCTTCATCCCAGCTGACCGCTCGAAAGTCTTCGTCGCGGCTTGAACGCATCATCGGCGTCGTCAGGCGATCAGGGCTGTGGACAAACCCGACGCCAAAGCGGCCTTTGACGCAAAGTTTTCCGGCGCTGGAAAGATTGTCCGGCACGTCATCGACTTGAACGATCTTGTCGCCCTCGTCCAGGTTCAGAACGATTCCGCAGCCTACACCGCAAAACGGACAAACCGTTTCTACCTGACGGGTGATTGTCGGGAAGTCATCTCCCCTGGGCATTAATCGCAACGATGAACGCTGTATGTTGTCTCGGCTTGTTTCGATAGCCATTAGGTTGAAGGTACTCCTTCCAGCAGCGCAGGCTGTTTCTGGCGAATTGCTAGCGTCGGGCAGACAGACCAGCACTGTCCGCAACTCGTACAGTTCGATTCGATGAGTGGCCCATCGCGAAAGGTTCCAATCTCACTTCCTGCGCCGGTGTTGAGCATCGCGATCGCGTAAATGTGTTGGACATCCTGACAGGCGGCGATACATCGCTGGCAGAGTATGCAACGGGTTCGATCCAGCTCCCAGATCGGATTGCTACTGTCGATAGATTCTCGGCGTGGTTCTGTTGTGGCAGGTTTAAATCGTCCCGGGGTAATGTCCAGCACGTCAATATACCTGCCGAATTCACCGAGATGATCTGACTGGCTTTCAGGAATCATGTCGATGGTTAACTGCAGCACCGCATTTCGAATCCTGAGAACGTCCTCGTCATGTGTTGAGACATGCATGCCTTCTTCGGCGAGGGTCTGGCAGGAAGCGGGTGTTCCCCGGACGCCTTCAATCTTCACCAGGCAGGTACGGCACGTGCCAAGCTGGCTCTGGTCTGGATCTTTACAAAGTTGGGGGAGCAACGCGCCAGTCTGGTTGACGGCTTCCAACACCATTGCCCCCTGCTCAACTGCCACTTCCTGGCCATTCACAGTGAGGTTAACCTTCATAGTGCTAGTCTCCTTCACTCACTGCAAACTGCGGGAGGTCAAAGTGTTTCATCGCGCTCAGAATCGGATTCGGCGCCATCTGCCCCAGACCACAAATGGAAGCTGCTGCTGCCGTGTCACACAACAACTGGAGATCTTCCAGCCTCTGAGGCGTTCCCGAGCCATCGGCCAGCTCATCGAGGATATCGCACATGCGTGGCACGCCTTCACGACAAGGAGTGCATTTTCCACATGATTCGTCCGCGTTGTACCTCGTTAGTCGCTGAACAAGTTCAAAGAGGTCGTGCCCATCTCCAATTGCCGAAATGTTCCCGGAGCCAAGCAGGACATCTTCACTTCTGGGAACGAGTTCGGAATTGAGTAAATCCGGGCTAACCAGATTTCCAGACGGTCCGCCTGTCAATATAGCTTGCAGTGATCTCCCTGCCGGCGGTCCTCCACCAATAGCATTGATGACCGTTTCAAGCGTCGTTCCAATCTCAATCTCATACATTCCCTTGCGGCGGACGTCTCCGGACAAACAGATGAGTTTGGTGCCGCGGCCACCTGGCACTCCCAGTTCTGAGAACCAGTCTGAGCCGTGATCTACGATGAGCGGTACGTTCGCCAGTGTTTCGACATTTTGCACGACGGTTGGCCGGTCCCAGAGACCCCATTCGTGACTGTGTGGCGGCCGGAGCCTGGGCATCGAACGCTGTCCGTCAATACTCTCGATCAGTACGGTGCCTTCACCAAGAACATAACCGCCTCCACCATCCCGAATCTCGATCGTGCAGGAGAAATCGGTTCCGAGGATCGATGCGCCGATCAATCCAGTCGACGTAGCCGCGTCGATCGCCGCAGATAAAAAGGTGCGAGTAACACGAGCTTCGCCGTTCAGGTAGAAAAATATGTGCTCGCACCCCAACGCATAGGCAGCTATGAGCGCGCCTTCGATCACCAGATGTGGATCGCCCTCGATAAGATGCCTGTCTTTGAAGACACCTGGCTCGCCTTCTTCAGCGTTGATGATCAGGTAGCTAGGTTCACCGGTGTTGAGCCACTCCCGGCAGCTTCGCCATTTGATTGCGGTCGGAAAGTATGCGCCACCACGACCGGCGAGTTCAGCGTTCCCAACTTCGTCGATAATCTCTTCGGGACTCATCGTTAGCGCGCTTGCGAGACCTCCATACCGGCCGTTAGATAGCGCTTCCTCGATGGCAACCGGATCCCCGCTGCCCATCGCCCCGGTCAGCCATCGACGTTGATGGTCATAATGGGGCATGTTCGCGAGGGTGACATAGCCGTCAATCGGTTCAGCGGACCGGATGAACGCTGGCGGTGTTTCCGGGTTGGATATCGATCCCGTGGCAAGGTTTACAATCTGCTGACAGGTATCGGGAGTAACCTGCCACCAGACCCAGTCAGGCTCTGCGTTGCGTTGCAAAACAACCTGCACCGCGCCTGAACACTGACCATCACACCCGGTACGCACGACCGGGATTTGTTGGCCTGACTGATTGACTGCTGCTTCCAGCGCCTGGATGATCTGCTCTGCGCCGGCAGCCACCCCACACTCGCCAGCTGCCACGAGCAACCGTACCGGGGCAGCCAGGTTTGGATGCTCGCTCTTCAATTCACCCAATCTCTCAGTCGGTGTGGTGGTGTTCAACGTGCGCTACCCTGCATTCGTCTATTGCTCATTCAGCATACGTCGAGATGTCAACGGTTTTTCTGAACAAACTCAGCTATATCCTCGGCACTCAGACCACTCCGAATCTGGCCATCCAGTTCAACTGCTGGAGCCTGTGCGCAGACAAAACAGCACGGAATAGTCTCCAGGGTTGCCAGACCGTCGGTCGTCGTTTCACCAACACTGATGTCCAGAATTTCTTCAAGCTGATGCATCATGTCGGCACTCCCGGCCAGCCAGCATGGCGTCCCGTTACAGATGCGGATCAGATGCCTGCCGGAGCGAGTTCGTCGTATCTCAGGATAGCTCGTCGCAATGCCTTCGATGGCATTGACTGTCATTCGTAATTTGCTGGCGATCTCTTGCATCGCGTCATCAGAGACATAGCCATCCCGATGTTGAGCCGCGTGCAGCTCAGGAAGCACCAGAGTCCGGAGCGGGGTGATCGGCACTTCACCGTTTGTGTCGTTCATCAGTGTCAATTTCTTGACTCATTTCCAGTCCATGACAGACACAATCAATTATTGCACTCTGACCTGGTTGAGATACATCAGCAGGACGATGATCGCGGAGCGCTGGCAATGTAGCAGACCGGTATGAGCCTGTAAACACCTTCAAGCGCTCTTCAATTTTTGTATGAAATCTTCATATTCCGGGGTGGAAAACACAGGAAAATGTAGCCAGTCGTGGTTCCAGACGAGCTGTCTTCCGATGCTATACTCAACCGGTGATTTGAGTCTGCTGGCAGAACGCAACTGTTCAGCCAGCTACCCGGAAAGAGTCGACTCGTGACATATATTATCGCTGAGCCGTGCCTATTCGTGAAAGACGCATCATGTGTTGAAGTTTGCCCGGTAGATTGCATCCACTCCGACGATGACTCTGATATGTACTTTATCGATCCCGACGAATGTATCGATTGTGGCGTTTGTGCCGAAGTTTGTCCTGTTGAAGCAATTTTTTTCGAAGACGATTTACCAGAACAGTGGGCAAAATTCTTTAATATCAACGTCGACTACTTCGCTAGTCGCTAAAAGTCTGAACAGACTGCCCGACCTCTTTAGCATTTTCCGTACCAGCAACTTACATGGAGGTTACGGACCGGCAGGCGGACCTGGCAGGCGTGTCGTGTACATTGTGTCAGCCACCAGAACGAACGCGATACCGGTCTCCTCATTAACAACAATGTCGCTGATCCCAGTCAAACTAGCTGCCGTTGAGCCTGAAACAAACTGTTGGATGAGGTTCCCTTCCCAATCAAGCCGGGCGATTCTCCCATCCGATGCATTGACGATATACAGAAATGCGCCGTTGGGAGAAGCAGTCAGCCCTTCTGTGTCTTCAAACGGGGGAACGATCTCCGGAAAGTACACGTTGTTGAGATTCGAGAGGAAAAAGTTCAGAATTCTGCCGTCGATCATCGACACGTAAATGTTTCCATCAACGAACATGTCGGTTCCATACACCAGGTCGCCGCTAGCCTGGCCGCCGGTCCAATCCTCTGGCGGGCTCGCATAGTCTCCGCCGGCATACTTGAGTATTCGCCCGGCGGTTCTGTCGAGCACGTACAGATTGAAGTCAAAAACATCAATCGCAGTAACCAAAACATCTGGAAACTCTTCAGAATGGCCGAGCGGCTCGACAATCCACTGTCCCGAGGTCAGGTTCAGTACATAGGCAGCCTGACCGTCGATCGCCAGCGGACCGTCTGAACGCCAGGCAGCTCCGCTGAGCTTACCGACTACCGTTTCGCCGATGACATCTCCTTCTCCCAGCAATCTCACTAGCCTGGTGGTTGTTGTATCTACTTGATACAGCGCGTCGGTCAGCAGGAAGACCTTCCCATCACCGGTGAACAGTTGTGGCAGGACATCTGATGGAGCGGGCGGCACGCCACCAACCGGCTGAATAGTTTCCAGGCGGCTCACCCGCGTCAGCGAGTCGATATCGGCGAGGATCGACCCGTATTCCTCAAGCACGCCGGGATCGACCTGCCCGTCGGGAAACTCACCGATAAATGATTCAGTGGCATCACGAGCGTCTATAAGCAACTCATAGGCAATTGCCGGGTCGGTTGCAGCATTCGCGTCGGCATGTTGCGACACGATACCGCCAAGTCTGTTTTCAACGGTAGCCGCACTTGGAGCCGAATTCCGATTGTTGATATAGGCAACGGAACCAACGACCACGACAATAACCAGCAACAGCAATCCGACGACCAGGACGATCCCGCTCAAATCAAAGCGCGGCATCACCCGTCGAAGACTGGCAAATCTCCGGGGTCGTGTCGTGTCTGACCAACGTTGAATGTTTGGTATCGAAAACTGACCGTCAGGAGGTCCGTGAATCGGTCGGTCTCTGGTCGAAATACGCCAGACACCGACCACCGCCGCTGTCAATCCGAGGACAACTCCGGCAATTATTTCCATACAACCAGGTCAGCTACTGAGAACCCGGCTTTGAATGTCAAAGAGGGCGGGCAAATCAGACGCCAAACCAAGGGGGGGCGACTTAGCTGGCGCAACACTGTCATTCTAGTCTTTCTGGTCTAGTTTGTTCGGGACTGTATCTAAGCCGTTATTGAGTAGATCGCAATCGGCATTTAGCCGGGGTTTGATCTCTCTCGTACAAGAGTAACTAATCCTGGGTCAGGAGTCGACACTCATCGGTCGTAATATTCTCGTTTGCAGGTGTGCTGACATCATCAAACGGAATGCGAATCTAGTCTGCATGCAAAGTGATATATCGTCAATACCAAACAGCCTGGAATCAATGAAAATCTCTGAGAAATGATGAGTGACTACGCTGAGCCGGGCTGACAGGCGCAGAGTTCAACCCATCTCTGCAGTCTTCTTACACTGTTGCGCCAACGCCATAACCCGGGCAGGCGCTACAGTGGCTTCCGCAACGAATGATGTGATGTTCAAGAGGATACCGGTTTCGTAGCAGCTCGTGAGATCCAGTTGTTGCGAGAGCAGTTGCAACTGATGAGCTGATCGCCACCACTTCGTATCGATCCGGAAGTTGACGAGTGATGATTCGCGGACACAGCTCCTTCGTCAGACCAAGTGGAAATCCATCGAGGGGAACTGCCGCATCTTTCAGGGTCCCGGTCGACCAGCTTGATAGAGAAGGCCAGCAGGAAAGTCCTCGTCTGTCCCTTAATATCACCTGGGCTGGCGGTGTTTGTGCGACTATCAGACTCCGGCGATATGCGACAACCACGGTAAGACCCAGATAGAGCGGTCTGGAAAGACCGCGTTTTCTGTTCGCGGCAAGCACCAGATCATTGGCATCCGAGAACTTCTGACATAGCTGATCGATGAGATCGGCTGAAGTTGTCTGTGGGAATGAGTCACAAACCAGAGCGGTGACGGCCGCTGCTGTGCAACTGTCGCCCGGAGCACGGTCCAGCGGCTCCGCGACGACGAGCAACATCCCACGAGAAGATTGAGCACCTGAAAATTTCCGGATTGGCCGGGCTACAGCAAAGTCGCTACAGTCACCGGTAGTGTGACCGTCGAGCACGAACACCCCTCCGGCGGACCCAGTTTGTTGCATAAAAATCCAAGTAGCTAACTATGGATCACATTGATTGCAGTTTGATCAACTCAGATCAGTACCGGCTTGTTGTCCCCACGCTCTGGCACCGATTGTTAATCCTGTCACCGAACCCGTGCTGCACCTGACAGCCCAGAAGTTTTGGTGACGTCCTCATCTTACCAATCGTTGTACGTACAAACAATACGTGCATATCGATTGCGGCATTCGTTTAGCTGTCTCACGGCCTCGGTGCCTTGATGCCTGCGAGATGCGGCAACCTGATTAATACGCGTCGTAGTCACGAGGCGGAGCTGGCCCCTCATTGATACGAAGATCTTCAGGATCAGATCCGTAGCCTCCGGACGGGGTGATGGCGGATAATATCCCATTCGCCCGTTCGTACAGCGCGTTGTCGCCTGTGTGCCTCGCGGCATCCCGTGCTCGAGTCAGAAGAACCCGCGCTTCTTCATCCCGATCAAGATCAACAAGCAGAGCGCCAAGATTGAAGTTCAATCTGGTTATTGATCGAACATCACCTGAGGCTTCGGCGGCTGCCAGTGCAGCGCGGTAGCTACTCACGGCTTCATCCAAATTTCCAGCAGCATCGTGTGCAGCAGCAATACCCTGCAACGCACGATTCTTCATACCGGATTCACCGGTTTCTTCAGCGATCGTCAGCGCTTTCTGGTAATGCTCGATGGCTTCATCTTGATTGCCGATTTGTGCATACTGCCTGGCCACCTGGCCGTGCAGGGACCCGGCCCGAACCTGATCACCGATCTGACCAGCAAGCTCTATGGCCTGATTGAGGTAAGCGAATCCCTGCGAAATATCTCCAGTCATCACCGACAATCGCGCAAGAACCGGTAAATAGTAGAGGACGACCTCGCTCTCCCCGCCTCGTTTGGCAAGCGCAACAGCCCGGGAGAATGAGTCGGCTGCTCCAGCACTGTCGCCACTCACCAGAGCTATCTGCCCTTGCAATGCCTGGACCTGCGCCTGCAGACCGTAGTCGCCGATGGACCGGGAAAGATACTCAGCCCGATCGACGACCTGATAGGCTTCGTCGGCGCCCTCAAATCTCAATAGCGATTCGCCTGCGGCTAACAACCACTTGACTTCGCTAGCTTCGTCGCCGATCAGCCGGCTTTCCGTCACCGCCGTGTCAAGCGCGTCCAGAGCGCCTCGTTCGACGCCTTGATCGGAGAGCACAATCCCGAGCAACCCGTGAATGCGTATGTTGAGAGCAGTGTCGTTTGCACGGTGTGCGGACGAGCGGGCTTGCGAAAGCACTTCGACAGCCTGCTCAAGTCGACCGGTGGTGATGTACTGTTCAGCGAGCTGGAGCTCGGTTTTCGCAGCTTCTCTCGGATGGTTGAGTCGCTTCTCCAGCGATGCCAACTGCTCCAGGTGCCGTACCGCCTGATCGACCGGACCTGTTATCTCTTCAGCTTCAGCGAGAACGCGCAGGCTGCCAGTCTCTAACTCCAAATCCTCAAGCTGGTGGGCTATATCCAGGGCTGCCAATGCCCGATCACGCGCATCCTGCGGCCGGCCGACGTTGACGAGAACTTCCGCGTGGCGCAATGCCAGCTTACCGCTGAGAATCGGATTGGTGATTTTTCCAGCGGCTTCTTCTGCCTGGCGAAGCAGCATTAACGCAGCGTCGTTGTCGCCCTGGGCGATGACGATTGAACTTTGACTCAGGAGCGCTTCAACGACACCGGTGTGGTATCCCAACCGCCGGGATGAGCGGGCAGCGCGCCGGAACAGGTCCTCGGCGGCTTCGTTATTGCCGTCCGCCAACGCCGCTCTGGCGAGCATCAAGGCAGTGTCAACGTCATCTCTGGTGTCTTCGTCCTCACGTCCGGCCTGCAGCTGATCCATGAGATACTGCCTGGCAGCCGTATCGTTGCTTTCCATCGAAGCTACCCGCGCCATCGTGTTGAGTACTCGCCGGTAGCCGCTGGTGTACGAAATTCGCTGAGAAGACTCCAGCGCTTCGTTCAGATAGTAATCGCGCTCCTGACCATACCCGGCCCGGTCCAGCATTGACGCCAGACTCTGACAGAGATCGACGTACACTTTTTCAAAAGATTTTGCTCTTGCAGCGGCAACCGTCAGCCTGGCGAGCAGCAATCCGAATTCCATGTTGGTGCGCGCTTCGAATTCAGCTTGCCGGTCAAGTTCGATCAGATCGCCGTCAGCCAGCTGCGATACCACAGCATACGATTGAGCCTTGGCCAGAGCCTGCTCGTAGGAGATTTTCTGAGTTGCATAGTCTACGGCTAATCGGTAGATCGGATTAGATTGAATACCTTGATGCCGCCGCAGCCAGCGACTGAATGAGTCCAGCATCGGCTGCAGTCCCCCTAAACCCGGTGGGTCCTTGTTACGATCGCTTCCATTGTGTCAATTCCAGCTACGCTCATCACAGAGCGCGGTTTTCAGGGTGTCGACGGTCACGTTCCCGCCACTAATCACCACTCCGACATTGAGCCCCTGAAGATCCGATGTTAAACGGTTCGCCGCGGCAAATGCCGCCGCTCCAGCCCCTTCGACTGCAAGATGGGTTGCGCCGAGCAGGGTTATCAAACTCTGGCGCATGTCCTCTTCGGATACCAGAACCATATCATCCACGATTTCCTGCATCAGCTGAAATGGCAAATCAAACGCTACCCTCGTCGCCAACCCCTCTGCCCAGGTCGATCCGCCTTCATATGAAACGAGTTCCCGCTGGTGATACGAATCGTGCACGGCCGGCATGTTCGCTGCTTGAACGCCGATGATTTTCGTTTCGGGACGTAGCGCTTTGAAGACGGTTGCTGTGCCACAAACGCCTGAACCGGCTCCAACTGGAACGATAACGACATCAAGCTCCGGTTCTTGTTCGATGAACTCAAGCGCATAGGTCCCCACACCTGCGATGAGCCACGGCTCATTGGCAGAATGAATATATCGCATTCCGTGGTCGGAGGCGTACTCTTCGCAGAGCAAGCGGCTTTCGTCGAAATCGTCCCCGGCTTCAATGACCGTTGCGCCCAGTTTTCGCGTTGCTGCCACTTTCATCGGATTGTTTGCCTCCGGCATAAAGATTATCGCTGGCACACCGTAGAGCCGGGCGGCATAGGCAATTGACTGCGCATGATTTCCGGTAGAGGCTGTCACTACTCCCTTGCCACGGTATTTGTCCGAAAGATTTTCCATGAAGTTGATGCCGCCACGGACTTTGAACGCGCCGGTTGGCTGGAGGCATTCACATTTGAAGTAGACGTTGAAACCGAGTTCGTCAGACAGGGATTCTGGATGCAGCATCGGCGTTGGAGCGAGATATCGATTAACGACGCGCCGGGCTTGTAAAACATCGCTAATCGTCGGCCGGTGAAAATTTATGTTCGGGTCCACGCTGTTTCCTTCAAAATTCAATCAGCACTCGACTAAATACAATCAAGTTCAGACAGCATTTCAAGTCCTGCTGCCGGTCATGACCTGCCAGGTTTTACACTCCGGCAGGAATGTATCTGCGAGGATAACATCCGTTCGCCGGTGAGGTATGCTTCTCAGCCGGTCAGGAAAGGAAAAAGACGAACATATGGCCACATTTATCGAAAAACTTGTCACGAGCCAGCAGAACCAACAGTCGCTTCTCTGTGTCGGGCTCGATCCTCAACCTTCGATGTTTCCGAGCACCGTCGGGAACACGGCTGATGCAATTGTGAAATTCAACCGGGCAATCATCGAAGCAACCAGCGACATTGCCAGTTGCTACAAACCAAATCTCGGCTTCTACCTTCCATTTGGCGCGACCGGCGTCGACGCGTTGCTTCAAGTTCGCAGGGATGTCCCGGATCATATCCCGGTTATCCTGGATGCAAAAGTAGGTGATATCGGTTCGACCTCGCTGGCCTACGCTCAAGCCTATTTCGATGCCTGGGGATTCGACGCCGTGACAGCTCAGCCATACCTTGGGTACGACTCGTTGCAGCCATTCATTGAACATCGAGACCGAGGCGTCATTGTCCTGACGAAGACCTCGAATCCCGGTTCGGGATTATTACAGGACACATTGACAGTAGCTGATCAAGCAGGCGAACCACAACCAGTGAGTCACCTTGTAGCCAGCAACGCGGTAAGCTGGAACAAACACGGGAATCTCGGTCTGGTGGTCGGGGCAACCTATCCGGCGGAACTCCGTCAAATCCGAGAAATCGCGCCAGACCTCCCGTTTCTCGTGCCAGGCATTGGCGCTCAGGAAGGTGATCTCGAAACTGCCATCCAGGCCGGGTTTGACGCCAATGGCGCAGGCCTGATTGTGAACGCCAGCCGGGCAATCTCCTACGCTTCAAACGGCAACGACTTTCAAGATGCCGCCCGTGCCGAAGCGCTTCGCCTCCGCGATCAAATCGAAGCATCTCGTACCACAGCAGGTGCTGCCCGCTGACAATTCATCCTGTCGTTGAGTGCTAGCCTTCAAAGGCTGCAAGAGACTGTGGCGATAGCTGATCGACGGTTCGGTTGGCCCAGTCACCAACTCCCATCTCGGACCACATCCGCTCACCTGCATACTGGAGCTGTTTGGAGACGGCGCGCTCGTCAACCCGGAGCACCCGGTTGTCTTTGACCACCCACTGACCATCGATCATGACGTCAACCAGGTCTTCCGCCTGGGCGTTGTAAACGATGTTTTTCAGCGGATCTCTCATCGGCGCCATAAACATCGACCTGGCATCCCAGAAAAGCAAATCCGCCTTGGCGCCTGGCGCAATCCGGCCAAGATCGTCACGGTGCAACATCCTGGCGGCATTGATCGTTGCTGCATTGAACACATCAACCGCGGTGGCCAGCTCCGTGTTTCTACTCGTCACTTTGCCCATCACTGCTGTCCACCGCAGCGCTTCGATCATTGATTGTGGATTGGTGTCGGTGCCAAGGGTCATATTGATCCCACGGTGGATGTAATCCGGAAAGGTTTCCATCGCGATACCCCGGCGGCAGAACACCCAGCAGCAATGTGCGACCGATGCGCCGTGCCGGGACAGAATCGCCAGATCGTCACCGTGATACTGCGCCCAGGAGCTACCGGCGATGATGATGACATGACCGAGGATGTTCCAGTCGCTTAAAAATCCTATTGATTCCAGCCACTCGACTGGGGTCATCCCGTTCCGAGCCGTCATCTCGTCGAATTCAAAGACCGACTGGCTGGTGTGTAACGCAAGTGGCACTTGCATCCTGTCGGATGCTTCACGGCTCATTCGCAGGAGTTCCTCAGTGCAAGTGTCAACTTGTGAAGGGGAGAGAAATCCCTTGACGCGACCGTTCGCGGTCCCATCAATGCGTTCGATAAAGTCAACAGCCCGGTGAAATCCCTCAATGCCAGCCGTTTCATCCCACTCATATTCGACCCGTTTGCCATCTCGGGTCAGCCAGCGTCCGGAGCGATACCCGTTGGCAACGTAGGCACGCAATCCGGCTCGATCTGCCGCACCAGCGACGTAGTCACCGATACTGCCGATCTCCATCACCGTCGTCGTGCCGGTCTTGAGCAACTCTGCCATCGAGTAATCGACACAAGCCTCTTTGCCTTCAGGATCGATCGCAGCGCCTCGCGCTGGCAGCATCTCGACCAGCCCGCTCATCGACCACTGCCGTTTACCGACGTCTTCGATAAATGATTTATCCAACGGAGAGTCAGCCAGATGTGAATGCGTGTTGATCAGCCCGGGGGTGATCACCCGGTCACCGGCGTCAATCTCGATTTCTGCGGTTCCAGGGTAGTTCGAGCCGACGTAGATAATTTCGTTGTCTTCGACAACAACACAACCGTCCTGCAATAAGCGATGTTCACCATCCTGAAAGGCGACTATCATCGCCGCGTTTACCCTGGTTCGATCAGCCATTTTCCCTCTTAACACTGTTCAATAAACCCGCTATTATCTGCTTGCAAACGGTAGCCGCGCCAGGCTGACTATGCAAATCAAAGCATGTGAATTCGCGTGTCAGGAGCCGGACGAATCGATGCCTTCTGGGGGTTGTTCCTGGATCTGTTTCGGTTTAACCGGGTCATAGCCACCGGCGTTGAACGGGTTACATCGCGCAATTCGCCAGATGGCCATCCAACCACCTTTGAGAGCTCCGTATTCGTCAATTGCTTCGTACCCGTACTGGGAGCAAGATGGAACAAACCTGCAACTCGACGGCAACCCGGGAGAAATGAACTTCTGATAGCCTCTGATGATGTAAAGCAGGACGTATTTCATAAACGTTTAGCCATTCTGCCTGGACACCTCTCGCATGAGTGCCCTGGCTATAACAAGCTCCTGAATCTCATTCGTGCCTTCGTAAATTTGAAGGATCTTGACGTCGCGGTACATTCGCTCTATCGGCGATCCCTGCATATATCCAGCTCCACCCCAGAACTGCATGGCATCTGTCACGACGTTCATTGCCATATCGGTGCAATAGAGTTTCGCCATGGATGCCACGGCATTGAGCGCCGGATCCTCCGCATCTGCCAGCCTGGCGGCATGATAGGTCAGTACACGCCCTGAGGCGATTGCCGCAAGATGACGTGCCACACGGTGCTGTATGACATCCTGTTCCAGCAACGGTTTGCCAAATTGCTGCCTCGCCTGGAGATAACTGATCGCCGAGTCCAACGCGCCTTGTGCCAGACCTACCGCCTGGGCAGCGATGCCGGGACGGGCACGGTCGAGCGTGGCGAGCGCCAGCTGAAATCCCCGGCCAGGTTCCCCAAGTCTGGCTTCGTCCGGCAAGCGGACGTCATCGAACACCAACCGCCCTACCGGCGCACCGCGAATGCCGGTAAACGGATGCAGCCCGTCAATCTCAAAACCCGCTGAACCTGCGTCAACCAGTAACGCATCCATTTCATAGCGACCGTCGCCCGACCTGGCAAACACCGTATAGACGTCGGATCGCCCGGCGCCTGTGATGTAATGTTTGACACCGTTGAGCACGAATCCGTCGGCGTCAACTGAGACAGTTGTTTGCAAACTGGCCGCATCTGTACCTGCTGTCGGTTCGGTAAGGCAGAAGGAGCAGAATGCTTCTCCACTGGCAAACTTCGGCATCCAGTAGGCTCTCTGCTCTGCACTTCCACCGAGCAGCATCGGTGTTGACCCTAGCAACTGAACGCTGATCAGCAGCCCGATCGAAGCCGAAACTCTGGAGAACTCCTCAACGGCAACACACGTCTCCAGCACCGATCCTCGGCCGCCATACTCTTCAGGGATAGACAATCCCCAGAATCCAGCCTCTGCAATTTGATTTCGCAGGCTCTCAGGAAAGTGGTTCTCACGATCGATCTGCTCTGCAAGCGGTGACAGGTATGTTGTGACGAATGCCCGCGTCTGGTCGCGAATGTCTCGCGCATGCTCGTCGAGCAACCGGTCAGCCCCGTCGATCTGGTACGTCTTCGGGTCTTCAGCGAATTGCCTGGAGATTTCCTGCACATAGTCTGGCCGGATCATGTCGTAACTCACGGAGTCCACCTCTCACTATCGGCAATCATACGTTCCAAAACCGCTCTGCAAGCGCGCCACCACCGATTTGCATTGCGTAGCGTTCAAACTGAACTCGAGGTGTTTCGACATCTCGAAAAATCACTGGCAGCTGAGATGTGTAACACGATATCGCCGACCATTTTCTCTCGAAGGCCTCCTCATCCAGTTCGACAATCTGACTTGTCTGCTGAGATTTCCCAACATCGGGCAGGGGGCTGTTCAACGCATAGGGGAGATCCTCGTAGGCCCGGACTTCCAACCCCTGGCCGGCAAGGATTCTGCCAGCCTCGAACACAAGCTGATGATCGACATGATTGCCTATTGCCAGCGGAACGTAGAAACTGGAAGCCTCGATTGAGGCCAGTTCTCTGGCGATAGCAGCGCTGATATCGCGGTCGAAGTCTGGGATCGTTCCAAACAGCCGTTCGTCAGATTGATAGTACGCGTCACGGTAGATTGCATCAGCGAAATCGAGGGACAACCGGCGAACACGCTCTCCCATCGCCCGAGTTGCGCACTCATCCTCCGATGTTCGGTTCTCAACAACCTGCAGATCGTCGAGTTTCCAGCGGCTGTGCTGGCATCTGGCAAAGCCACTGAGATCGTTTACCGTGTCCGGATTCTTCGCAAACACCGTGACAATAAGCGGCGATGCTTCTCTTGCGAGCATCGCCACCGTCGCTCCACACGAAAGAGCGACGTCGTCAAAATGCGGTGCGATAAATACGGGATTAGCCACTGCCGGCTACTCGCACATCACCAACGCGCCTTGTGATTCGCTGTTGATCGAAATACTCAAGCACAGCCTGGGCGTACTTTCGACTGCTACCAAAATGGTCTCGAAATCGCGCCAGTGTGATCTCGCCTTCGGAAGCAATGATTTCAAGCGTCTCGTCCCGCACATTTTGAAGATGACGGGGGCTGAAAACGACATTGTCTGAAATTCGAACTACCAGTCCGGTCTCATCCATCGCCGCTAGGAGTTCCTGGTCGATGCCAAATTCGCCAGGTGATGGAGGTGAGTTTGGCGCGTTATCCAATGCGGTCACATAGACATCCGCTTTGCGCTGTTGGTCTTCCGTCAGCTGGATAGAATGTTGAGACGTTCTGACGATATTTCCAACATCGACCAGCGCATTGGCAGTCACCAGAAAACCTCTGACCGAGTCAAACTCCCTCGGGTCCAGATTTGACCGGCTACGCAACTCCTGTTTGGGCATACCCGGTCGCAACGGATGCGATGTCTGGTATCCGTTCACGATCGAGACTAGGGACTCTGCAGTTGCCTTGAATTTTTCACTGCTCCAAACCAGAGCACCGGCTGATACACCTGACTGATCTTCAACGCCAGGCACGAACAACCGGCCTTCAATCACTCCTTGATTGACAATAGCAATTGCTTCAGGATCGGAGAGTTCAAGCCGTCTCGCAATGTCCCGAAGCGCAGCCGGATTTTGCAGCACGATCTGCTCCAGGCGGTCGAGCGGAGTGCCTGTCAGTCGCGTTTCCAGTTCATTGATCACATTTTCTCGAAATCGCCGGTGCCGGAATGGTTGCGTGTTGACGATCGTTCCGCCGCCAATGGTGAGGCTCGGCGACGGCTGCCTGATGATGAATACATCGCCATCAACGGCCGCCACCGGATCGGCAAAGCGGATCTGCACCCAGCCGCTATCTCCTGGAGCGATCGACTCGGCATCCAGCAGAGTCACGTAGCCGGCCATCTCGGCTGCGCCGGAGAAGAAATCAATCGCCTGATTCTGTTCAAGGTGTTTAGGAGCCGAGGGAATGAGACGGATCTGCGCGTCTAGCATCGTCGTCGGTTCGATCCAGTCCGGAGTTGTCAGCAGATCACCCCGTTGTACTTCATCGCGGTCGATTCCAGTGAGGTTTACAGCAGTCCTTGAGCCTGGCATTGCCAGTTCAACCGCGGAACCGTGTACTTGAAGCCCCCGGACGCGAGTCCTACGTCCCGATGGCAATAGCTCCATCTCCATCCCGACTGACAACGCATCGCCCAGCAAGGTGCCGGTGATCACGGTGCCAAATCCTGCGACACTGAACACCCGGTCGACTGAGATACGCGGTCGTCCGGTTTGCTGCCGCTCCGGCAATTCCTGCCGGATCTGCTGGAGGCCGTCCAGCAACGCTGCTACGCCTTCGCCGGTCTTCGCTGAAACCGGATAGAGCGGCGCTCCTTCGAGCGTTGTACCCGCGACAGCCTCGATAACCTCTTCGGTAACCAGCTCCAGCCACTCTTCATCCACCAAGTCACACTTGGTGAGGGCAATGACCCCAAGCTCGATTCCGAGCAGGTCAATGATCGCCAGGTGCTCGGCTGTCTGCGGCATTGGACCTTCGTCTGCCGCGATCACGAGAATCGCCGCATCGATTCCGCCGACGCCTGCCAGCATATTTTTGATGAATCGTTCGTGGCCGGGGACATCAACGATGCTCATTCTCGTCCCATCCGGCAAATCCAGCCAGGCGAAGCCAAGATCGATCGTCATCTCGCGCTCTTTCTCCTCCTGCAACCGGTCAGGGTCAATGCCGGTCAGATGCCGGACCAGTGTAGATTTGCCGTGGTCGACATGTCCGGCGGTGCCTACAACAAACGTGCGCATCGGTATGAGATCACCTCACCTGTGGATCGTGGCTATTCTTAGCGTACGCTCAATGCAACGCTGAATTTTGAGTATAAAAGAAGGTGTCGAGCCGGGTGAACGACGCAGGGAAGCAACCTGAATTCAACTCAACTCCAGACACCAGTTTTCGCGGTTTGAAGGTGTTGATTGGCAGTCAACCTCGAACCAGCATTCCGGATCACCCTGGATATCAGTTTGCTCGCCGGGAACGACTCCGCTTCGGTCAACTCTGGCTCGCGGGTCTGCTACTGGTTCCGATCTGGTTTGTCACGTTCATTGTGTTGGTGCGGCTGTTGGGCGGTCCGGAAGTTTACTCGGGAGAGATCACATTCGGCCGGACAATTGCTGCGATTCTCGTTCTTGTTGCGGTAATAGCGATTCATGAAGGTATTCATGCGCTGGCTGGCTGTGCCTTCGGCGGACGGCCATGGTTTGGCGTCGGGATTGGCTACTTCTTCATCACATTTGCCCAGCCATTTTCACGCGCCGGATTTCTCACCATTGCCCTGGCGCCAGTCGTCGTGATCAGCCTGGGAAGCATCATACTCGGCGCTATCTGGCCGGCTGTCGCAGGTTGGGCATTACTTGGTTCTCTCTTCAACATCAGCGGCTCTGGCGGGGATCTCTGGATGACAAAACGCATCGCAATCCAGCCCAGAGACGCGATTTTTTATGATCTGGCCGATGGGTTTGCCGTGTTATTTCCAGACAACAAGCTCAATTCCGGTCAAGACAAACAAACTGGAGATAGCTAGTTTACCGGCAATGCAGCCGCCGAAATCTCACGATTCAGCATGTCGATTGTTCGCACGCTCTCCATGATCTCAATGAACGTTTCGGGTGTCACCGACTGGTCACCGTCACTCAAGGCGTTGTCCGGATCCGGGTGTAGTTCGATCATCAGACCGTGTGCGCCAGCCGCCATCCCAGCCAGCGACATTGGTTTGACCAGCTCGCGAATGCCGGTGCCGTGACTCGGATCGACGATGATTGGCAGATGTGAGAGCTGTTTGATCAACGGCACGGCATTCAAATCCAGCGAGAATCGGGTGGCAGTGTCGAAACTCCGGATACCGCGCTCACAGAGCACCAGGTTGTCGTTGCCGCCAGCCAGCACATATTCCGCAGACATCAGCCACTCATTGATCGTCGCCGAAAAGCCTCGTTTCAGCAGAATCGGTTTCCCGGCTGTGGCAGCTTTCCGGAGAAGTGAGAAGTTGGCCATATTCCGCGAACCGATTTGCAGCATGTCCGCGTAATGAGCGACCATCTCGGTCTGGTCAGGCTCCATCACTTCGGTCACGATCGCCAGCCCGGTCTGGTCTCTCGCTTCGGCGAGGATTTGCAATCCCTCCTCACCGAGCCCCTGGAAGGAGTACGGTGACGTGCGAGGCTTGAACGCGCCGCCACGTAGCATCTGAGCGCCGGCTTCTTTCACAATACGAGCGACTTCCAGGGTCATGTCGCGGTCTTCGACGCTACAGGTACCTGCCATCACGACAGGATCCTGCCCGCCAATGACGACTTCGCCAACCCTGACAAGACTGCCTTCGGGCCGGGCAGCGCGCTGGGCGAGCATATATGGCTGAATGGAACGATTGACAAACGCCACTCCTGAAAAAGTCTGCATCTCCACAATGAGTTCATCGTTGATGACCCTGCCGTTCGCTCCAATTACCGTCGGACCTGCTCCGGACAGCTGGTGCGTCTGAAAACCGTAGCCTCGCAACGTCCTGACAACAGCCTGACTTTCGGTTCCATTACTTCCTGCAGCCATCGTAATAATCATCTGTCCGCCCCCTTTCGAGCTGCTCCTGAATACAAAAAAACAGAGGTCAAATACCTCTGTTCTCCGGCCTATCTGGTGTGTCGTGTGAGTTACAGGTTACGGTCCCCTAACCCCACCAGGCAAGCCGGAGGAGTAAAATAAAACCAGAAATACACTTCCTGCGATTTCCCGGTCATCGTTGTATTGAGATTGTTCACTGTTTCACACATACGCGCATAGTACCCATTTCACTTGCCTGTGTCAACCGCCAGGCGATTCAAATGTCACTGGCGCAACTGGCAATTCAATCCCCAGACGATCTGCTGTATCTCGCTCTCGCAAGCGCTGTTCCCAGAACCCCTGTATGTGGTGCATTGCCAGCCCGCTCTTACGGAAGCCATCTCCGATCGTTCGCGTGATGAACAGCGTATGGGATCCGACCTCAAGCACCCGCTCTACTGCCTGTTCACGCACCCGCAGTGAATCGACTGGCGTTGGAAAACCGAAATTTACCGACGACGATGTTTCAAACGGCAGGGTATCCCAGTCAATATCGCTGAGCTTGTGATGCACCCCGAGTTGGTAGGCAATGTCGGTGTAGGAAACAGGGATATTGCTCATGACAATTTTCCGTGATTCCCGCATAAGCGGGATCGAAGGACTTGTCGTTCGAAGAGCAAGCAGGAAATACGGCGATGACGTTGGCCCGATCAGGTCCATCGGAAAGATATTGCTCTGATTCTCATACATGGTGGTGATCAACACGACCGGGCGAGGAACGGTATAGAACACCATATGGCTGAATAGATCTCGCGGAGCCATATAAAAGTTGTACGGGTCCGGTTTCCGCTGAAACTTCCACCACTCTGCAGCATAGTAGCGTTTTTCCTGAAGCATTCCCAGGCAGTTGTTCTCAAACCCGGTGGCCCGGAAGAGAAAGAAATCGAACTCCCCCATCCGGACGACGCCGGTTGCCTTGAGATGAATCGTTCCAAGCAGTTCGTCGAGTTCAGACAATTCTCGAAACTCGAAGCTGAGGTTGCTGCTACGGATTTCAGACTCAAGTTGTTCCGAGCTGGTGAAACCGACAGCAAACAGCAATGGCCGCAGCGAGACGACTACAGCATTCGTGGTGACATCCAGACTGGTTGATAGTCCGTGCAGCGACACCGCAACTGCTTGCTGTGGGTCGACAGATCCAACCGCCACATGTGGTGGAATACTGTCCGGTCCAGGCAGCAGCTGACTCAACACCCTCATCATGTGATGCTTCGATGGCCGGGTTGACGTCGGATCAACATTTCGTGCCTGCCACAATCAACACCAGTCCGCCATACCAGTAGGTGCCGTTCCTGTGCGATACCCAGGCAAGCTCCGCCCATCGATCAGCCTCTGCGCCGGTTATCTGGCCCGACTGAACGGCGAATGAGGTGATATCGGTGATGACCTCCCTGCGAAGTCCGGTCGTCTGCGAGTTGGTGCCGATAAACATCGGTGTCACACTGATATCCTCGAGTCCCACATCCGAATACTTCAGAGGCATCCAGCGTGCAATCAACGGATTTGGAATCATTTGTGTTACCGAATGCCAGAGTACTTCCCGGGTCAGGTCCGGATCGGCGGTAAGCGAAAAGACACCACCGTAGTCAGTATCGGCAATGACAATGCGTCCGCCGGACCTCGTCACTCGAATCAGTTCTCTGAGTGCAGTATCCGGATCATCCAGCCACTGGAACGTCTGTTCCGATCGGCAGCTGTCGAAACTGCTGTCTGCAAACGGCAAATCCTGAATATCTGCCTGCTGAAACCGTACGTTTTCGAGGGTAGTTTTGATTCGAGCAGAGGCTTCGCTCATCATGACGGCGCTGGTGTCGACTCCAGTGACTGAGCCCCCATCTCCAACAACTTCACTGAGAGCGATACAGTCGTCTCCGGTACCGCAACCTGCATCAAGCACTGACTGGCCAGGTTGAATTCGGAGCTGGCTGGCAATCTCAGCTTTTACTGCCTGGGTGGTTCCCCAGGAATTTGTCTCATCCAGCATGTCAACAGACAGTGCCTGTTGATCCGGGGAATCCTCGTCGATAGCTGCGTAACCACCCGGCCGCAGGGGTTCTGAATAGCGATCCAATTCAGGTTTACCTCTCGATCAGTTCATCGAGGAGCTTTGAGGCTCGGATTGGGTCAGGTCCAATTTCAAACTCGTAGACACCGGCTTCAAGATATTGTTCCCAGATCCCATTGTCTCGTTCAGCGTTCTTGTCGCAGGCTACCGAAGCAATTGCAGTCTCATCTAACAGGCGCAGTGAGTGATCTCGCTCCAGTCGCCGGTAGCGGTCCTTTCCATCGGTCGAACGCACAACAAAAACGACCGGCCCGATGTCGGCAATCTCCTGCGTCTGACCGGGGAAGCGATCCTCAACTTGAATGGCATATTTCTTGTAACCACTGAACCGGTTGATCAGCGGAAATTCCGCAACCTCAGGGAAGAAATTGGTGGCATCCGGTAGGAGATAGAGAGTCCAGGGCATACCGCATATTTCGAACCGGCCATTCGTTTCGCGAACAAAACTGGCGTCCTCAGCAACCAGAGAAAATCCGTTTACCAGGCAGGCATAAGCCAGGGTTGACTTTCCCGCGCCAGGCAATCCGCGAAGCATCAGCGACCGTCCGTTTTTAGCGATGATCGCGGCATGGATAGGCGCCACCATGCGGATATCGACTGATGAATAGATAGCAGCTTGAACAATGTTTACACGAAGGAACTCGTGATTCTGACGAACCTGAGGCGAAAGGAATGCATACGCAAAGCCATTATTCGCATCAATGGTGAGGATTGTTTGCCGGCTGGCTGCAATCGTCGTGTAACCATTTTGAGAACGGTACATCGGCTGAAGCGGCAGCCACCCTGGATCTTCCGGCACCTTGTCAGCAAGAAGCCGGACAATGACATCAGACGCTTTGGCAGGGTCGGGATCAATCCTGTTGGGCTCGAAAATCGACCAGACCGCTTGCTCGACCTCATCGGAGTCAGTCTCCACCTGGAAACGGAACCCAAGCGCGTTGAAATGCAACGTCCGGTCCGGGGCTGCCAGCGCTCGTGACGGATCACCCGGCGGGTGTAGCAGATCCTTGTGGTGTGTATATGTCGGTGATTCCAGTACGATAGTTGTCCCCCTATTTTTCGACTTCGTGCGCTAAGCCGTGGGCAATCCAGCGCTGCCCGACGGCAACCAGTAGCAGTACCGGCGCCATCGCCAGCAGCGCCATCGGCATCATGAGATGCAAATCCGTGTAATTCTGACCCCTGAACGAAGCCAGGCCAAGTTGGATAGTGAATTTATCCAATGAAGACAGGTAGATAAGCGGGTCAAGAAAATCATTCCAGGCCATCAGTGTGGCAAACAGACCCGCCGCGACAAAGGCAGGCTTCGACATCGGCACGGCGATTCGCCAGTACAGCGCGAGCGGCGACGCGCCATCCATCTCGGCAGCGTCGAAGTACTCTCGCGGAATCGACTGGAAGAACTGGCGGAAGAGAAAAACAAAAAACGCGCTGCCGAAGAATGTCGGCACAACCAGCGGCAGATAGGAATTCACCCAACCTATCTTGCTAAACATCACAAAACGCGGAATGAGCGTCGTTGCTGGCGGGATCATCATCGTTGCCAGCAACACCACAAAAAGCACATTTGACCCGCGTGCCCGGTACCGAGCGAAGCCGAATCCGACGAGAGACGAGGAGAGCAACACTCCCAGGACAGTCAGAAAGGTGATCCAGGTGGTGTTGAGAAAAAACCTCGCGAACGGCAACGCATTCCAGCCGACTCGAAAGTTCTCCAGTGTCAGATCTCCGGAAAACCAGTCTGGAGGGAACTTGTAGACCAGACTCTGCGGTTTTATAGCCGTAGAAATCATCCAGTAGAACGGCATCAGGAACAGAATGGCTGCTCCGACAAGCATGAGGTAAATGATGATTGCTTCGAGGCCACTCAGCACCTTTGAGATGCGCCGCCGAAGAACCGGATCCATCCGCGGTTTGGTTGATTCGAGTGGTTTGGGGATGTCAATCTCGCGGCGGTCCAAACCGGTCAGTGACCTGGACTGTCCGACAGCTTGCTGGCGAGGTTGATCGATGCCCATCAACGTGCTCCCATGCCAGCGTAGTAGACCCAGCGCTTCGCTATTCCCAGCTGAAAAACCGTAAGCAGCAAGGTAATGAGGATGAGCACGACGGTGAGTGCGGCGGCATAACCAAACCGCTGATATGTAAATGCGTTCTGGTAGATATACAGGGGCAGGGTCAACGTCGAGTTTTTTGGACCTCCATCGGTGAGCACGTACATCGGCGTGAAGACCTGCAACGATCCTATGGTTGCCACGATCAGCAGGAAAAAGGTGATTGAGGAGATCATCGGCAAGGTAACGTGGCGTGTCGCCGCCCAGCGACCCGCGCCATCCATTCTGGCCGCATCATAGAGCTCCTGGGGGATGTTCTGCAACCCAGCGATGTAGATGAGCATCGAGCCGCCGACGCTCCAGAGGCCAAGCATGATGATGACCGGCATCGCCCAGCGTGGATCGCCAAGCCAACCCGGTTCCGGTAAACCAAACGTTCTCAGAACGGCGTTGACCGCTCCGAAACGTGGATTGAACAACCAACCCCAGACCATCACGATCGCCACCCCGGAAACCAGAGCCGGCATAAAGAAGATCGTCCGGAAAAAGCCCATACCGGTCCATTCCCGATTGAGTAGCACCGCCAGAAAAAAAGCGATCATGACACCGACTGGCACAACTATGGCTGTGTAGTAGACCGAGTTCCGGAGTGACAGCCAGAACAGGTGGTCGTGGATCAGCGTCTGGTAGTGATCCACCCCTCGCCAGGACGGAGTATCCACCAGGAACCAATCGGTGAATGACAGACCGATCGCAACCACCATTGGTCCAGCTTGAAAGAGAATAAAACCCAGGATCCACGGAAGGACGAACAGGTAGAACCTTCGTTCGTCCCTCCGTTTGCGACCGGTTCGAGATCCGGACGACGACACGCTACTGGTCGCGGTCTGCCGCAAGTATTTCGTTGCCGACGGTATCGACCTCGGTCGCCGCTTCCTCTACCGGCGTTTCACCCGACATCATCGCCATGAAGTACTCAGAAGTCTTGCCATACACCTCAAAGGCAGTGCTGGTAGAAGGAACAAAGACTCTTCCGTATTCAAGCGCTTCCAGCACAGCCTGCTGATTTTCTGGCGGGTTGTCTGGATTGATGATATCGCTGGCTGCTGACTTCCTCGCTGGCACACCGTGACCTGGTAGCGCCCAGTACTGGGCCAGGAATTCGGTGCTGGTCAGTTCCTGAATCAACTCCCAGGCGGCATCCTGTTGCTCTGACGAAGCCGAGATAGCCCAACCATTCGTGCTCAGCGGCGTTGCCCGCAGTCCATCGATCCCGCTTGGTGGCTGAACAATGTCGTAATCAATTTCATCGGATCCAGCGAGCTGACCAATGAGGAAGTAGCCGTTATATCCCATGGCCGCAAGACCGGCCGCAAACGGATCTCCCGGGACACCAGTCTGGTTTCCGCTGTAGGGGTCATAGGGCGCTGCGTTGTAGTTGACTGAGAGATCAGCCCACCATTCCAACGCTTCAACGACGTCCGGATCTGCAAACTGCAATGTCGTACAGTCGGGAACAGCGCACGGGTCGCCGCCGAGCGGAGTCAGCAGGTGACGAGTCCAGATACTGTTTGGAGTGATATTGAATCCCCACTGGACAACGTTGTCCTTATCGAAATCAGGATCGGTAGCGTTGTTTCCATCGCTATCGAGGGTGAGCTGGAGTGCGAGCTCTTTCATCTCGTCAAACGTCCAGTCGTCGGTCGGGTAGTCCACTCCGGCCTCATCGAACATGGTTTTGTTGTAGAAGACGATGTCTGGTGAAGCGGTATTCGGAATCCCGTAAAGCGAATCGTTCCACTGGAACTGCTCCAACGCGCCGCCCCAGAAGTCGTCAACTGCGAATTCAGCCGAACCAGATCGCTCGGTCAGGTCCAGAAACACTTCCTGCCGGATCCATGGCTGAGCGAACAACCCTTGAACCATCTGGACATCTGGCAACGTATCGCTCGCGATTTGCGTGTTGATCTTCTCAACAATGCCGTCTTGCGGTGTCTGTTCGAGCTCAATGGTCCAGTTTGGATGGGCTTCCTCAATCATTTCCAGCCCGCCCTTGAAATCTTCAAGCTCATTTGGAGTCATCGAAACACCGAGCCGGAGTGTGATTGCCTCACCGTCAGATGTCGTTGCTGTTTCCGCAGGCTCTTCGGTTGTGTTAGCAGCCGTTTCAGCCTGCGTGGGCTCGTCGACCGCAGTCGTCGTCTGGGCTGCCTCGCCTGAGGAATCAGGAGTCGCGGTCGCGTCATCATCGTCACCGCCGCAACTTGCCAGGACAAGTACTGAAATCAATGCCAGTGCGATAAACCTGAATCGCACAAATCGAACTAGTTGCATTGATCTTCCTCTACCTCCACTAAAAATCCAACGTCACCGCACATCGAAGCTAGCCTATCTAACAATTGACTGGAAGTCCAAGACATGCAGCCGATCAATGATGTCCCAGAGTGCCGTCAGCCCGCACCCGTGAGGCTGCCCGCTCCACGGAATAGTAGGCGAGCGGTAACAAAATACAGACCGAAACAGTCATAACCGCGAGATTGAGTGCAACGTCACTGAGACTGGCGCCGGTGAGCAATGTCTGTCTCAAACCATCCAACGCGTAGTGAAGCGGCAGCATATAGGCGATAATCCGCAGCCACTCAGGCATGATGCTCACTGGAAACTGCGTTCCGGCGAATATCGTGACCATCACTCCTGCCAGCGCTGCGATTGCGTCTCCTCGTTTGACGATCAGAATGATCGCCGCGGCGATCACCCCAATGGCGATAAAGCTGAGCAGGCTTAAGATAGCCAGTAAACCCGCGGCAATGAAGTTAACGTCGAACGTTACACCCAGGATCAGAACGCCGATGAGAACGCCAAAGACAATTCTCAAAGTTGTCATCAGAAAGTCCCAGATTCCGGAGCAGACAATCGTCCAGTGGCCGGGAGTGGGTGTGACAAACATTGCCTCCAGCGTCCCGGTCGTTTGAGCAAGACGGAGGCGGTTTGAAAACGATCGAAGCCCAACCGTGAAATACTCGGCAACGATCAGTCCCACCAGAGCAAAGGGAAAGTATTCACCGCCATATTCCTGAAGCGATGGCGCATCATTTCCAACGAGCAGACCGAGGCCGTAGAAGACGACGATCGATCCAATGATGCTCAGCATTTGCAGGCTGATCATGCCACGGTATGTCGTCTCGTAGTTCCAGTCGCGGCGGACAAACGCCCAGGCAAGTCTCATTGACGCAACCCGGTCGTCGCGCTGGTTCGTGTCTCGATACCCAGCACTTCGCCACCTTCGGCGATGATCTCTGAGATGGCGCCTGACAGGGCGTGGCCGTCTCCAAGATCATCGAGCGCCAGCATCACCTGTCCCTCGCCGTTGAGTTGAACGTCCCCGAGATGCCGCACTGATTCAGGAGGCAACCCGCCAATCTCCAGCGAGTATCGGATGGCGGCGTTTCTTCCCCGGGTATCGGTAAGCCGGCCAGCCTCCAGCCGGAAGGTGCGGTCGGCAATTGCCACCACCAGGGCGGCGTCATGGGTCGCGACCAGAACTGATCGCTGCCGATCAGCCTTCAACTTCTCGATGACGTCGGTGACATAGTTGCGGCTGGCGCGATCGAGATTCGACGTCGGTTCGTCAAGCAGCAGGACTTCCGGATCATGCAGGAGCGCCCGGGCGATGTTGAGACGTTGCCGCATGCCAGCCGAGTAGCCGGAGACGCGCCGGTCGGCTGCCTCCGATAGTCCGGCTTCATCCAGGCGTTGCCTGGCGCGTTCTTCAGCGGACTTGCGGTTGAAACCGTGCATTTCCCCGAAAAAAATGAGATTCTCAAGTCCGGTCAGCGGCCAGAAAAATGAACGATCGTCACTGGCCATCAGGCCGATTTTTTCTCTGACCTTGCTCGCCTGGCTCGCGACATCGTACCCAGCAACCGTCGCGCTGCCGAATGAAGGACTCACCAGCGTCGCAAGAATTCTGATCAGCGTCGATTTTCCCGCGCCGTTTGGCCCGACCAGCGCGACGCTTTCGCCGCGACGGACTTGCAAACTCACACGATCCAGCGCGATCTGCGGTTCGCCACTGGATCGACGAAACATCCGTGCCGATTCAAGAAATACCCGGGAAAGTTCATTTGTGGAAATTGCCAGTTGCTCTTGCACGGTGTCCTTTACATCCAGAGACATGGACTGCCCGCCAATTTTATCCCCGTAGGTCAGCATCAGCACGAAGAGGAGGCGAACCGATGTTTGCCTGCGAATTACGACATATGATGTATTGAATTGTTACGTCCTTAACAAGTATCCTGACCGGGTAGTTTGTGTCGACAATTTTCAGCACGAGGCGGCCACGACACACCGAACAGGTAACAGCACCGCCTCGAACTCATTGGGAGACAACCAATTGGCTAACATCGAATCGATTCGGAAGATGCTTCCCGGCGTTCTTGAAACCGCATACCTGAACACTGGTACCTGCGGACCGCTTCCCACTATCTCATACGAAGCTATGTGCGCGGAACTTGCAAAGGACCTGACCTGCGCGAGAATCGATAGCACCCACTTCCCACATATGTTCGACATGTGGAACGATGCGCGCGACGCCATCGCAGGAGCATTGGGAGCTGACGCGTCAGAGATCGCGCTGACGAACCGGACAACCGACGGTATGTTCGTGTCGATCATGGGATATCGCTGGTTGCCGAAGGAAGAGTTGATAATCTCCAACATCGAACACCCTGGCGGACTTATCCCGGCATTTCTCGCGAAAAAGAAGTATGGAATCCGGGTTAAAGTCGCCGATATCGGGCTAGGCGGTGGTGATCCGGCTGACATCGTACGAACGTTTGAGGAACTGATCACACCGCGAACCCGGATGATTGCGATCTCACACATCTCCTACACCACCGGCGCAACCCTCCCGGTCAAAGAAATCGTCGAGATGGCACACAGCCACGACGTCCTGGTCTCCGTCGACGCCGCACAGTCATACGGATCTATGCAGCTCGACATGCACGATCTCGGGGTCGATTTCTACGCCTGCCCGGGTCAAAAGTGGATGTGCGGACCCGATGGCACCGGCGCGCTCTATGTGCGTGCCTCAAGCATGGGTGAACTCGAGCAAAATCATGGCGGCATGCTGGAGTGGGGTTCGCTTGACTACTATGGCGGCTCGTTCCAGGCGGCCCGCGATGCCAGCCGATATGATACCGGCGGCTGGAACACAGGTCTGCTCGCCGGTCAGATAACCTCGACGAACTGGATCGTCAACGAGTTGGGTCTGGACTGGGTTTCTGATCGAATCTCGACGATCGCCGACTACACCTATAGCCAGCTCTCGGCGCTTCCAGGCGTCGAGATCGTCACACCCCGTGAGGCTATTACCGGACTCATTGCCTTCAATGTTGACGGTCAGGATCCAATCGAACTGGCGGACCGGCTGGCAGCCGAGCACAACGTCACAATTCGGTACGTCACCAAGTACATCAACAATCCGGATGCGGCGAGAGTATCGGTCGGGTTCTACAACACAGTAGAAGATATCGATCGCATGATCGAGGGCATTCAGGCGATTCAAGCGTCACCGGTTGTAGAAGGTGCGGAACTTGCATCCGCTGCCGGGGACTAGCCTGAATCTCAGCTAAACAGCACGAGTAGCACGATAACGATCACGACCAGGGCGACCGCGCCCCCGACCGCAATGATCACTTTTGATCGGCTGGTCGGCCGGTCGCCTACGACTTCCCCGGTCGATCCGTTGACCAGAACACGATACTGGTCTCCCTGATACCGGTAGTTGTAGATCCAGATAGGCAAATAGCAGAGGGCAGACTCGATATTGCTCAACGTCGTGTCAGCTCTCGTCAGCCGTTCGACCTCCAGCGAGCAGGCGTTCCGTTCATCTTCCTTGATCATCTGCTCGCCTGAAACCCATGCGCCGTCTTCATCAATGCCTGGCTCCTCAGCCGAAAATCCGACAAGCAGGTCAGTGGAATAGGTCATGAGCGCCTGCTCGGGAAACGGCATCAGCGCTTCAGCCTCCGCCTGCGACAGCCCGGTAGAAGCCGGAACCCAGGCGCGATGATGGCCTTCGTGATGACCGCTTCTTGGATGCCAGGTTTTATACGTTTCAGTCGCCGGGTACCTTTCGGTCTTCCCTTCGCTGTTCGTGCGAGTTCGGGTCACCTGCCGGGTGTGAGTCTGCGACACCTCCCCTTCCCACTCCGACGACGCATCGGCGTCAAAACGCCAGAACGGGATATAGGATCCCTGGCCACGGTTTAACGCTGACCGGCTTTTGAGATCTCCAGGCGCCCAGAACGATCCGCCCAGCCATTTCCGAAGAACCTGCTCACTTCCTTCTTTTTGAATGCTGAACGGCAGAACGTACTGGTCGGCGACCATCCCGACTGCCGCGCCGGAAGCCTCAACCGCCAGCTCAGTACCGCAAAACGGACAACGGAGCGTTTTGGAACCGGGATCGAATGTAGAAGTGGCTCCGCAATTTGAGCAAGTAAACGTCTCTAATTGATTCCGATTCTCGGCGGTCATGTTTCACCTCAACACAGTAGGATCATTCCCGGTGTCCGACCCAGGCAGTCTACCCCGACCCGCATATGAACGTCTCAGTATTCAATCGTCCATTAACCTTGAGCTGGGATGGGCTTACAATTCATAGTGCAGGCAGGAAGGGCACGGCGTCTATGCGATTGGAAATACCGGCGGATCTCACGAACCAGCCTGTGGTCTGGACTCCTGACGAATCAGCTATCGTTCGCAGCCGTATGCTGGCATTTGCCGGACAACATGATCTCGATAGCTATGATGCACTGGTGAAACAGGCGACGGCAGAGCCATCCTGGTTCTGGGAGGCTGTCACCGATCATCTGGGGATCGAATGGAAAACTCGATATGACTCCGTCCTTGATCTCAGCGGTGGCAACCAGTGGCCGAAATGGTTTGCTGGCGGCCGGATGAACTATGTGACCTCGGCAATAGACCGCTACCTCCCTCACCGGTCCTCAACCACAGCGCTGATCTGGGAAGGTGACGATGGACGCACCGAGAGCCAGACCTTCGCGGAACTCGCGGAGAATATCAATCGCTTCTCGAACGCCCTGCGAGCCCTTGGTGTTGAAAAAGGCGACAGAGTAGGAATCTTCCTGCCAATGCTGCCCGAAACCGCTGTAGCGATGCTTGCCTGCGGAAAAATCGGGGCGGTGTTCATCCCTATTTTCTCCGGGTATGGAGCTGACGCAACCGCTGGCCGGCTGGCTGAAGCAGGCGCAACGGTGCTGATTACAGCCGACGGATTCTTCAGACGCGGGCGGGTGATCCCGATGAAACCGACGGCCGATCTCGCCGTCGTCGAGGTCGAAAGCCTGAAGCATGTTGTCGTAGTCCGGCATACAGGTGAACAGATTGAGATGAAACCAGACCGCGATGTCTGGTGGCACGAGGTGGTCGCGGATAGCTCGACCGTATTTCAAGCCGCGGATACCGCCGCGGATGATCCTTTTATGATCATTTTTACTTCCGGGACGACTGGCAGACCAAAAGGGGCGGTTCATACCCACAGCGGATTTCCAATCAAAGCAGCACAGGATCTTGCCTTCTGCTTTGATCTCCACGATCATGACCGATTGTGCTGGATTACCGACTTAGGCTGGATGATGGGTCCCTGGCTCATAGCTGGCGGCCTGATCGCTGGCGGCACGCTGGTGCTGTACGAAGGAACACCGGACTATCCTGAACCCGATCGCCTCTGGCAACTCGTCGAACGCCACGATGTCAATGTGCTCGGGGTCGCGCCGACAGCCATGCGGGCGCTGATGGCGCGCGGGGATCACTGGGCTGAGCAGCACGAAATGCCGAGCCTGAATGCAATCGGATCAACCGGTGAACCCTGGAACCCGGACCCGTGGATATGGACGCTAGAGAAGGTCGGCAAAGGCCGGTGTCCAATCATCAATTACTCAGGAGGAACCGAGATCGGCGGTGGCATTATCTCGTCAACGACGATTCATCCCCTGAAGCCCTGTTCGTTTGTCGGACCAATTCCTGGCGTTCCAGCAGATGTCGTGGATGAGAGCGGCCAATCCGTCCGGCAAGCGGTCGGCGAACTAGCGATCCGCGGTCCCTGGGTAGGCATGACAAACGGATTCTGGAAGGATCCTGAGCGGTACCTCGACACTTACTGGTCACGTTTCGACGATATCTGGATTCACGGCGACTGGTCCTACATCGACGATGACGGTTACTGGTACATCCTCGGTCGATCCGACGACACCATGAATATCGCCGGTAAACGTGTCGGACCAGCCGAAGTCGAGTCGGCAGCCGTCGCCCATCCTGCCGTGCAAGAGGCGGCTGCAATCGGGGTTCCTCACGAGATCAAAGGAGAATCGATCGTCGTCTTCGTTGTGTTGAATCCTGATGCTGCTACGGGTATGGATGAAGAGAGCCTGTCAGAAGAGATCCTTGATGGGATCAGTAGTCAACTCGGCAGGCCGTTGCGACCGGAGCGAATAGTAGTTGTCGATGACCTGCCGCGCACCAGGAATGCAAAAATCATGCGGCGGCTTATCCGTGGTCGCTACCTGAATGAGAGCGATCTGGGTGATCTCTCCGCGTTAGAAAATCCGAGTGCAATAGAAGCAATTATCCCGGCAACTAAGATGGATGATCAGTAAGTAGCACTGAGAAGGGAAGCCTGTGACTATTTCCGACCAACCTTCCACACAAACGATTGAAGAACGAGCGATTAACACGATTCGCGCGCTGTCGATGGATGCCGTCCAGCAGGCCAATGCCGGGCACCCTGGCACACCAATGGCTCTTGCGCCGCTGGCATATGTTCTCTGGACAAAATTTCTGAAATATAACCCGGGCAACGCCGACTGGTTCAACCGCGACCGGTTTATTCTCTCGGCTGGCCATGCTTCGATGCTGCAGTACGCCATTTTGCACCTGACTGGATACGACATTTCGCTGGCCGAAATCAGAAATTTCCGCCAGCTTGGTTCGCTGACTCCTGGTCATCCTGAATCGGAGCTAACCCAGGCCATCGAGGTCACCACTGGACCGCTTGGACAGGGATTTGGCAACGCTGTTGGCATGGCTATGGCGGAGCGGTGGCTGGCGGCTCATTTCAATCGGCCCGAACACCAAATCGTCGATCACCACACCTATGTCATCGCTTCAGATGGCGACATGATGGAAGGCATCACCCACGAAGCCGGATCGCTGGCCGGGCATCTTGGTCTCGGGAAGCTCATCGTGATGTACGACGACAACCGGATCACCATTGAGGGTTCGACCGATCTAGCCTTCTCTGAAGATGTTGTCGAGCGGTTTGATGCCTACGGCTGGCACACGCTTCGGGTTGACGACGTCAACGAGCTGTCAGCGATTGAAACAGCCATCCGTCTCGCCGAAGATGAATCTGAACGACCTTCACTCATCTCGATCCGGTCACACATCGGATTCGGTAGCCCGAACAAGCAAGATACCGCCGACGCTCACGGAGCGCCGCTGGGACCGGAAGAAGTCGAACTGACCAAGAAAAACCTTGGCATACAATTAGAACCAGCTTTCTATGTCGCTGATGACATCTATGAGCACTTCGATTGGATACGGCAACGTGGAGTCGAGCTTGAAGCTCAGTGGAACAGTCAGGTGACTGCCTACCAGGAGGCTTACCCGGACCTGGCGACCGGTTTTCTCCGGGCTCTCGAAGGTGTGCTACCTGAAGGCTGGAATTCAGATTTGCCAGCCTGGGAACCAACCGACCGTGGTCCAGCAACGCGAGTCGCCAGTGGGGCAGCTCTCAATGCGATCGCGGAACGGGTTCCAAATCTCATCGGCGGATCAGCCGATCTTGCCGGGTCAAACAATACCGACATCACCAGTAGTAGCAGCTTTTCGAGAACCAATCCTGCAGGCAGAATCATCCACTTCGGGGTACGCGAGCACGTCATGGGAGCCGCATTGAGCGGCATGAATCTGCACGGCGGCGTTCGGGCGTTTGGCGGAACGTTCCTGGTGTTCTCCGATTACATGCGGAACTCCATCCGCCTGGCAGCGATGCAGGAAGCCCCGACAATCTATGTATTCACCCACGACAGCATCGGTCTCGGTGAAGACGGTCCGACACATCAACCAGTGGAACATCTCATGTCGTTGCGAGCAATCCCGAATTTGCTCGTCATTCGGCCAGCCGACGCCAACGAAACCGCCCGTGCCTGGGAAGTCGCGATGAAGGAGCGTACTCGTCCGGTCGCGCTAATCCTGACCAGACAAGGTTTGCCAGTGTTCGAAAACAGCAACCAGCCTGTGGAAGAAGGCGTCGCTCGCGGCGGATATCTGATCAGCGAGTCACCGGACGCTCGGGCAGTCATCATCGCCACTGGCAGCGAGGTATCTATCGCGATGTCAGCCCGGAAAATGCTTGCCGCTCAGGGAATCCCGTGCAACGTTTTAAGCCTGCCGTGCTGGGAACTCTTCGAAGAGCAGCCCCCATCCTACCGCGAGCGCATTCTGCCGCCTGACATGACAAACAGGGTTACGATTGAGGCAGGCGCAACCCTTGGCTGGGAGCGATATGCCGGTCCGGGAGGAACGATTATTGGACTGGACCACTTTGGCGCGTCCGCGCCATATCAGCAACTCTTCGAAGAGTATGGCATCACCGCCGAACGGGTTGCCGACGCAATAGCAGAGAACGATACAGAACGACATTAGCAGACAGGAAACAGATCGTGCATACCAACCCGCTTCTACGGCTTTCAGATTTCGGTCAGAGTGTCTGGAATGACAATCTCAGCCGGAACCTGATTCGATCCGGAGGTCTTCAACAGTTGATCGAGGATGACGGTATCGTCGGGGTTACCTCCAATCCATCAATTTTCGATGCCGCCATCTCTAAATCTGATGACTACGACGACCAGATGTTTGCTCTGGT
>CAZNYB010000018.1:42913-55179 GCA_964577155.1 uncultured Thermomicrobiales bacterium | reverse complement strand
TGACGATGGCGATGACCAGGATCAGGAAGACGGAGAAGATCGCCCAGGATGCGCCTCAGCCGAGATAGCCTTCGTTCGTCTCTGGCGTTGGACCGGGCAGCTGGAGTTCATCCTCTTCGTTCGGTTCTCTGGATGGATCTTCGGGTAGCTTGTTCGGGACATTTCCCTCGCGCAGTCAGGCGGTTATGAAGGAAATACTCCAATGGTTATCCCGGTCTGCTGCCTTTCAGACACCCACTAATGCTGTATTGGTTGATGGGCTACCATAGGCGCGCGCTTCATTCTCTCAGCCTCAAGATTAGCTGTTACACGCTCCAACGGGCGCACGATCACAACATAGATGGGTAGCTGATCTTCAACTTGCAATTCCAGGAGTCGATCAACCACGACGTTATACACTTCGTCGGTCGCATCAACGTCGACCGTGGTGCGTAGATAGACGCCCTCGGGATCTTCACCAACGAAGGTTTCAAAGCGAGCTTCGGGATACGCTGCACGGATCAGAATTTTAAGTTCTGTGGTAGCTGCCTGTATGGGAGGATCATCCTCGCGGAATCGTTCAGTTGTCATGGGTACTCACCTCCTGGTTGATGGCTGCGATGAACTCGCGACTACGTTGCAGAGCTCGGCGTGCTTCCCGTTGCGTCACGCGATCAGGTTCATAATCTGCCGTATGACGTAGATTTAGATTATTGCTCATGACGGTTCGCAGGTGCGCCGGATACACCTTCTGGCGATTTATCAACCGGCGTATGAACTCTGCCTGTACAAAGCTATGTCCCCAGGTTCGTTGTTGCCGCTGCGGTATGACTCCAGCGTGGAGCAGCGCTGCAATTGCTGCCTGGAAGCAGGCGTAGTAGCTGCGGTTGGCACAATTGTCGTAGCGACCGTTCGCAAACTCGCTCTCAGCTCCTGCGACAGACTCGTATGCCTTGATCAGGTAGATCTCTGCTTGTTCCATCATAACATAGGCATCGTACTATATTTTTGCCTGTAGAATGCTGGTTGCTTGTGGTTCTCCAGGGCAATTGAACAGCCCGCAATTTCTGAGATAAAGTGGTTTCCAAGACTGACTCTGTTTGAGTTGATAGCTACCCCCTCTCACGCATCAGTCGAGGGAATGTGAAAAATCTCCTCAAACGATCCCGGTGGCGACGCTGAGGAAGTAGCAGCCGACGGTGACGAGGGCGATGACCAGGATGAGGAAGACAGAGAAGATTGCCCAGGATGCACCCCAGCCAAGACAGCCTTCGTTCGTCTCTGGCGTTGGACCAGGCAGGAGAAATTCATATTCTTCAACCGGTTCGTGCTTGTTGCCAGCCTGCACGTCAGGTGTCTCGTCCACAAGATCCTCCTCGCGTCGCCGGCAATCTTGCCACGGACGGATTCCAGAGGTGGATTTGCTGAACATCGCAGATGAATCTCGAGGTTCAAAGCCGCGAACGAGTCTCCGGTCTATGCACAATAAGTCAAAACCGGAGTCCTTGCCTGCTACTTGAAAAAACAACCATCATCATCGGGTATAGTCTGAGATCTCGCCAGGCTCGGAAGTCCGCACTCTTTCAGGACACCAGTATCGTGAGTTCTTATTACTTACCGGTTTGCCGGGCTTTCTCGACAAGCTCCGGACTGAACCGGTAGCAGCGGAATGTCCGGTTCGTTGGTTTCCCGTCACCAGTCTTCGGCGGGTGAAAATACGGGTTGATGTATTCCCAGACGACTTCACCATCTGTCGTGACCTCAAAGAAACGTCCGGCCGGACCGTCGTTAATCAAGGTGTTGCCATTCGGCAGCCGCTGGGCGTTCGAGATGAACCAGGCGTAGAAATCCGGCGGCGGTGACTCCTGGTAACTCCAGACGATCTCTTTCGTTTCCTGATCGACCTCAACGATTCGCGAGTATGCTGAGTGTGCTTCTGGGCGCTCGGCTCCGTTGTCGAAGATCAGGATGTTGCCATTGTCAAGCAGAGTTGGCGCGTGCTGTTGGGCAACGGTTGGCATGCCAACTTCCCAGATGATCTCGCCGCTCTCACGGTCAACGATGGCGACGGTCGATGTCTGCCGGTAGCTGATGAGCAAATTGCCATCTGGCAGCTCTTCCAGCGAATTGCAGTGGGTCCACTCCTGCCGCTCCATGTTTGGCGAGGTGATCGGGTAGTCTTCTGGTTGCATATGGTCGGCACAGTGCCACTCCCAGACGACATCTCCCTCCGTCGTCATCTCGACCAGGTAATCGGTATACATCTCCTCGCCGTTGTGTTCGGTGCCGGGTTTGCCGCCCGGCACTCGATCGGCTATCTCCTTCGGCAGGAGTTCCAGGCAGACGAACATGATGTTGCCGTTGCGTAGTTTGATGGCGTCGTGGTGGTGGTCTGGGTGCTCGACCATCCAGAGAATATCCCCGTCCCAGTTCGCCTCAAGCAGCCCGCCGCCTTTCCAGCCTTTGTCGGCCATAAAGCGATCCGACTCTTCGGGGACTTCAAGGCCGCAAATTAACGTGCCGTCTTCTGACAGTCGTCCGTATTTTGGAGGGTACGGGGGCGTCCAGGTGTGAACGATGTTGCCTTCCATATCGATGAGGTAGACGGTGTCACCGGCGTTGAACATCGTGAATCCCTGGTACGCCTTGTCAGGATTGTGGCCGATGATTCCGGTCCGATTTCGTTGCCACCTGTTCTGTGAAAGCGTTGTCATTGTCGTTTCCTCACCGTCTGATCGTTGATGTCTGGCGCGCCAGATCGACCATCTCTTCACTGTACCGGTAACACCGGAAACAGCGATTGCTTATGGCCGCGTCAGGTTCGTCCGAGAGCGGAAAGAAGAAGGGGTTGACGTATTCCCACACTACTTCTCCTTCCGGAATTACCTCGAAGAGTCGGCCGAAGGTTCCTTCGCAGATCAAGGTGTTCCCGTTGGGCAGCCGGGTTGCGTTTGAGATGAGCGGGCTGAAGAAATCGCTGGTGTACTTCTCCTGGTAACTCCAGACGATCTCCTTCGTTTCGATGTTTACCTCCAGCACCCGGGAAAACGGGGTGAAGTCATCCGCCCGGTGCGTTCCATTGTCGAAAATGAGCAGGTTCCCCGCGCCAACCGGCACCGGGGCATGTTGCTGGGCCAGTGTTGGCGGTCCGAGATGCCAGAGCACCTCGCCGCTCTGCCGATCAATGATGATGACCGAGGAGAGATTGCGGAAGCTGAGGACCAGATTCCCGTCGTCCATCTCATAGACGCTGTTCATATGCGTCCACTCATCACGTTCGATCTGTTCGCCGACGAGTGGGAATTGCTCTGGCTCCAGGTGCTCGCTGCTCTTCCACTCCCAGACGATGTCGCCGGTACGGGTCATCTCGATCAGTGTGTCGCCATACATCTCCTCACCGTTGAACTCCGTGCCGGGACGTCCACCTTGTATCTGCCGGGCAAATTCGTCATCCAGACGCTCCAGGCTGATGAACATGACGTTCCCGTTTTTCAAGGGAATGCCCCAGTGGTGGTGGTCGGGGTGTTCAAGCTGCCAAAGCAGATTGCCATCCCAGTCGAATTCCATCATGATGCCGCCCTTCCAGGGCTGGCTAGCGATGTAACGCTCTGAATCCTCTTCTGTGCGCCCATTGTAGAAGAGCGTCCCGCTCTCGGTCAGTATGCCGCCAAGACCAGGCCGGTAGCCGGTTTTCCAGATGTTTTCGATGTTGCCAAGCATGTCAATCAGGTAGACCGTGCCATCACCGGCGTTCGCCCAGAACAGGGTGTACCCGTCATATGCCAGATCTTCATCGTATCCGCGTAGCCCGATACCAGACCGGCGTACTTTGCTCTGGTCAACTTTGCTTTTTCTCGGCAACTGATGATCCTTTCCCAAAAGTCAGCGAGATACTGAGATCAAACGCCAAAATCTGAAGGTTCGCGGTGCAATAAGCAGGTTTGATACTTGCCTTCTATACATTACTCCGGCCACTGATAACGGTGTAGGTCTGGATGTGGTGAAAATCTGGTCGGTCGAGCGCGTACTCACTCGAGTCCGGGTCACAGAGCCGTTCAAGTTCGTTCCAATCGTCGTCTGTCAGGTATGGCCGTAGCTTGTTTCCCCAGTACCCTTCGAAGACACAACGCTGGAAATACTGCCGGTCGATCTCTCCCAGTGGGGATGCCCGGTCAATTGCAATAGTCCGCGTTGAAACGTCCGCAAGACCGGCGTCACGAAACATGCCGTAGGTGCGCCGGATGTCAGTCAACTCTCGTTCTGAAAGTGAGTACTTGTCACGGTAGTAGCGACGGACCGCCTGGGTGACCTGCCATTCGAGACGCTGATCCCAGGCAAAGAACATATCAGGCAACATGGCGCTCTGCCCGGCGACTACCCGCCCGCCTGGTCGCAGGAGGTATGACATCTCCCGCAACGCCTCAATCGGGTCTCGAGCGTGGTGGATGGCATTTCCGGTGAAGATCAGATCGAACGAGCCAGTCTCGAACGGTGCCGCCAGCATGTCTCCGGCAATGAACTGCACCGGCAGGCTGGTTCCGGCAGCATGTGATCTGGCTTCTTCGATATGGGCGGTGCTGAGATCAATGCCGGTGGTTTCACCGTTCGGCGCGACCTGTTCGGCGAACCAGAGCGACATCAAGCCAACCCCGCAACCGGCGTCCAGCACCCGGTCGCCAGGACCTAGCTCCAGATCATTGATGACCGATTTCAACTCTGGTTCGGCAAATCGGTTGAACAGTTCGAGTTTGTTTGCGTAATTTCGAGCCGGGGTGTCGCCGAGCAGGCCTGTCTTCGTGTTGCTCAATGTTAGCTCCCCCGGATCCGGCCACGGGCCATCTGCCGGGTTGCTGGCAGCGGGGGAGTTGGCATGTCAATCAGCATCGGAGCGTTGCTTTCCATGCCATCTTTGAGCGCTTCACGTAGCTGATCTGCCGTCTCGGCACGGCGGCCTTCGATATTGAAGGATTCGGCGAGTTTGACGAAGTCGGGATTGATCAGGTCGGCGGCAATGTGCCGGCCTCCCGCGCGTCGCTTCTGCATCAGCTTCACATTGCCAAACGCGCCATCGTTCATAATGACAATAATCAGCGGAAGGTGGTGCTGGTAAGCGGTGGCTAGTTCAGAAGCGGCATACATGAATCCGCCATCGCCGTTGACTGAAACAACCTTTCGATCCGGGTAGGCAGCCTGTGCGCCGAGCGCGGTGGGAAAGCCGTACCCGAGTGTGCCCTGGAAACCGGAGCCGATATAGGTTCGGGGGTGGTAGACCGGGTAGCCAAACTCAGAGAATGCGCCCATCTGAGTGATGTCGCCGATGTAGATGCCATCTTCCGGCAACTCCTCACGGATAACCTGGGTGAACGACTGTAGCGGCTGCACCTCGTAGAGGATGTCATCGACCTTCGCTTTGACTGCCAGCATTTCTTCTTCGCGGGACTCTCTGACAGGGGTATATTTCTCGACCTGGTTCGCGAGTGTTGCAGTAGCAATCCTGGCGTCGGCGACAATGCCGACATTCGGCTCCCCAAAGCGGGTGATTTCCTCATCGTCGATATCAATTCTGATGATAGCGAGGTCGTCATCAACGCCCCAGTCATCGAGTTGCCGCTGCATCCGGGTGCCGATGCCAATGACCGCGTCGACGTCCGCCCAGATTTCCCTGCCACCAATCGAAGTAAGCGCAAGTGGATGGCGGTAGTCCAGAACGCCTAATCCGTTCGTGGACATGATGACCGGGGCTTGAAGCGTTTCAGCGAGTTGCTTGATTTCGGCATGGGCGGCCATCGCTCCGCCGCCGACACAGATGACCGGGTTGGTCGCGCTGCCAAGTATCTTTGCAGCTTTCTCAATAAGCTCAGGATCACCTTCCGGCACATCGGCGTGGTAGGTGTTTACCGGTTCATACAGGGTGACTTCTTCGCGAAACTCCATGATGTCCGGCGGCATTTCAATTTCGACGGGGCGAATGCGGCCAGTCCGTAACTGACGGAATGCCTCCTGGACAATGGCTGGCGCTTCTGAAGGCCGGCCAATCCGGGCAGCCCACTTGGTGATATGGCTGATCATGCCGAGTTGGTCGGGAATCTCGTGCAGCTGACCAGTGCCTTTGTCGATCATCGTTGACGCGATCTGCCCCGAAATGCAGAGTACCGGTGCATTCACCGCCCAGGCAGTCGATAGCGCTCCAGCAGCGTTCAGCAGTCCTGGTCCAGGAACAACCAGGCAGACTCCTTCCCGTCCGGTTGCTTTGGCGTATCCCATAGCCATGTAGGCTGTTGCCTGTTCATGTCTGGTCTGGATCGTTCGGATCGAGTCCTGTTCGTGGTACAGCGCGTCAAAAATGAAGTCGAGTTGTGCGCCTGGCAAACCAAAAACCGTGTCCACACCGTACTGGCTCAGCGATTTGACTATCGCCTCGCCCCCGCTCAACATCGTCATCTATTGTTCACCCTTCGTCTAGTACATTCCTGCGGGATCATAGGGTGTCCTGTGCGGTGCTGTCCAGTAGTCGCCTGATTCCGTGATTCAGGATCCTGTGCATTGCCATTCGAACATCCTTGGCACAAGCTCGCAGGCACTGAATTACAGGTGACGAATAATTGATTGTAAAAAGGGAACTAACGACTGCGAAAGAACGTCATTAATAAAGAAGGAGTGGGTGTAGCCCGCAAGAGACGAGTCGTGAGTTCGCTCGCTCATTTGTATTGAGGCTAGCGTGGCCGGTTTTCGAAATCGGCAAGAGGAGCAACACGGTGTTTGGCAAGGTAATGGCGCATCCGGGAGTGAACCGGAGCCGCGAGTGGCTTGGTCGATATGGAGTCTGGGTCTGGGGCGTGCTCCTGGCGCTGTTCACCGGTCTGTTCATCTTTAATCAGAGCGACAGCTTCGGTGAATATGCCAGTGTCCTCGGTAGCTCAAGCCTTGGCTGGGTCGGTGTTGCCTTGCTCTTTCAAGCTATCGTCATTTCGCTCTTCGCAGCCAGCTACTACGTAGTACTGCGGCGGCTTGGCCATGGCATTTCAATCTGGCAAACCATCCGGTTGCATCTTGAGCGCGTCGTTGTTTCAACGGTAACGCCAATGGGTGGCCCGGCTTCAGTTGTCGTCTTTTTGCGATCGCTGAAAAACCAGGGTGTGCCAGCTGATGACGGGTTCCTGACGATGGCATTCCGAAGTATTTCGGCATTCTCGTCGTTCGTTATTCTATTTGTGCCAGTCATTTTTCTGGTCGATACGTCGTTGCCGGTCATCCTTGGATCGCTGACTCTGGTTGTTGGCCTGGTGCTGCTGACGGCGGTTCTGGTCGCGCTGTTGCGTGGCTGGGAGCTTCCGATCTGGGCATTGCGCTTCATGCCGTCCAGAATTCAGGTTTTCATTGAACAGGCCAGAAGCCACAATATTCGGGGCCGGGATCTGATCTTGCCGATGCTGTTTGGAACACTTTCGAATATTGCTGGTGTGGCGACGCTCTATGTTGCGTTGCTGGCGGTCGGTTTCCAGCCAACTCTGGTCATGGCAGTCTTTGCCTACACCATCGGCACGGTGATGCTCGTTGTCTCGCCGCTCTTCCAGGGTGTCGGACTCGTCGAAGTTGGCATGGCTGTAGCGCTTGAGCAGATGGGCGTGCCGGTTGGCGCTGCTGTTGGCGCGACGTTACTCTTCCGGCTGGCTGATATATGGTTGCCGTTGCTGGTTGGCTTTGCCGTTCAGGCGTTCAGTCATCGCGAGGTGCGACTGGTCTCCAGCTATGCTGGCTCCGCGGTCGCAGGAGCTGCCGGCATTGGTGCTTTCGTCCTGGCGTTTGTGCCGTCGGCGTTGATCTCGCTTGGCGCTCTGCTCGGGTTCGCCATTGTCTTTTCTGCTGGCCTGGCAACGACGATTGCGTTCCTCTCAGGAATGATCTTGTTGGGAGCGGCGTATCTGATCTGGCGATTCCGCCCTCGGACTCAGCTGGCGCACGCGACCGCCTGACCTCTCAGGGACCGTGCTTCGAAACCGCGACAACTGATGTCTTGCTCAACGGCACTTAACTCTTCATAGCATGCATGATCAGATCCACGTACACTGATTTCGCGGATCTGATCCAAAAAGTGTAAGAACTTTCTTCCTCGCTTGTCTTACCTCCAGTGACAGGTAATGCGACGCAAGCGAAAGGAAGAAAACATGCGTCAGGCCACAACAAGTTTCAGGGATAGATTGAAGAATCGAGAGCAGAGAAAGGTTTTTCTGCGCCGCCCGTTCCGAATGATGTTGACGATTGGCGCGGTGCTGACATTGCTGGTCATGGCTACGGTGCCCGCACTGGCCTCGCCGCTCGGTGTTCAAGATGACCCGGATAGCACTCTTCGTGAAGATGACCGGAGCGACGCTCGTGTCGATATTGCGCTTGAGAATGGCAACCAGCTGAGTTTCGTTCCGATGTACGGTGAACATGGCAAACTCGAGGGCTATGGAGTTGTTGAGAAGATAGCGCCTGGTGGGCAGGAAGTTGCCCGGATGCGCGAATTTCGCGAACTAAACCCCGTAGAGTTGATGCAAGCGCTCTCTGCTCCGGAGTCCAAGATTCCTCAGGATCTCGTCGATCTCTACGGTCAACCGTCGCGCGGCGATCGGGGTTGGGGTCTCGCCCTAGTTCCGGGACCAGTCAACGGACCCGACGGAATAGACGTAGCCTCCTGTTATCTGCCGAGCACGTTTGACGATGACTTCCCCGGTTACCAGCAGCAGTTCATTACGTTGAACGATGGTCCGGCCACTGTGCCTTCCCACTGGCTGCCAGCGGCGACACCGGGCGATTACTACACCTGGGGCCGGGTCTACAATGTCCGGCAGTATTACACCAAGGTTACTCGCTGCAATGTTGACGAACATCAGTTCATCTGGGGACCAACTGTCTCGGTGAGCTACCGTAACAATCAGAATTACCCGGCCTGGGGAGTTGCCTTTTACCCTCTTGGTGAACTTGAAGAGTTTGGGTCCTCAGTGAGTTTCACCTGGCATCCGCCAGCTCCCAGTTCGCTCTATGATTTTCAGGTGTTCGTTAACAACGTGCTCTATGACGACACCTTCCATATTGGTATCGAGTGGAGCAAAGCCTTCGGAATTAAGAGCAACTAGCGTTTTCGGTTCAACACTGGACCAATCAAAGGCGACTGGAGCATCACAAGCTCCGGTCGCTTTTTGCATTTGTCCCGTTCATCAGCGGGTACTCATGTAGGTTTGGGAAAAAAGTGTAAGAACTTTCTCCCTCGTCTGTCTTACCTGCAGTGGTAAGAGATGCGACGCAGATGAAAGGAAGTTACTGACATGCGTCACGCACACCGAAGCAGTTCCGAAGTGGTTACGTTAGAACACCAGATGCTTCGACGGGCACACCGTCCGTTGCGAGTAGTCCTGGCCATGGGCGTTGTGCTGACATTACTTGTTGCGGCAACCGCTACAACTCTGGCGGCACCGCTACAGCTCGATGATGATCCGGAAGGTACAGGCCGTGAACCGGATCACACTGGCGCAAGGGTAGAAATCGCTCTTGGCAACGGGAATGAATTGAGTTTTGTCCCGATGTACAGCGAGAAAGGGCACGTTGAAAGTTATGGCGTCATGGAGAAGATCGTGCCCGGCGGTCAGGAAATCGCTCAGATGCGCGAGTTTCGTGGACTCAATCCAGTCGAGCTCATGTTTGCCCTCACGCCGTCCGATACGAAGCTGCCGGCTGAGTTGGTCGAACTGTACGGGCAGCCATCCAGAGGAGATCAGGGCTGGGGTCTCGGGCTTGTTCCGGGTCCGGCGCATGGCGGTGGCAACGATTCCTCCTCCTGTATGAACCCTGGCTCATTCGATAATAACTTCCCAGGCTATCAGAAGAAATTTGTGACGCTCAATGATGGACCGGACACGGTGCCATCACACTGGTTAGATGGCCCGGGCGATGAATTTTATACCTGGGGACGAGTCTTCAACGTGCGGCAATACTACACCAAGGTAACGCGCTGTAACGTTGATGAAGATCAGTGGCTCTGGGCACCATACGTTCATGTCGGTTATCGCAATAACCAGAACTATCCCGCATGGGGCGTAGCCACAGCTGCACAAGGTTCCCTTGACGGGTACGGCTCGTCGTTCAGCTTCACCTGGCATCCGCCAGCACCAAGCTCGCTCTATGATTTCCAGGTATTCATAGACGGTGCCCTCAATGATGACACATTCCACATCGGGATTGAGTGGAGTAAAGCGTTCGGTTTCACGATGAACTAGCCAGGATATTTCCAGCATTGCCGTCCAGTTAAACTCGATTAAGAGTAGTCAGATTTTGATAAATCTGACTACTTTTCTTTTTGTTGAAAGTGAATAGAATAGCTACTTGATATTTATTCTGGATCGTCATGGGCTGCTGCGCTTCAACTGGATAGTACTGACACAGGAGATGTCATTATGGTTAGTGCGTTTCTGAAAACAGCCGAAGATTTTAAGGAATTCGGAATAGCGACCCGCCAGCGCGTGCCTCTTGAAAGTCACGCGGATTTTTCGCCCCCGTCCAACCGTTCCAACCCCGTGAAACTCATTATGAAACAGAACGCATCCCGGATACCCTGGCTGGTGCCTATTCGCCATGGCCGGATGAGCGCGTCGTCATTTGCCTTCTACCGGGGCGGGGCAAAGATAATGGCGGAGGATCTGGCTCATACGCCGGTAACTGGCATAAATGCGCAGATCTGCGGTGATGCTCACCTGTCTAACTTCGGCGTCTATGCTTCTCCCGAGCGCGATCTCGTCTTTGACGTCAACGACTTCGATGAGACGCTTGCCGGCCCGTGGGAGTGGGACGTCAAGCGGCTTGCCGCCAGTTTTACGATTGCTTCCCGGTACAGAGCATTCAATGACATCGAAACACAACTGATTACCACAGAGTCAGTTAAGGCGTACCGCGAGGCAATGAACGAGTTTGCTGAGATGTCGTACCTGGATATCTGGTACTCCAAGATCAGCTACAGAGATATCATTGAACCTATGCTCGAAGGAACTTCAAAAAAGGAACGCAAGCTTGCCGAAAAATTTGAAACCAAGGCACGCTCTCGGAACAGAATGCGCGATTTGTCCAAACTCACCTACCAGGAGAATGGGCGACATCGAATAAAAAGTGATCCGCCGTTCATCGTCGATTTGGACGAAATGCCAGAAGCCGGGCATCCTGTAGAAGCAATCAGGGCCGTGCGTGAAGGTTTTGATGGATATCGACAATCGCTTCCTGACAACATGCGGACCTTGCTCGGTCGATACCAACCAATGGATATCGCGCTCAAGGTGGTCGGTGTTGGTAGCGTCGGGACCAGATGTTTTATCCTGCTTTTAGAAGGCCGGGACGAGCAAGATCCTCTATTCTTGCAGGTAAAGGAAGCATCAAGATCAGTGCTTGAGGATTACCTGCCGCCCAGCCCCTACGTAGACAAGGGACAGCGAGTCGTCGAAGGGCAGCTGTTGATGCAAGCGACCAGTGATATTTTCCTCGGCTGGACCTCTAATGTCCGCGGCCGTGACTATTACCTGAGGCAACTCAAGGATATGAAAGGTTCGATGGATATCGAGGAAATGACGCCGACACGTTTGAAATCCTATGCAAGAGCGTGTGGTTGGACGCTGGCCCACGCTCATGCTCGATCCGGGGATCCGGCGGCAATCTCAGGCTATCTCGGTCTGACCGATGAGTTCGACCTGGCGGTTACTGCGTTTGCCGAGAAGTACGCCGACCAGAATGAGCGTGATTTCACCAGATTCAAGAAAGCGATCAAATCCGGGAAAATTCCCTACGCGCCGGGATATCCTGACTAGAAGGTCGTCCATCAGCTAAAACGTGGCAGAAGAATCTGGTCGTCGTGGCCGCTCGTTTGCTGAACCATGCTGATATGAGCCACTCCAGAAGTTGATTTAGAAGTCACTGGAGGAATTGACGAGATCGACGAAACTGCCGACGCTTTCTGTCGGTTCAGGTTTCGTCCTCAACGAATGAGACTGCTGGGCGTGTTGCTGGAGTGATAGAGCAAGCTGGCAACACGCTCGTCTACGATGACTGCAACGCAATCGCGTCGCAACCCAGGCAAAAGTTTGTTGAAACCGTCAATATCGCTGGTTTTCGCCTGGCCGAAAGAGCCGGGAGATGCTCGCTGCCTGGGGCAATTCTGCAATGCCTCACGGAGATGCGAGAGGACCGTCGTATGCTAGTATCCTTCAACAAAGATACAACGGCACAGGAGGCGAAAGTATGGTCAGTGCGTTTCACAAAACAGCTGA
>CAZNYB010000018.1:0-42813 GCA_964577155.1 uncultured Thermomicrobiales bacterium | reverse complement strand
GATACAACGGCACAGGAGGCGAAAGTATGGTCAGTGCGTTTCACAAAACAGCTGAGGATTTCAAGGCATACGGACGGGCGACCCGTGATCGGGTGTCTCTCGATAGTCATTCCGAATATTCACCAGCGTCCAACCGGTCGAATCCGGTAAAACTCATTATGAAACAGAATAGAGACCGGTTGCCCTGGCTGGTCCCGATTCGCCACGGTCGGATGAGCACCTCCGCTTTTGCTTTCTATCGCGGCGGCGCGAAGATGATGGCTGAAGACCTGGCTCACACCCCGCGAACCGGCATCAATGCTCAGATCTGCGGCGACGCTCATTTGTCCAATTTTGGAGTCTTTGCGTCTCCTGAGCGAGATCTGGTCTTTGATGTCAACGACTTTGATGAAACACTTGCTGGCCCTTGGGAGTGGGACGTCAAACGGCTTGCCGCGAGCTTTATGATTGCTGCTCGGCACAACGAGATTGACGCTGACGAAAGCCGGCAGATAACCTGTGAATCTGTGACTGCATACCGTGAAGCGATGAACGAATTTGTAGAGATGTCCTACCTCGATATCTGGTACTCAAGGATTCGTTTTGACGATCTCTCCAGCGCGATGCTCGATGCTGCAAACAGTACGAAGAAGGACAGGAAACGAGTTAAAAAATTTGAACGGAAAGCCAGATCACGGAATAGAATGCGCGATCTTTCCAAACTTACGACTCAGGTTGATGGTCAGTACCGAATAAAGCCTGACCCGCCATTTATTGTGGCGATAGATGATCTTCCGGACGCTGGGCATCCGGTCGAGGTCATCCGAATCGTCCGCCAGGGGTTCGATGGCTACCGGGAATCGCTTCCAGATAATATGAGGGTGCTTCTAGACCGCTACCGGCCGGTGGATTTTGCGCTCAAAGTTGTCGGTGTCGGGAGTGTCGGCACCCGCTGTTTTATCCTGTTAATGGAAGGCCGGGACAATCAGGATCCACTCTTCCTCCAGGTAAAGGAAGCGACCAGATCGGTGCTGGAAGATCCTCTTCCTCCAAGCCCCTACATAAATCAGGGCCAGCGAGTGGTTGAAGGTCAGCAACTGATGCAGGCGACCAGCGATATCTTCCTTGGCTGGACCTCCAGCATCCGGGGCCGCGACTTTTACTTCCGGCAGCTCAAGGATATGAAAGGTTCGATGGACGTCGAGGCGGCTCCACCTCATTACCTGAAGGCTTATGCGAAGGCATGCGGATGGACACTGGCACACGCTCATGCCAGATCAGGTGATCCGTCAGCAATCGCTGGATATCTCGGAATGTCGAATGAGTTCGACCTGGCGGTCACGGCATTCGCCGAGAAGTATGCCGATCAGAATGAACGCGACTATAAGAAATTCATGAAAGCGATTAACTCTGAAAAGATCCCATACGCGCCTGGGTACGGCGACTAAGGGTTCGTTCATTAGCAAAGAAGTATTGTAAAAATGACTGTTACAACTGTTGGACTCTTGAGTCCCGGCGATATGGGCCACTCCATCGGCGCGGTACTGGTGAATCATGGACTCGAAGTTCTCACCTGTCTGGATGGACGTAGCGAGCGTTCCCGGGCGCTGGCGGCGGAAGCCGGTATCGAAGACACCGCAAGTATCGATGAACTGGTCGAGGCCGCCGACATCTTCCTGTCAGTGCTGGTACCTGCTTCGGCGATGGAAGCCGCCGAGCGGGTTGCTGGCGCGCTCGAACGCACCGGCAGTAGCCTGCTCTACGTTGACTGCAACGCAATTGCGCCGCAGACCGTCCGGCAGATTGCCGAAGTTATCACCGCTGCAGGCGGACGTTTCTCGGATGGAGGCATAGTTGGTCCACCTCCGCGAACGCCTGGAACACGCTTCTATGCATCTGGTCCTGGCGCAGGGGAATTTTCACAGTTGCGTGATTATGGATTGGATGTGCGGGTGCTGGACGGCGAGATCGGCCAGGCTTCCGGAATGAAGATGTGTTACGCGGCGCTCACCAAGGGGATGCAAGCCTTAGGTACCGAACTGCTTGTCGCTGCCCGTCTGATGGGTCTTGAGGATGCGCTGCGAGAGGAACAGATGAGCAGTGTGACTGAGATGCGGGAAGGTATCGAGCGTTCCATCCCAACCATGCCGCCGAAAGCCTACCGGTGGGTTGGTGAGATGGAGGAGATCGCTGCCACGTTTGAATACCTCGGGTTGACACCGCTGATCTTTCAAGGCGCTGCAGATATCTACCGCTTTGTTGAAACAACGGAGATTGGGCAGGAAACTCCGGAGAATCGCGATCGCTCCCGCGACGGCATGGGCGTCATTGCTGCTTTGGCGGATGAATTAAAAGCTCGCTAAGCAAAATAGTTTTGGGCACGATCATCCGGCGTGCTATCAACTCAGTTCAGCATCGTTGGCACATCTATGGTTCAGGAGCTAAGAAGATGTGGCGTCCGGAACATCCTGAGAGCTGTCTGAATCACTTTCAGCCCCAGGTTCAGCCGCGGAACTTGTATCGTGCATAACATCGGTTAGGTCACTGCCGGTGCCATGAGCAACCCGCTCGGGATCGTATCCCTGGAGTGTCTGGATGACGTCTTTGGTCCGGTAGGGCTCAATGATTACCAGCACGGCTGATTTTCCAGGGGATAGCATTTCGTTCAACGCCTGGTTATATTCACCGGTACGTGAACTTGTGTCGTTTGGGTTGATCGTCGCTCCGGTTTCGCTGACAGCTTTCGGCGTTAACCAGCGAAAGAGTAATCCACCGATGACCCCGCCAATTATCGCGCCGAAGATAAAACCGGTGAACCCATTAATAAATAGTCCAATGATCGCGCCTACGGCGATACCGAGTAACGCGCCACCGATAGTTGCCGCCATGACCACCATAGAGCCTTGCATGCGGACCCTGCCCTGCTCGTCCATGGAGACGGTCATCGAACCTGGCCCTAGCCTTGCTTTGATCTCCGGATAAATGGTGCGTGCCCGGTCCTGGCCATCGAAGATAGCAACGATCGTCTCAGATTCTTGGTGCGACATGTTGTTCCATTCCAGTTGTCGAACTAATCACTCCAGGGAGTCACCTGAATTTCCTGGCTATCATAGGCTATTTATGGAAAAAAGGCGGCGTGTGCCCGGATTCAAGGTATATGTCTACATGCCAGATCGGAATATCTTCCAGGCCAGATAAATGCCAAAAATCGCACTGATAAAAAATCCCAGTCCAAAGAGGACTCCCATAAAACCGGTCCAACCAGCTAATCTGTTCGTGGAGAGCAATACTGCCAGGCTGACGATGAATGAAGCAGTGAGCATTCCAACGACCAGCCGATTAACCAGCGTGCTGAGTTGTTGAAGCGGCCGCTCGAAGGAACCGGGTGAGATACCGACCTGGAGATTTCCCCGTTCCAGATCACTCATGACCCTTCGCAACTGGTTTGGAAGCTCAACAACGAGTTCGGCGGCTGCTTTACTGGATTGTAAAAATTCCTTCACCATTCGTTGTGGAGAGTACTGCTCGAGCAGCATACGCTGTGCATAAGGGGTAACCTGTTCAACATAGTTAAAATCTGGATCCAGCATTGTTCCCAGACCATCAGCAATTGTGATGGTGCGCAGCAGGTTGGCTATATTCGACGGCATTCTGAGCCGGTATTCGCGGACTATACCTGTAGTTTCTTCTAATACGGCGGTTATGTTCAATTCCGACGTTTCATCGCCCCGGGTGCTGGTGACGAGACGCGCCAGATCCTGATTGAGCGCAAAGCGGTTGACTAACTGATCAGGGCCAGCAAGCCCGATGAATGTTTCGGTTAGCAGATCAATGTCTTCCCTGATAAATCCGATCAGCAAATTTGACAACAACGATTGCGCTTGCGCATCGACTGTGCCGACCATGCCGAAATCAATGAGGGCGATTGTCCCATCGGCTTCGACGAAGAAGTTTCCGGGGTGCGGATCGGCATGAAAGAATCCTTCGTCGAAGATCATCTTGAGCAGTATGCTGGCCGATCGTTTCGCGAGTGCTGGCCGGTCGATGCCAGCCGCATCAAGTTGTGCCAACTCGCTGATCTTGATTCCCCGCACCCGGGACATGGTGACGATCCGGGATGTTGAATAGTCCCAGTAAATGGTCGGTATGATTACCCCTTCAAAGCCCGCGAAATTTGCCGCAAACCGGTCAGCATTGTGAGCTTCACGCCGGTAGTCAAGTTCCCCGCGTAAGGTGTCTGAAAATTCCCTGGCAAGCTCTTCGATGTTGTACTGGTTCTCTTTGTCCCAGTGCTTTCTGGCCTGGGTTGCCAGCCGCTGCAGGATGTCGAGATCCTCTTCGACTGTTGCCCTGGCGCTTGGCCGTTGGACTTTGACCACAACATCGGAACCGTCGGCAAGAGTAGCCGCATACACCTGACCAATCGAGGCGGCTGCAAGCGGTTGGGTATCGAAGGTCTCGAAGATCTCTTCCGGGGGAGCGCCTAACTCCACCTCAATCTCAGCCTTGATATCTGCATATGGCGCGGGCGGAACATTGTCTTGCAGCTTTGCCAGTTCCAGCTGGTATTCTGGCGGAATGAGATCCGCACGGGTCGAAAGGACCTGCCCGAGTTTGACAAAGGTCGGTCCCAGTTCCTCAAGGGCCAGCCGAACCTGTTCGGCTTCGGTAAACGGTTCATCCTGTTTCTGGAAGCCAAACCAGCCCCTGTTCAGTGGCAGGATGCGTTCGGCGCCAATGGCATCGACGGTGAATCCGAAACCATATTTCGCCATCACTTTCGTAATCTCGGTATACCTGCTCACCTGAGGATCTGACCTCCTGGGCTACGAACGGAAATGAAGCTGGTTCATGACAGCAAAAGTCCGGGTTACCTGAGCTGTACTCCGCCAGTCGTTTGCCAAACTATAATCGAATAGACGCTGGTTGTTCTGGTGAATAGCCCTGCGTCGTCGGGTTTCGAGCTATCCTTGTCGATTCCCGTGAGGTGCGAAAGAAGCTCTTCAGCATCGCTCTCATTCTCTATGAAAAGGAGGACTGATGACGTTCACAACGATTGCCCGCTGCAAGCAGACCGGCCGGTTAGGTGTTGCTACCGCCACCAGTTCTCACGCCGTCGGAGTACGAGTCCCGTTCGTCCGTGAGCGGCTGGGCGCGGTGGCGATCATGGCGAAAGCCGATGAGCGGCTGGGTCTGGTTGCCCTTAATCTGCTGAAGATGGGGTACAAAGCGCCAGGCGTGATCGACCAGCTCGTCGCTGCGGACCCGTTTCCTGAATACCGCCAGCTCGGCGTCGTCGATGACGACGGCTATGTTGCCGCCCGCACCGGCGCTGAGAACAGGGACTGGTGCGGGCACCGGCTCGGCGACAACTACGTTGTCCTTGGCAACGCGCTCAGCGGCGAACAGGTGCTGGATGCCATGGAGGATGCCTATCTCGCTGACCCCGACGAGGACCTTGAAGAACGGCTGATGCAAGCCATCGAAGCCGGTCGCGATGCTGGCGGCGAACCGATCGGACAGACCTCAGCAGCATTGCTGGTATACGACCAGAAGGCGTATGCACATGTCAATTTGCGAGTTGATATCCACAAAGAACCGGTCGGCGAATTGCGGCGCGTGTTCGATGTCTACCGACCGACAATCTCGTACTACAACGCACGGCAACATGACCCGCGCGTGTCGGGATTAGATGAGTGGCTGGCAGAGCACGGCTCGTAACGAATCAGTTGTTTACTTAACCGGCCCTATCCGCTACGCTGGATTGAACGAATGGCAATTTCGGGATTCAGAAACTGACCTTCAGCCGGTTGAGCCTGAATGTTCCTGACAACATCCATCCCTGAAATCACCTGGCCAAAAGCGGCGAAGCCCTGTCCATCGGCGTAGCGCCGGCCGCCAAAATCAAGCTCTGGCTGGTCACCAATACAGATGAAGAATTCCGAGTGGGCGCTGTCCGGCTCAAAGCGTCCCATCGAAATCGTGCCATCCAGGTGCCGTAGACCGGTTGCGCTGGTTCGCTCGAGGGCAATTGGCGGTCGCCTGCCAGCCTCCTGATCTCGATTGCCGCCCTGGATCACCTCAATCTTCACCTCGTCATTTGGCTGGTTATCCATCGTGACTGTCCGGTAGAACGAGCAGCCGTTATAAAAGCCATCGTCAACGTACTGCAGGAAATTGCCTGAGGTCAGCGGCGCGTTTTCATCATCAAGCTCAACCTCGATGAGACCGAGCTCGGTTTCGATTACTACTCTGGTCACGTATCTCTGTTCCTTTTCTAGATCTCTTAGCTCTTGCATCCGGCAGTTGACTGCGAACAAATACATCCAATACTACTTCTGCAACAACTCGGCGCTGAACTGTTTTGAATAGAGGTCGTAGTAGAATCCACGTTTCGACATCAGTTCGTCGTGGGTGCCGGTTTCCACGATCCGGCCATTGTCGAGGGCGATGATCTGGTCGGCTGTGCGAATGGTTGAGAGCCGGTGGGCGATGACAAAACTTGTTTTGCCTTCCATCAGCCGCAGCAATGCCTCCTGTATTCGCTCTTCGGTGCGTGTGTCGATGCTGCTGGTGGCTTCATCAAGGATAAGCAGATGAGGGTCGGCTAGAATCGCCCTGGCAATAGTCAGCAACTGTTGCTGGCCATGACTCAAGTTGCTCCCGCGTTCGGCGAGCACCGTCTGATAGCCGTCCGGCAGCCGCAATATGAATTCGTCGGCGTTTGCCAGTTTGGCAGCGGTAATGCATTCTTCATCGGTTGCATTGAGACGACCATAGCGAATATTCGCCACAACGGTGTCGGAGAAGATGAATGGCGTCTGTGGCACAACGCCGGTTTGCCGGCGCAATGTCGCGAGCTGCACTGCTTCGATGTCCCGATCGTCGACGCTGATTTCGCCACCTTGAATCTCGTAGAAGCGGGTCAGCAACTCTATGATGGTGCTCTTGCCAGCGCCGGTAGTTCCGCACAACCCGATCATCTGCCCCGGTTTAACATCGAAGGTATTGCCTCGCAGAACGGGTTTTCCGGGTAGATAGCTAAAGTTGACATCATCGAATCGTACAGTGCCCTGTACCGGCGGTAGTATCGCCGCTCCAGGCCGGTCAATGATTTCTGGCTTGGTGTCGAGCACGTCGAAGATTCGCTCGGCGCTGGCAATCGCCTGCAGGATCACGCTGTAGGCATGGGCGAGGGAGGAAGCTGGCTGAGAAAACTGCCGGGCATACAGCAAGAACGTCGCTACCGTGCCAACCTCAACAGCTCCACGAATGGCTTGCCAGCCTCCGGCGGTTGCGACGATTGCGTAGTCAAGATTTTCCAGGAACAGTGTGATTGGATAGGCGATTCGCGAGAGGAAGTTAGCATTGGCGTCTTGTTTCATCGTCGTCAGGCTGAGCTGTTCATAACTCTCTATCGCCGACTCCTCCTGACCGTAGGCCATGATCAGGCGCTCGCCACTTATTGTTTCTTCCTGATACCCGTTCAAGTCGCCCAGCCCTTGCTGAAGCTCCCGGAACGCCGGGCCAGCCGATCGGCCGAGCAGCAAAATGCCGCCGAACATGATCGGCGTGGTAATGAGCACGGCAATGGCCAGCCACATATCAATGACGAACATGATGACGGTGACCAGGACCACCGTGAATAACGCTTGATTGATCGAAGCCAGACGCAGGGCGAAAAATCGCTCGATTGGACCGAGATCGTTGACCAACCGGCTCATCAGATCTCCAGCCGCCTGCTGGTCGTAATACCTCAGTGAAAGTGACTGGATGTGGGTGAAGAGATCCCGGCGCAGGACGTACATCGTCTGCTGGGCAATGTTTGCCATCAACCAGCCTTCGATTGAGAGCGCCAGCCATGCGCCGATAGCCGCTCCCAGCATCAGCAACACTATTCTCAGGAGCCCGTCCGCGTCGTTGTCGGTGATGTAGTTGTTGATAGCAATGCCAACCAGAACCGGGATGATCAGATTGAGGGTCGTGCCGATGATAGTAAACAGTGCCGCTAGTGCGAGCTGCCCTTTTGCATTAAAGATGTAGCCCATCAAACGCAGAAAGATCTTGATTTTGCCCGGACCAGTGTCAGGCTGTGGCTTCTTGTTCTTGAGGACCGCGTCGTGGTCTCGATCAGGTACCGGCGTCGGGTCGTGGGTTGCTGATTCGATCATACCTTGCTCCCCGTTTCGTCCGCGGCAAGTTGTGATCGATAGATTTCCCGATAAATCGGGCTTGATTGCATCAATTCTCCGTGGGTACCGTTAGCGACAATTTGACCCTCGTCCAGCACAACAACCCGGTCGGCGATCAGCACGGTGCTAATACGTTGCGCAACGATGAATGTTGTCGTGTTGGTCAGGGTGTTCTTCAGCCTCGCATGGATACGGGACTCTGTGTCCAGGTCGACCGCGCTGGTGCTATCGTCCATGATCAGAATCTTCGGCTCCATGATCAGCCCGCGAGCCAGGGCTACCCGCTGGCGCTGACCGCCTGAAAAATTGTCCCCGTTGCGTTCAACTTCGGCATCAAACGTTCCAGGGATTGCGCGGATGAAGTCATACGCGTCAGCAATTCTGGCGACGTTGACGACTGCATCTTCATCAGCTTCAGGTTTGCCATAGCGGATGTTGTCCCGAATCGTGCCGCTGAACAATAGAGCTCTTTGTGGGACCATTACGACATGCTGCCGCAGATCGCGAAGTGCCAGGTTTCGGACATCGATCCCGTCGATCAACACCCGTCCACTGGTCACATCGTAGAAACGCGGGATCAAATTGATCAGGCTAGTCTTCCCGGACCCGGTCGCGCCGAAGATGGCAATAACTTCACCCGGTTCAACTGTCAGATTGATGTTTCGAAGAACCGGAGACGCGTGCATAGCACCCACTTCACTGGTGTAGCTGAAGTTGACGTTCTCGAAAACAACCCGCCCGCGAAACGGTTCTGGCAGATGCACGGGCTCGTCCGGCTCCTGGATATCCGCTGCACTATCCAGTACCGTGAAGATCCGCTGCAACGATGCATTCGATGCGGTAATGAGCGGAATCAAGGATGCGACAACGACCAGAGGGATCGTGGCCGTCGATAGATACCCGGAAAACGCGACGATCTGACCAATGGTGATATCGCCGGTATCGATCGCCTGGCTACCGCCAAACCAGATCGCGGCGACGGTGCCAAGATTCACTGCAAACAGGATCGAAGGCTTCAGGCTAGCCGTCAGTCGGTTCGGGCGCAGGCTGGCGCTACGCAGATTCACGTTTCGCTCGTCGTAGCGGTTAATCTCGTAGTCGCTGCGGACGAATATTTTCACAACCCGGACACCGGCCAGATTCTCTTCAAAAATCTGATTAAGCCGATCGAGACGGTGCTGGACCATCGTGTACAGCGGTTGAGTGATTCTTGTATAGAAGATGATGAAGAATGCTGAAACCAACAACAGCAGCATCATAATCCAGGTGAGTCCAGGGATAGTGATCGCGACGATCAATACTGATCCGACCAGTACGACCGGCACCTGAAAAAAGAGAATGAGATTCGCAATCATCATCTGCTTGACCGCGTTCACGTCGCTGGTGAGACGAACTAGGATGTCGCTGGTCTGATTGCGATCCAGGTTGCCATACGACAATGTCTGAACCTTGCGGTAGAGCAGCATGCGGAGATGATGGGTGAGTTTCACCGAGATATCGACGGCGAAGTGGACGTTTAATACTGCGAGTGCCAGACCGATAAAGGAGAGGAACACCATCCGTAGTGCGGCGTGAAAGATGAACTCCATATCTTTATCGTCAATGCCTAGATCAATGATTCGCCGGATTAACGAAGGTATGAGGAGATTGATCCCAACAACACCGATCAGGAGGAGTTGGGAGATGACCAACCGGAGCCTGATCGGGTGAATTCCCCAGCCGATCTTCATGAACCGCCACAAACTACCCACGAGCAACCACCTCGAGCATTCCCCACCAACTCTTCAAAAATAGACGGCTAGCCGGGTTGATGTTGATCTAACCTGGTTTCCGCCGTACCGGCATGTTTTCAGAGATGTTCAAACAGTCACTGATGTATAGAGAAACAAACATGAAATAGCTGAATTGTCAAACAGGCAGCGTCTTGTTTGATTTGTGGTTGGATTCAATGTGAGATGTAAATATCGTACGGTGACTTGGGTGGTGTGCCACTGTGCCGGTAACAACAGAGAACAGGAGTCCTGAACTGTGTCGCAAACCGAACGTTGGGAACATGCCGACTTGATCTATACCGAAAACCGGCATCGCCAGTTCATCATCTACGGCGTTGATGGCTCAGTGAGTGAAGTTGATCTAGGGCTGGACGACTCGGGGATGGATCCTCGCCAGTCCGAGTCCGGTACCCTGTTGCTCGCCAGACTCGAACTGGCTGGTTGGGAACTCACGACCCCTGACAGCGTCAGCTGCGACCGAGGCCTCCAGTTTCAACGGCCCATCGATCACTCCACAGATATCTAATCATCCTGCAGCTCTCTGGATATTCGCCGGGCTAGCTCTGCCATGTCACCATCCGGGATATCAAGGATCCCATTCCGAATCTGTAACGCTTCGAACTGTTGCTGGTCGTATGGCACTTCCGGTGGCAATGGGGCAATGTGCCAGTGGACGTGATTGTTTGCTTGTTGGCTGCCGAGGGAGAGGATGTAGATGCGCTCAGTCGGAACCACCTGTCGCAATGCACCCGAGAGTCGGTAGACGAGGGCTTGGAGCGCCAGGTACTCGTCCAGCGTGAAATCTTCGGTTACCTGCTCGCGATGTTCAATTGGTGCGAGCAACAATTGACCGTAAAGCGTTGGATAATTGTTGAGAAATGCAATAGCAAAGTCATCCTGGTAGACGACATGGTGAGAATACTCTGGGTTACCGCTTGCGATTTCACAAAGAAAACACGATTCATTCAGTGTTTGCTGAATGTATGCCTCAACATCGAACGGACGTCTTTCATGCACAGCATACCCACCTTAGATGACAAGGCTGGCAAGAGTCTGTCGAATCTGACACCGTTCCCTAGTCCCTAGTCCCTAGTCCCTAGTCCCTAGTCCCTAGTCCCTAGTCCCTAGTCCCCGCCAACTCATACATCTCCGCAGCTGGCTTGTACGGCCGGGCGATCCAGAGCGGGCGGCGCAGGTTGCCTGGACCGGGAGCCGGGCGGGTCATCGCCAGCCACTCCTGGTAGACCGCCCGTGATTTGGCAGTATCAACCTGGATGTCGCCGTAGCGGTCGTTCGGCCCGGCTTTGGTGACGGTCACCTTCTGATGCCAGCAGTGCTGACCGCTGACCGGATCGGGCTGGACCGGGAAGGTCAGATTCTGGTTGACGCCAGCATCACCCCACCAGATTCGCATGGTGTCCGGGTCGCTGCTTTCGAATGGCGTGACACCTTCCTGCTGGCGCATCGAGAACTTACCGGATTCAGATTCGGAAAGTGCGACCCTGGCGGAGGCAAGGCGGTTCAGGCTGCCGTGCTCGCCAGCGTCACCGAGCCGCCAGCGGCCCATATGGTGCGAGCAGGCGACGATGCCAGGTCGGATGCCCTCGGTCACCCAGACTTTGGCGATGAACGATCCGATCCGAGTTTCGAGCTTGATCAGGTCGTTCGTCGCGACATTGAGCCTCCGGGCATCTTCCGGGTGGAGCCAGGCCGGGTTGGAGTGCGAGATCTCGTAGAGCCATTTCGCGTTTGCTGATCTGGTGTGGATGACCGTCGGCAACCGGAAGTTCGGTAGCAGCAGCATTTCACCGGCATCGCGGTTGATCTCGCTCCTGGCGACATGGCTTTTGATATGGGTTGGCTTGGTGTACTCCGGCCAGTTCCAATCCGCCAGCGTCTCGGAATAGAACTCCAGCTTTCTGGAGGGAGTCGGGAATCCGGCCATAATCTGGCCGTCGATCTCGACGCCGACTGTTTCAGTCGATCCATTCAAGCCGCGAGTGGCAAGGTGGCTCTCCGGATCAACGCGAACATCCGGCGGCGGCGAACCATCAAAGACCAGCTTTTCGTTGAGATCGTACGTTGCCTTCTCGACCTCAAACGCGCCGTACTTCCGCATGTACTCCAGCGGTGAGATGCCTTCTTTTGCGGCCGCCTCCGGCAAGCCCGGAACCGTGTTCTCGAACATCCAGCGGTAGTGTTCCTCGACAGTGATCTTCTCGCCGGGCCGGTACGGGGATTCGTAATATTTGCGGATGCCGAGCGAACCGTCCGGGTCGATCTTCCAGGAGAGTTCGATGAAGAACTCATCCTCTTCCCAGACTTCTCCAGGGTTTGCTTCATAAGTAAATTCAACCTGTTTGCCAAGCCGTTCCATAGCAACCCGGATGACTGGCTGGCGGAAGCCGAACCAGCGGCTGGCATGGGTTTCCTGGCTCTGGTTGTCGTGGCGCTCAGGTGAGTGCCCCATCGGCAAGACAAAGTCGGCGAACCAGGCGCTCTCGTTCCAGGTCGGAGTCAGGGCGGTGTGCAGCTCGATCTGCGACTCATCGCGGAGCATTTCCATCCAGGAGAAACCGTCCGGATTGGTCCAGACCGGGTTGTAGACACGGGTAAAGTAGGCTGCTACTTTTCCGCCTCCCTTGCCGTCTTTCATCAGGTGCGGCATCAGGAAGCTCATTTCGTGGTGCGCTAGTGGATACTCCGGCGGCCAGGAGATCTCGTTCCACTCGTGCTGCGGTCCGGGTTTCTGCCAGGGCGTCGGAACGAATTTATCCCAGGCGTTCGGTGACGTGCCGCCTTCGGTGCCGACCGAGCCGGTCAGCACGTTCAGGAAAAAGAGGCAGCGGGAGACCTGCCAGCCTCCGAGGTTGCCAGCGGCTGCCGATCGCCAGTTGTGGGTGGCAAAGGCGGACCCGGCGCCTGCGATTTCACGAGCGATGTCAACGATCTGCCGTGCGGGTATGCCGCTCTCAGCCTCAGCAAACTCGGGGGTGTATTCCGCGTAGAGCTCCCGGAGACCGTCGATGAAGGCTTCGACCGTCAGCGGCAGATCGGTCCGTTCCTTTTTCAGGTACGTCTCCCAGTTGACCCAGCGACGGATGAAATCCAGATCGTACGTGCCTTCGTCGAGGATGACTTTGGCCATTGCCAGCAAGACGATCGGTTCCGAACCAGGCCAGGTCGGCATCCAGTGGTCGGCCATCGAAGCCGTGTTCGAAAGCCGGGGGTCCATCACCGCCAGCTTTGCGCCCTTCATTTTTCCTTCAATGATGCGCTGAGCATGCGGGTTGAAATAGTGACCGGTCTCCAGATGTGACGAAATCAGCAAGATAAAGCGAGCGTTGGCGTGGTCGGGCGACGGCCGGTCGATACCGCACCAGAAGGAGTAGCCAGCCCGCGCACCAGCCGAGCAGACGTTGGTGTGGGAATTGTGACCATCGACTCCCCAGCTCTGGAGAACTTTCTCCATGAAGCCATCTTCTCCGGGCCGTCCAACGTGGTACATGATCTCGTTGCGGCGATCTTCGACGATTGCCGAGCGAATCTTTGCGGCGATCGTCTCCAACGCCTCATCCCAGGTTGTCCGAACCCATTTGCCCTCTCCGCGTTCGCCGGCGCGTTTGAGTGGGTAGAGGATTCGGTCAGGATCGTAGACCTGATTGACCGTTGCTGGACCCTTGGCGCAGTTGCGTCCGCGAGATCCAGGGTGTGTTGGGTTGCCTTCCAGCTTCTTAATCCGCAGCGTTTCTTTGTCGACATAGGCCAGCAGGCCACAGGCGGCTTCGCAGTTGAAACAGATCGTTGGCACCAGCGTGTAGCGGCGTTCAACCTTCTCTGGCCAGGCTTGCGGATCGTATTCAGCCCAATCGTTCCATCGCTCGACCGGCGGATAGGAACGCAGTCCGCTCGTGCGGTCCGGTGTAAATGGCTCGGTGATTGCCATCGACGCTTCGGCCTGGCGCATGGCTTCGCTGACTGCCGTATTTTGCGCCTTGTGCTGTTCTCGCTGTTCTACCATCAGTTCCTCGCTTCCTCCTGAGTCCTTCCGCTCATGATTCTAACCGTAAGAAGGTATTCCATCACCTGTGCTGCCTATCCTGTCGCCCGTTCTGAATCAGACTGGAATGGGCAGTGAGTGGTTGGCGACGATTGCCGGTCAGACCTGAAGTCTTCTACCATGACCTTTAGAGGAATTTTCACTGAACGAACGAACGGAGAATGAAACATGAATGAGGCGCAAAGTCACCCGGGTATGCCGCTCCTGCCGGTGGATCGAATTGTCAATCTGACGGATGCCATGTTCGCGATCGCAATGACGATTCTGGTGCTGACCATTGAGGTGCCGGCTGTTGCTCCGGAAACGGCGTTTGATTCTCTCAGTGAAGAGATATGGGAACTCAATCCGACCTTCTTCAGCTATGTGCTGTCATTTGCCATTCTCGGTTTTAGCTGGGTTAGTCACCACGCTGTCTATTACTATATTCGACGCTCTGATTCCCTGTTGATCTGGCTCAATTTCCTGTATCTCCTGTTTTTAGTATTGATCCCGTTTACGACTGATCTCTTTGGAGAATATAGCGGCGAACATATTACCGGCATTCTCTATGTCGGAAACGTTTTCATCATCAGCCTGGTGTTGTTGCTTCAGTGGTGGTATGCAGCTACAGGCAGACGCCTCATTGACAAGGATATCGATTCCTATCTGATTCGAGAGCAGTACATCCATCGGATCGTCGGTCCGATTGGCCTTGGCCTTGCTTTCGCTGTCGCATTCGCCAACGTCGCTGTGGCGGTTGGTCTGATGATTTTGACTGTATTCTCGCATATGTTTACAAGAAAGATTGCGGACTGGCAGACGGATAGAATTGAAGGAAGATAAGGAGACCGGGTTTTGCGGGCGTGAAATCAACCACCTATTTCAACCATCGTTAGAGGCGGTGACGAAAATCGCGGCTTACAGTTAGAGACCGATTCTGGTAGGAACGAAATGATTGGGATACGAAAACGATGAATGAGGAGCAGCAAAAATCCGTTCCCTTCTGGCGGCGGACCGGTACGCCGGCAGCTGGTACGGGAATCGCTATCGGAGCAGGCGTTGGCACTGCGATTGGCGTGGCGACCGGGAACGTTGAACTCTGGCTACCACTCGGGCTTGTCGTTGGACTTGTCACCGGCATGAGCATTGGCCGGCGGCGAGACGATGCTCCATCGGAAAAGACCTGAGTGACTGTACATCCTCTTTAATGCCGTCTCTAGTAATCAAAACGCCCTGACAGATCTTCCAATCTTCAGGGCGTTTCGCACGCTGGTCTACCCAACTCTTCGTGGCGCTTGCTGTGCTGTCTGGCATTCCTCTAGGATGTAGGACGCCAGGTGGAGCAACGAGAAGAGGTTGGCATGAGCGAGGTTCCGAGACATCCGAGAGTTCCATTGCTGCCGGTCAACCGGATCGAAGCTCTGACCGACGCTATGTTTGCCATCATCATGACGTTGCTGGTGCTTACGATCAATATACCGACGGATGTGACGGTGACGACAAGCGATCAACTCTCCGAGGAATTGCAAAATCTAGGACCAACCTTTTTTAGCTATGTTATTTCGTTTGGCATTCTCGGGTTCAACTGGATCGGCCACCATTCGGTGTATTACTACATCAAACGCTCTGATGCCATGCTAATCTGGCTGAACTTTACCTATATGCTTCTCGTAACGATGATTCCCTTTACAACCGATCTGTTTGGTGAGTACAGCAGGCAGCATCTCGCTGGCGTTATCTATGTCGGGAATGTGTTCGTGGTTAGCGTGCTGCTGTTTTTCCAATGGTGGTACGCTGCAGCGGGCAAGCGCCTCATCGACAAAGATTTGGATCCCTACCTCCTACGTGAGGAATACATCCACCGATTGATTAGCCCATTTGGATTTGGCATCGCATTTGTCGTCTCATTTGCGAATGACTATGTCGCGGTTGCGGTCATGATTGCGACTGGATTCGCGCATTTATTTGTTCGCAAGATGGCAAACCGGGCAGCGGATCGCGCGGATGCACAACAAGCCTCATCCGAGTAATAAATTCGCTTTGCTGTTCGGGATACCAACTGCTTCGCCTGTTGCCCGGGCTAAAAACACAACCGCGTATCATCTTGCAGAGCGTGAAACATACTGGAGTATCAGGCAGATTCCTGCGGGGCGACAACTGGCGGTCGCAGAAATCCCGGTGGTCGCCAGACCAACAGACCGGCAATGACCGAAATGAACGGCATGGCCAGTCCAATAAGTTCATACCCGCCTATTGCCAGGAGCAGTCCGGCGATTGCCGAACCGGCTGCATTCCCAAGCGCCAGAGTAGCAGTGTTCAGCGACATTGTCGTCGCAGGCAAGGCGGGAGATATATTTGCGAGTAGGGTTAAGCGGCTGATGTAGCTGATACCGCCTATGAAGAACGTTAGCGTCACTGTGGCAACGGCGGCTAACGCCGGAACTTGCACAGTCAACACCAGAAACCAGCCAAAACCGAGCACTGAGGTAGCCAGCATATATACTTTCCGGAGATCAAACCGTTGAAGCCACCGGCCGCCGGCAACCAGATTGCCGAGAAAGATGCCAGCTCCGGTAGCCATCAACGCAAACCCGACATCACGAAGGCTGTAGCCGTGAATATCAATCAGAAATGCTGACAGGAAGATCATCGGACCTCCAAATGCTACTGCCCGCAGCATCGCTGCCAGGTAGAGCGTCCGGGTTGCTTTGTCTCCTAGCAACGTCCGGTAGCCAGAGAGAATAAAACGCGGGGACAATGTGTTCGCTCGTTTTTCAACGTTGTCCTCTGGAACCAGTCTGGCTACCAGCACTAACGCCATAGCAAGAATAAGGGCGATGACGATGAAAGTTCCACGCCAGCGGATGAGCGAGGCGATGGAGGTGATGATCGGCGCGCCGATGATCCCGGCCGATGTAACCGTTGCCTGGGTGATGCTCAAAGCTTGACGCCGGACATCACCGGTGAAGCTGTCCACAATAACGCCAAACGAGACACCGTGAACCATGGAGAATGCCAGTCCGCCAAGCATCGCAGCGCCGAAGAGGATGAGAACGGTCGGGGCAACGGCGTAGAGAAATGCCGCGATGATGCTGATTCCCAGACCGCTGATGATACAGCGGCGGTGACCATAACGATCAGCGATTGGACCGGCAAAGAGGCTCCCTGCGCCGATCATCACCAGTGATACCGTCGACACCTGACCGATCAGTGCCACGGATGCATTGAGATCGCTCGCAATCTGTGGAATGAGCGGCGCGAACGCCTGTCCCCACATCCCGGCCATGAACAGCGTCAGGCAGACGGGAATGAGAATGCTGAGATCCAGCTTTCCGGAAGCCCGATTCGCGTCTTCCCGGGTTTCTCCGACGGTATTGCCGCTTGTCATGCCAGCCTGGCTCCTGAGAAAAGAAGTCACACGATGGAGGTATCCTACTTATCTTTGTCATTCGGTGGAACCCGGGAGTCGCTCTTCGGCGCGCCTGGAAGCAAACTTCGAATCGGTCGTGGTTGTGAAATCAACAGCACGGCTGCCAGGCTGAATACCGGCATGGCAAGGCCGACAGCCGGGTAGCCGAAGAAGTGAAGCAGAATCCCGGCAACAAGCGTGCCAAGCGCCGCCCCCAGGGCGTTCATCGAAGTGTCAGTTGTCATCGTCGTTGCCGGTGATGCCCGCGTGACATCAGAGAGCACCGTCATGTAGATGACCAGACTGAGTCCGCCAAGAAAGTAGGTCAATGTAAGCACGACAATAGCAACGCTGGCTGGAGGCTGGATCGAGAGTACGATGAGCCAGCCAATACCTACCAGAGGCGTCACGATGGCAAAGAGACCGCGAAGACTGAGTTTCTTGAGCAGGCGGATTCCACCGGCCAGATTACCGAGGAAGACGCCGATTGATGCTATCGAAATAACAAAGCCTGCCTGAACCAGGCTGATGTTATACGTGCTGAGGAGGAAATCAGTAAGAAAGACAATCGGGCCGCCAAAACCAGCCACCCGGAGGATCAGGCCAAGATAGAGATAGTTCGTTGGCCAGCGAAGGAGCAGCGGCTCTTCGACATGGTAGATGGATCGTGACGAGAGCCGGACTGTCGGATCGGGCGGATCTTTTGGAAATAAGCGGGCAACGACGACAAGAACTATCAGTACGAGAAACGCAATCAGCGCCATCGTCCATCGCCAGCGCAGATAGGTGGCAACGAAGGTGATGATCGGTACACCGACAACAGCCGCGACGTTGACGCTGGCCTCGCTGATTCCAAAAACCCTGCGCCGACTGTCCTCGGCTTTAACATTTGCAGTAACGATGCCCATGCCGACACCCTGAGTCATCGCCATTGCAAAGCCACCAAGTAATGCAAACAACATCATGATGGCGAAGATCGGCGATACGGCATAGCCTAGAATAATGGCTACCGTCGCTAGCAGTCCGACAAGCACGATGTTCCGGTGTCCAAAGCGGTCAGATACTGAACCGGTTACCAGCCCGCTGACCGCCAGCGTGAGCAAGGTTGCCGTTGAGGCTTGACCGACCCATTCAACCGAAACGCCAAAGTCATTCGCAATTTGTGGAACGAGCGGTCCGAGGGTGTACGACCAAACGCCGGTGATAAGCATAGTTAGCGAAACGGGCAGGATGATGTGCCATCGCAGATACGATCGTTCTGCTGGTGGTAGCTCTAGGTCATTCTCGCCGATGACAACCTCTTGGATTCAGTCAATCTGCCCTCAAACAACTGCCATACCCGTTTCATGGCCATCGCGTATCAATTTCTTGGACTATCTGTTTCCGGAAGGAGTTGGCGGACAAGCCGGGGTTGCCACATCAAGACAGCGGCAGTCGTTGTAAACACCGGTATCGCCAAACCGATTGCAGTATAGCCGCCAAGGTGGAGCAAAGCACCGCCAATAGCGCTACCTGCGCCGCTACCCAGCGCCAGTACGGCTGTGTTGAGCGTCATCGTCGTCGCCGGGGAGGACGGCGTGATATCGGACAGCAACGACATGTAGCTGATGAGACTGATGCCGGCAAGGAAATACACAACGGTAAGTATGATGATGGCAATGTATGACGGCGGTTGGATCGTCAGTACGATGAACCAGCCAATTCCAAACAGCGACGTAACGGTCGCGAAAACATAGCGCAGGCTGAACTTTTCAAGGCGGGAACTAGCGCCGAAGAGATTCCCGACGAAGATGCCGATCGAGGAGATGGAAAGGATCAAGCCAACCTGCACCAGCCTGAACCCGTAGGTATCAATGAAGAAGGCCGTTAGATAGACGGTAGGCGCGCTGAAGCCGATGATCCGAAGCGCTGCCGCAAGGTACAGGTAGTTCGTCGGCCAGTGAGCGAGTAATGGTTCTTCGATGTGGTAGATCACACGTGGGGACAACCGGACTCGCTGGTCAGGCGGGTCATTCGGGATGAGCCAGGCAGTGAACAACAGCGCTATCAGCAGGAGAATCGCGATTGCGCCAAAAGTCCATCGCCACTCGAGATATGTGGCGACGATGGTGACGATTGGCACGCCTACCACCCCTGAAAACGTCATGCCGGCCTGACAGAATCCTAGTTCTCTCCGTCGGAGCTCTTCGTCCAGGTAATTGGTGATGACAATCCCGAAGCTGACCCCGTGAGTCATGGCTATGGCGATTCCGGCAAATGCCGCTGCGATCAGGATGATGACAAATAGAGGAGCTCCGGCATACACCAGAGCCATCAAGGCGCTGATCGCCATGCCGGCAAGCACGCTCTTTCGGTGTCCATACCGGTCGGCGAGCGGTCCGGTTACCAGGCTGCTGAAAGCCAGCGTTAGCATGGAGACGGTGGCGACCTGGCCGACCAACGCAACCGGAACACCAAAGTCTCTGGAAATCTGAGGAACGAGCGGTCCAAGCGCGGATGACCAGATCCCAATAGCGAACATCGCGAAGGTGATCGGCACAACGACATGTCGACTCAGATATTTTCGCTCAGCCGGTGAGGTGGTTACCGTAGAAGTGCCGATGTGGTTTGCCTTTTGTGATGACCTCCGATATCCCCGATGGCTTATCATAACCCGATGTGATACGGCACATTCAACGTTAATTGCCAGAACCCGGGAGCCAGGCAGCAATCATCAGGATGAAAACGCGAAAATCCATGCTGCGATGGATAGTGCCGACGGTCGCGTTCTGGCTGGTCATGATCGTATTCCTGCGAGTTGCGGTCGTGCCGGCTGAGGAGTGTGGCGATCCATCGGCTTTTTCACTGCGTGAGGCTGCCGGTCAGGCTGGGAGCTGGATCATCCGCAATCAGTTGCCCGATGGACGCTATACCTACGAGTACGATGCCAGCAACGGTTCGTTCTCAAATGACTACAACGTCGTTCGACATGCTGGTGTGACAATGTCGCTCTACCAGATTGCCGGGAAACTGCAACAACCTGACGCGATGGTAGCTGCTGATCTGGGCAAAGACTGGATGCTCGACAATCTGGTAAGCCAGGGTGACTGGGTTGCGCTCTCAAACGGCAGGGATGCAAAACTGGGAGCGGTTGCGCTAATGACTATTGCCCTTGCCGAGCGGCGGCTGCTGACCGGCGACCAGCAATATGATGACGTCATGCGCGGGCTGGGAAATTTTATGCGTTTTGTCCAACGCCCCGATGGTGGATTTCACACGAGGTGGTTAGTGGCTGACAATGAACTCGATACCGTTTCCACATCTCGTTACTATCCCGGAGAAGCGCTCTGGGCGTTGGCGTTGTTGCATGAAGCCTTCCCGGCAGAGGGGTACGATCAGGCAGCCTGGGATGCGGCTGACTTTATCACCCTGCTTCGAGATGATGTTGAAGAGGTCAAATGGCAACCGCTCAACGACCACTGGGGGGCGTACGGGCTGGCGGAGATGGCTGAGTGGGGGCTGGAAGATCACCACATAGCTTATGCACGGCAACTGGCAGGCCGGTTCAGCCTCTACACGCGCTTTGAAGCGCAGCGGGAAGCTGGCGGGATATCCGGCTGGATGCGCGGGCCAGATCAGCGGGCAGCTTCGCTCGGTACCTGGGTGGAAGGAATGGCGGCCCTCTGGCGACTTTCCACAAGTGACGAGCGCCTGGCTGACATCGAGCAAGATATAAGAGATCGTTCCGTATGTGGCGCGGGAATCCTCGAACGCCGGCAACAACCAGAAGATCTCGGTGGACTCATCGCTGGCGGCTGGTTCATCGATGATGTCACCCGGATGGATGATCAGCAACATGCGATCTCCGGATTGATGTATACGGCAGATGCACTCGAAGGTCAGACCCGGCGTGAACCTCTCCCGCAGGTTGCGGGGAATAGCCCGTGAATGATTTTGCCCGGCTTCTCATCATCTTCCTAGCAGCCGTCAATCCTGCCGGGGCGCTTGTGCTGTGGAGCCATCTCGCTGAAGAAATCGAGTCAAATGCCCGGCGGCTTGGCGCACTATCAGCTGTCATTCTCGCATTCGCGCTGTACTGGCTTGCTGTTCTCGTCGGCCCCGATCTCCTGGAATTTCTCGACATCAGCGAGTCGAGTTTTCAGATAGCTGCAGGTTCACTCCTTGCTGCTGGAGGACTCTTTGTACTGTTCCGGTTGAATCCGTTTGAACGGTCTATTCCGGCGCAAACCGAAAATCTGATTTCTATCAGTGTTTTCTGGCTGGCATTCTGGATCGCAAATCCGGCTGCGCTCGCAGCTGCTATCTGGTACGGCATTGATCAAGGTCAGCGTGACACCTTGCCAGCCATCGCCTCGGCGCTGATTATTCTGGCTGGATTGTTATTGACCTTCAGACTCTATGCGACCACGCCTGGTTACGTCATCGCGCGGGAAATCGGCCGGTTGACGGCTGCGCTGGTAGTGGTCATCGGATTTGGCCTGATTGTCGGCGGCGTTTTGAACGTATAAGTGCAGAAGGTTCTCAGGTAGCTGGAGGGTACTCTGGAAACTCAACCTCATAGAGCCAGCTCTGGAATAGATCACTGAGATCCTGCCCGGAGATTTCCTCCGACAGTTGGATGAAGTCGGCGGTGGAGGCATTGCTGTAGGCGTAGGTGGACGTCCAGGCGCGCAGGATATTGAAGAAGGTTTCGTCTCCGACAGTCAAACGCAATGCCTGAAGGGTGTATGCGCCGCGAAAGTAGACGCTACCGGCAAACAGATTCTCTGCCCCCGGATCTCCCGGTGGAGGATACTCGGCTGATTGACTCAACTGATCGTAGCGGCTGCGCGCTTGCTCATCGGCGCTCATAATGCCGGTGTGTTCAAACCAGAGCCATTCGGCATAGGTTGCGAAGCCTTCATTGAGCCAGATATCCTGCCAGGTCTCTGGAGTGACGCTGTCGCCAAACCACTGGTGAGCCAGTTCGTGAGCGATGACGCTCACACTGGCCAGTCCAGGTTCAACCCAGTCGCTGGTGAAGACGGAGAGTGTCTGTGTCTCAAGCGCGATGCCGTGCAGTCCCTGTGTGCCGTTTGAGTCGATGACGACTGCCCCGTACACCTCAAACGGATACGGTCCAAAAATCGTCGAGAAATAGTCGATCATATCGGCGGTTGGACTGAATATTTCAGGAGCAATTTCCGCAACTGACTCTTGCGAGTCGTTTTCCTCGAGGGTGAACGCGTTCCGAATCTCAACGCCGTTGGCAGACCGGTCTTCCTGAAAGCTGAAATCCCCGATGTTAACCGTGGCCAGATAACTCGCCATCGGCTCGGAAGCCTGATAGGTCCAGGTCGACTGATCTTCAGTCTCCTGCATATCTGACAGCAGACCGTTGGCAATGACCTCATATCCCTTCGGAACGGTGATAGAAAACGTGTAGGTCGCTTTGTCTGTCGGGTAGTCATTTACCGGATACCAGGTTGATGCGCCGTTCGGCTCGCTCAGCACAGTACTTCCATCTTCGAGCGCGATCCAGCCGATGCCGTCGATTGGTTCTGGAACTCCTTGATAGCTGATCGTGACGGTAAACTCCGTCTGCTGTGCAATCAGAGATCCCGGGACGATCGTTAACTCGCTGTCTTCCCGTTCAAACGATGCATCAACCCCATCCACTTGTAAGCTGGTGATGTCAAATCCAGTGAGTTCCATATTAAAGGCGCTCAGTGGCTGTGTAGAAACTCCGGAAATCGTCGCCTCACCGGAGAGGAAGCGGGTATCCGGTTCATAACTCAATCGTAGATCGTAATGCTGAACGTCGTAACCGCCGTTTCCAAGGTCGGGAAAGTAAGGGTCGCCGAGTCCTGACCATCCTTCAGTAGCAGTCTCGGTTTTCGATCTGGTTGCGGAAGGTGTTGGCGTAGGCTCAGCCGTGCTGGTAGGCGGAGCTGTCGTTGGCATCGGTGTTGCTGGTGATGTCGGGCTGGCAACTGGAGAGCTGGAATCCGCTGTTTGAGTGGTAGCAGTTGGATCTGGAGCACGTGTGGCGGTTGCCTCTGGTGTTGACTCGCTTGTCGATGCGTTTGAACACGCGATAAACAGTGTTGAAGTGATCAGAATGGTGACGAGCAGGCAGAACAGTGCATTCGGACGGTTTCGGTAGTATTTCAATAATTGTCCCAGATCGACTTAGATTCCAAACATAGTATCCACTACAAGACGCTGGAAGGCTGTTGGACACTCATGTTCCACCAGTTTTGCCAGCAACGGCGAAGGGGATCAGAATGACAGCTTTCGAAGTTGATGTACATGATCCCGACCGTGGATCGAAAGAAACAGCAACCAGCCCCGCGCGCCAATCTCACCAAATGAGCTACTCTGTTCGGTGACAGTCAGATCCGGTTTCCCATTGCTCATTGCTGTAAAGACCTGCTGTATCTGCTGCCGCATCGCCGAGACGGTTTCTCGGGTGTCCTCTCTCGACCGAATGCTGGTTGTTGCCAGCGCAAGTTGATCAGCAGGTAGTTCCGGTATTTCAATGTTAGCTAGAGTCCCTGCTCTAGCAATCGATTCGGTGTTGACTTCGAACAGATGTCCGGTGATCTCTCCAGCAGACCAGTTTTCATCGACATTGCCGTCTGGCAACTGGCGTTGAAATGCCTGCTTGGGAAGTGCCTCAACGACCTGTTGAAGATCCTGGTAAATATCTGCTGTCAGCGTCTGTATTTCAACAACCGAGTAGTCGCTGGCGGCAGCTTCCATCGTTGTCGTCTGATCAACGAAGATGGCCCGGACAATTTCTTTCAGTGTTTGCTGAGATACATTAGCCATGCTCCGAAGCCCCGTTCCAGGTCAATACACTGATTGATGCCAGTTAGTCATTTCCGATGGCAACGGCTGTGAGAGGTATCACCCGGTGTGATTCAGGAACGGTGGATGCGGCGTGGGGATTGCGCCGGAGCGCTGATGTTCCGTGTATCGGGCATTGTCCGGCGGTGCAGGTGTGTTCGTAGATATGGCGTTCAAATTCAGCCCGGTAGTAGTTGAGGAATCCGAGCACTGGCGCGGGAGCCGCTACGCCAAGGCCGCAGAGCGATAGATTGATCATCCGTTCGGCATGCGTTTCGATCAGCTCAAGATCGCCTTCCCGGCCCATGCCGTTGGTAATCCGGCGCAGTATCTCAACCAGCGCCGGGCCTCCGAGGCGGCATGGTGTGCATTTTCCGCAGGACTCCAACCGGCTGAACTCGGTCAGATAGAGCGCTAATTGGACCGGGCAAACGCTGTCGTCAAAGAGAACGAATCCGCCTGAACCAAGCATTCCACCGACCGGCCGCATCGAGTCAAAATCAACGGTGTACTTAGAGAGCATGTCGGCGGTAAGCGGTCCTGCTGAGACTCCGCCGGTTTGTAACCCGCCGAACGATTTGCCTTCCGCCATGCCACCGTAGACGTTATAGACGAGTTCGCGCAGGCTCATGCCCATTTCAACTTCAACGACGCCAGTTCGCTTCGTTGGTCCCTGCATCGTCACCAGTTTTGTGCCCTTGCTGCCTTCGGTTCCAATCGAAGCGAACCACTCTCCACCTCGATTGACGATGTGAGGAATGTTGCAGAGTGTCTCCGCATTGTTGAGCACCGTCGGCTGGTTGAGGTATCCGATGACGGTCGGGAACGGCGGTTTCGTGCGCGGCATCGCCTGCTTACCCTCGAGGGATTCAATCAGGGCCATCTCTTCACCAGCGATATACGCACCGCTTCCCAGTCTGGTCCGTACGTGAATATTCTGGCCTGTGCCCAGAACATTGTCGCCAAGTAGACCTAGCGCGTAGGCTTCATCGACCGCGACCCGAAACCGCCTGGCTGCCATGGCATGTTCGCCGCCGATGTAGTTCAGTCCAGCCACCGCGTCGATAGCGAAACAGGCGATCATGATCCCTTCGAGGAGTTGATGCGGGTCGCTTTCGATGAGCCGCCGGTCTTTGTAGACGTTTGGCTCGCCTTCGTGGGCATTGACGACGACATATTTTGGCCAGGCCGGGGTGGCACGACCACCGTCCCACTTGATGCCGGCTGGAAATCCAGCCCCGCCTCGCCCCCGAATGTTCGATGTCTGAACTTCGCGAATGACTTCATCCGGAGACATCGTGGTTATTGCTTTGACGTAGGCTTGATATCCGCCACTGGCAATGTAGTCGTTGATCGATTCCGGGTCGATCATGCCGGCATTCTGGAGAACAATCCGGCGCTGGCGGCCAAAGTAGGGATGTTCAGTCAGAGGAGGAATACTCTCGAGCGCTTCCTCACCCTCAACACCGATAGCTAGATGTGGGAGGTGCTGCCCGTTTGCGACCGCCTCTGCAAGCGCAAACGCTCGCTCCCGGTTGATGTTTCCGTAGAGGACAGCCGGTCCGCCAGGCGACTGGACCTTGACGAACGGCTCTGCCCAGCACCAGCCGCCGCAGCCAACCTGTCCGAGAATGGCAGGTGCGTGCAGCCGCTCAAATTCATCTGCAAGTACCTGCCATGTCTCTCGAGCGCCTTTGGCGATTGAACACTCACTGATGCCAACACTGATCACCCAGTGTTCCCGTTGCCGGTCTTCGGATGACGCCTGGCAACGTTTGACCAATTCATGGAACTCCTGTGGGCTGTTCAGCATGGCCACCCCCTCATTGCGGCGATGCGCCTGATCTGGATTTTATTGTTTGCTGCCCTGCTGATAGGTAGTGAGGCTTTAATGGAGAGGCGGTCCGCATTCAGCTGCTCCCAGAATACAAAAATGCGCCTGCTTTCAGGCCGGCGCTCATGAATATCGTCTCCCGGGCAGCGTGAAGTTTAGCACAAGCCCGGCGAGGAATTGATTTCTGTTTCGTCGTAACTTCGAATCAGTGCTCAACTGGAGATCTGTCTGTTCAGAACATCGGTTGCTACGCTGATTGTGCTTGCAGCCACTCCAGAACTTCCTGGCTATGTCCATCCGGTGCGACATCATTCCATACCTGCTCGATTCTGCCGTCAGGGCCAATTGCGAAGGTCGTTCGGAAGATGCCCATGAAGGTTCTATCCCGAACCGTGCGTTCTCCCCAGACACCGTACGCCTCTACTACTTCTCTGTCTTCATCTGCCAGCAGCGGAAAATTGAGTTCGTACTTGTTCGCAAAATCCTGGTGACTGGCGACATCATCAGCGCTGACTCCGTATATTGTCGCGCCAAGAGCCTGAATGTCTGAATTGAGATCCCTGAAGCCACAGGCTTCGGTGGTACATCCCGGCGTGTCATCTTTCGGGTAAAAGTAGAGGATAACCCTGTTGCCACGCTGATCGCTCAGGGAGACATCATTTCCATCACCATCTTTGAGGGTGAAATCTGGCGCTGGATCGCCGATTGCTGGTTGTGCGCTCATCGCTGAAACTCCTCTCAACTGATGTATCTGTCACGGTCGTTCCCATGCAATGCTACCTTACCTATTCCACCTGTTCCTGTCTGTATTAGCCAGAAGTTTCTCCAATCTTTCATCGTGCCCTGTACTCGCAAATAGCCTGGTGTTGTTATCATCCTATCGACGTTTCTGGTTTCAGTTGCCTGGTGTAGAGGAATGACGTTTGAAGAAGACAATTCTGGCTATTTTTGCCCATCCTGATGACGAAGCATTCGGAACCGGAGGCACCCTGGCGCTTTATGCAAGCCAGGGGTACCGGGTGGTGCTGGTTTGCACGACCAGCGGTGAATCCGGCGTTAACCGGCTGGATGAGAACGACACTGCTCAGTTAGGCAAGATCCGCCGCGAGGAGTTGCGAGCCGCCTGCCGCCAGCTGAACATCGAGCCGCCCGTATTTCTTGACAACCGCGATTCAGGCATGGTCGACACGCCGGAGAACGACCATCCAGACTCGTTACATCAAGCCGATCTCGATGAAGTTGCTCGGGAACTCGTTGGAACCATTCGCCGTGAAGATCCGGGTATCGTCATTACCTTCGAACAGGATGGTTGGTACGGTCACCCGGACCATGTCAAGACCTATCAGGCGGTCCGGCGTGCGTTCGAGCTCTTAGGCGACGACGAACGCCCTGAGCTGTACATGGCTGTCTTCGCGGCTGAAGCTGCGATCTACTCAGCCTGGGTGATGCAGCAGAATGGAGAAGAGATACCGCAACGATTTCGGAACCCGCAATTGCGACGATACCCGCTTGACGCAATCCCGATCGTTGTCGACACCAGCCCGCTGCGCGAAGTCAAGATTCGCGCGCTCAATGAACACCGCACTCAGATGGGTGCGGACGGTATCGAAAATCGCTGGGACAAAGAGTTGTTGCGTGTCCGGACCGACCGGGAGTACTTTCTCCCTGCTGCCAACCATGACGCATTGCCGGAGATTCTGCCATTCACCCGCTCGGGCGGGCTGTTTGGAGAGCCGGCTCCGGATCCGCTCGTCTCATTCCCGATCGTTGCTGAGTCTGAATTGAACCTCTGATTGATCGAAGTTCGCTGCTATCATCGATTTGCAACTCTGGTTTTCCCAAATAAACCAGGAGCAAGGAACAAACCTTCATCGGGTGCGCCTCATCTTTTTGTATACTGGGCAAGAGTGTTGACCGTTTACTATTGTGAACATTGATCTTGGCTCAAGTTACCTGGTTTTGAGTAGATTTCGTATTGAATTCGCAGCGCACAGTGTTCTGATCCATCTTTGATGCAAAAACGTGGGGTGCACCTAACCTTCATCTCCGTGTTTGACAATAATCATAATCTCCATTACGATAGATAGTGCCCCCCCCCTGGTGACATCGTGTCACTGACGAATTGGCTAATTCCAAGTTGGTAGTCGATCTCGCGGCTTTGTTCCTGTACTACCAGAAGGGATGACAAATTTTCATACCGTTCGATCCACGAGAAAAGCCCTCGCAGTGCTGTCACACTGATGGGCTCGGGGTAAATGTAAGTAGGCTGCCTAAACCAAACCACTGCCGCTTACTCTACCTCATCTTTAGGCATGGATGTCGAGTGCCTATTAATCAGGTACGGATACTGTCATGAGAAAGACGAGAGATGAGTACTCGAAAAATAAAATCTCGGTTGGGTTTCGCACTGATTCTCGCACTTCTGCTACTCAGTTTTTCCTCACTGAGATTACATGCAGATGAAGAAAATACACTTCAATCTGATTTAGAGAGCCACGGGACCTCTGTTGGAACTACCTTTTGTAAGTGGGGCTTTCCTTGGCCGCGGACGGTCTATTACTACGTTTCATCATCAATAGGTTGGCCGAACTTTATCCAGGGCGGTGGCCCGAGCTTTGCTGATCGCATCAGCTATGGTGGAAATACCTGGAACGGTTGGAATTTTAATTTGTCCTTTCAAAAAACTACTTCTACCTCGGTTGCGAGAAATGGACATCCGACACTTGTATCTCAACACTACCTCGGAAACACTGCAAATAATGTAGTTGCCTCAGTGTCAATCTCTCCACCCTCGAACTGTAACCTGGATCAGGGTAATCCTATCGTTCAATCAGTTATGAAGTGGGATCCCGACTATTATTTCTATACTGATTGCAAGGCAACTGGAACAGCTTGGTGTCAATCCCAAGGCTATTATGACATCCACAATGTATCCAGCCACGAATTCGGGCACTGGTTCCATCTCGGACATAGTGGGGATAATAATCACGCATCAAACAGTGAGACCACGATGTATCCAACATTTGCTTTAGGCGAATGGAAGAAACGAGATCTCACTGCAGACGATATCTACGCGGCCTACATAATGTACGGCTACCGTTGAACAAAATCACTGTGTGGAAGGATAGATTGACATGAACAGGTGGTCATATGTAGGCATAATTACTTTGTTCGTCTTTGTGGTAGGAGCTTGTGGATCGGAAGAGGTTCTTGACTCCGGGCAACCGATCCCTAATACGCCTACAGTTGGGATTAATCCAGTTGAAACCCAATCAGGCTCTGACGACCTGCTTCAATGCGATTACAGTATTTCGGATGGGATTGAACAGATCGACACGATCGACCAGCTGGCATGGTATTCTCAACAGATTGTTATAGGGACGGTTACAGAAAAACTCGCGTCAAGAAAAGTTCCGGGCGGTGGACCGACCCCAGAAGTGGATTACTACATTGTAACGGACTATGTGATCGAGGTTGAGGAGCGTATGCGTGGCAGCGAAGATGTCGCTGCCGACAAGACTGTTATAGTTCAAGCATGGGGTGGTACAGTTAATGGTTGTACGCAAACTTGGAACGGGTGGCCCCCCTTTGATGTAGGTGATCGTGCGTTGTTTTTCCTACGAGACTTCGATGATGATGACCAATCAAATGCCTACGACATATTCGGACGACATCAAGGTTACTGGGAAATTGATAGTGCTGGATTTGCTGCGCCAAACAGTGCAGTTCATCTCTTGCCAAATAGACTGCCGATACAAATTGATCAGCTTTCTGAGCAAGTTCGGGATAGTCTCGCTGACGGTCCTCCAGATGATCCGACCTACTTGAGGGATTGGTATTTAGTATCGATTGATGAAGCACCAATCGTCTCGGATACACAGGAGCTGACTCCTTAGGCAGGAAAGATGGCTTCAATGCTGCCATGTCAATTCATATCTGTCACCTTCACCAGATCAAGCAGGGTAAACTGAACTGATAAATTATTAACCAGGTTTTCAAACACAATTCTTGGATTCGGTTGCCCAGTTGAAAAACGTTGCCGAAAAAATTGGAGTGTCAAAGTATTACAACAATACCCCATTCGCCATTGTTGTAATTTTTGCCCTTGGCGCAATCGTTATCCTCTCCGACACATCGGTTGCGAACGAGTTGCTAGATGACAATCCCCTTGCTTCCAGTCCCCAGGTGATAGAACCTGCTCCACAGGTTGAGATTCCACAGCTGACCGAAGACGAAGAGAACCTGATCGTGGAGATTGCGGAACTGGATCCCCGGGTGCAGGCAGTACTTGCCGGCAATGCATACAGTATTGAGGCTGTTAGCGTCTGGCACACGGAAGAGACATTGCAAAAAATCGGTGGAGGAGTAATTTTCGAGTTTGCCGAACCGGTTGAAGTGACAATGGAATGGCCAGGGTTTCGATTTGAAGACACAGTGGCAGGAACCTACGTCGAGACCACCCGACACTACCGTGCATCGAATGTTACGCAGCTAAACGTCCTGGTTGATCTGAGAACCGGCACGGTAGCCTCAATTGGACCAGGATTCGGCGCGGTCATAACGCCGTGAAACGCTAACGTTTTCCGGCAGCCAGATTCAACAGGGCTAATATGAGTAGCTGCTGATCTCGCGGCCGGTGGCGTCCCGCAGCCAGGCGGTATCGCCGCTGTTGTTCCAGATCGCGCTGCAATGTCCCCAGAATAAGATCTCCTGGTTGTTCTCCCCGGCACAGATGTGGACCGTGACGGTTGCGCCCGGTTGTAAGACGAAAGCCGGGAAAATATAGGTGTGTTCGGCAATGTCGGCCAGTGTCCAGCCAGTCATTTCAACGGCCGCTTCGCCGACATTCTGAATGTTCACGTACTCCCCATCACTGTCGCGACCAACTGCTGGATCAAACTCGATGTAGGTTATGACAACCGATCCTTCGGTGACGGTCGGCGTTGGCGGGATCGGTGTTTCCGTCGGAGTTGGTGTGGGGGTGGCTGTTGGCGTCGGGGTCGGTGGGACGGGTGTCAGCGTTGATGTCGGTGTAGCAGTCGATGTTGGGGTCGATGTCGCTGTCGGCACGGGGGTGTTCGTCGACGTAGCCGGTGCGGTGGGAGTTGCCGGGATCTCCGTGGGTGTTGTCGTGTTTGCTGCCGCCTGGGAAGTAGCGGTGGGGCTACCGCTGCTGCCGCCGCAAGCGGTGAGGAAAAGAAGGCCGGTAGTAAGTATCAGGATCTTGCCGCTGCACCGGCGAAGCCGGTGAACGAGGCTAATCACGCTGACGACCTGATATTTCGATAACGTGCCTTCGAGGTGAGATGAGCGAGCTGCCTTTGATTGCGACGGCGCTGGCAAGGGCTGCCCCGGCCGCTCCAATTCCCAGCCAGCCGATTCTCCGTAACTTCGACGATTGGTTTGACGTCTGGCGAATGACAATTTCGGGCGGTGACGCGGACTTCGACCAGGCTGTTGCTTTGCGGACGGTTACCTTTTTGACAAACGGGAACGAGAGGTCGACTTCGACCTCCGAGAGATGAACCGCTTCATCTGGCGCGTCCGGAATCATCCCGCTCTGCTTTTGCTGCCGGTTTTTTTGCCGCTCTGTTGCCAACCGCTCGACGATGCTCAGAATCTGCGGCGCTGCCGCGATGGCAAGACGGGATGCCACAGTAGCGGTGCTAGCCAGCGTGCTTGGACCGGGAACGGCAAGGTCGGTTATTGTCTGGCCCTCAGGAGCAGGTAGTTGTCTCGGCATCGTTGATTCTCTCCTGACCTGGCGTCTTCATTTGCTAATCCCTCTCGGATGATCCTAGCCCAGACTCAAGAAATGACGCAAGGTCGAACCAGTTTCTCACAACTTCGTCAGCCAGGGTTTAAAGATTTTGATTCTCTGTATTTGAGGAAATCAATGAACTGACGGGCTTCGCGCCGGTCCCTCGCAGTCATCTTGTTGAGATCTGAGATCATGCCGGAAACAGAACCGGGATCGTCGGCTAGTTGGTCAACTATCTCATACAGTATTTCGGTCAGATTCAGTCCACAGGCGGTAGCAACTCCACCAATGACATCGATGCCTGGCGTCGTTTCGCCTTTCTCGGCAGCGTAGAGATTGGTGTGTGATGTTCCAACACGTTCGGCAAAATCGCGCAACGAGAGTCCCAGGTCTGCCCGCAATCGGCGAAAAACGATGCCGACCGCGTGGCGATACTGATCTTCGTATGAAAGTTGTGCGTTCCCGGTCATCAATTTGCCTGTCTTCGACCTTGCACTCAGGATACAGCCATCGATCGTCGTTAGCGAATTAACCTCACCAGGTGCATTGCTCACTGTCAACGGGTCAGGTAGGGTAACGGCGTCAGTTGAGAGGAGGCTTCAATGCACGATGAGCAAATTCAGGTAGTTATCGCCGGTGTACCGCGATCGTTCCAGAATCCAGAGCCGGACGGTCGCTGGTTGCGGGACTATCACCTCGAACAGATTATGTCAGTTTCTCCGCGGATTCAGGTTACGCACACCACGCGGCGAGAACTCGATGAAGGGTTTGTTCCCAACCGGGCTGCAGATGTGCTGTTGATCGAGGCTGGGGACGACGAATGGTATTACAATGAGATCCCGGATAGCGGATTTGCGACCCTCGTTACGCCAAATCTACGCTGGTGCCAGGTCTGCAGTAGCGGAGTGACTCATATCCTTGGAACCGGACTGATCACTGATGACATCGTTCTGACCAATGCTGCTGGCGTCCACGCCGATGCACTGGGCGAGAGCGCAATGGGCGCGATTCTGTTTCATGCCAAACGGTTACCGGAACGGCTGGAAAACCAGAAAACACGAACCTGGGAAGAGCTCCACTGCCGTGAGTTGCGCGGTCAAACTCTTACTATCCTTGGCACAGGTAACATTGGCAGCGCGATCGCCAAACGCGCTCAACCGTTCAACATGCGGATCATCGGAGTACGGCGGACACCGCAAGCGACACCGTACTTTGATGAAATCGTTGGGCCTGAACAGCTTCATGATGTGATGAGGAGAACTGACTATCTGGTTATTGCCTGCCCGTTGACGCCTGAAACTGAGGGCATGATCGGATCCGCTGAGTTTGCGGCGCTCAAACAAGGCGCGTACCTGATCAACGTTTCCCGTGGGAAGGTCGTTCAAGAACAATCACTCCTCAACGCGTTACAGGACGGAGTGCTATCGGGTGCATTTCTCGATGCGCACGCGGAAGAACCGCTGCCGGACGACCACCCGTTCTGGACCCTTCCGGAGGTGACCGTCATCCCGCATGATTCTCATTCGTCGCCGTACATTGGCGACAATATTATCGATCTGTTTGCTGAAAACCTCCAGCGTTACATCGCTGGTGATCCACTCCGTAACATCGTTGATAAGAGCAGAGGGTACTGAGTCGATTCGTTGACTGCTCAATAGATTGCGTCAGTTCATCACTGTCTTATGAGATCTGCCAGTTTCTCAGCAATGGCTATCACCGGAAAATGTAGATTGCAGCGCGGGCTGTAGGGAAAAATCGAAGCGTCGACGACTCGCAAACCCTGCAGTCCTTTGATCTTTCCCGCCTGGTCAACGACAGCCATCTGGTCGCTATCCGGTCCCATCTTGCAGGTCGATGAAGGGTGAAACGAAGTTCCAACTCTCCTTTTAACGTGCTCGCCCAGTTCCTGGCGGGTTGTCCAGACATAGGGGTGATCGGGCATCGGACCGGAGAACATCGTAACCAGCGGCGGTGATTGCATCATCTCCTCGCAGTATTCGACGCCATCGCACAGCGCTTGCAGGTCGGCTGGCTCTGAGAAATAGCAGTGGTCGATCTCGAGCGGGGCTGCTGGGTCTCGAGATGTCAACCGCACATACCCCTTTGCCCTTGAATATTGCAGACTGGGAGCGAATCTGAAGACCCAGCTTTTCAGATCCTTGTCGAAGAATTGTCCACCATAGAGATGCAGATCAATTTCATCAGTCACCTGACTGCTTCGTGACTTGATCAGCACGTCGGCGAAGGTGACTGCGTCAGGACGGTAGTCTGGCATTATGATCCAGGGTGTGTTGACCCCTTTCGCCGAGGGGTGATCCATTAACCCTTCGCCAACTCCGGGCAGATCGAGTCGAACCGGAATCCCCAAACTGCTCAGGTGCTCAGATGGTCCGATCCCGGAGCGCAGGAGTATCGCCGGGGATCCGTATGCGCCGCCCGCTAGCAGAACCTCACCTCCGTGAAACACCGTGCCATCGACGCTCCGAACACCGGTTGCTCGCCGTCCGTCGAATTTAATAACGTCAACCTCTGTCGCCGATATGATCTCAAAGTTTGGCCGCTGGCGAGCCATGCTGAGATAGGTGAACACGCCATTCATTCTCATGCCGTCGGCGATGTTCTTCGGGCAGGAACCAACGCCGGGAGCCTGGTTCTCCGTGCCGTTCATGTCCAGAACATAGGGATAGTCGAACTCAAGCACGGTTTCAGTAAGTGAGCGTTCGACCGGTGTCATCGCTGCATCAGGTTTTCGGTAGACAGGGACCGGTCCAGCGGATCCATGCAACCCGGTGCCGTTCACCGGATCTGATTCAGCTTTTTTGAAGTAAGGCAGGAGATTATCAAAACCCCAGCCAGGGTTACCCAGCGTTTCCCAGTGGTCGTAGTCAGCCCGCGATCCACGAAGCCAGACGCAGGCGTTGACCGAACTCGACCCGCCAGCAACTTTGCCGCGTGGCAGGTGCAGCCGCCGTCCGTCTGGCTGTTCGGCGTTGAAGTAGCCCCATGAGTGGGTCCACTCGCGGTAGAACTCGGGGTTGAGCAAGTCTTCTGGCCAGGCAGCCGGGTTTGCGCCGTAGTCCGGCCCGGCTTCAATCAGCAGCACCGACGTGTCGGGATCTTCGGTGAGCCGGGCTGCCAGGACGCAACCGGCGGCGCCAGCTCCGACGATGATAAAGTCGTAGATTTTCTGGTTCATAGTGACCTCCGCCGATGGCGCGTTCTCTTCAATGGTGAAATAGTAGTGGTATTCATTGGTTCGAGCCAGTGACGGCAGATTTGGTTAATGCAGGGAGTGCCCGTGCGAGACACAACAGAGAACTGGAGAGTCATCTACTGTTCGAACTACAACCCTGCCAGAATGCTCCGGCTCGAACAGTTTCTGCAGCAGCGTGGTCACCGTCTTACAGGCATTTTGACCTCACCTGGCCCCAGGAGCAGGCGCAACACAACCTATCTCGATCTTGTCGCGGCTGTCCATCCCGGCCTTGATGTCATCGTTTCAAATCACCCGGGTCGCTGGGCTGAGATGCTATCGACGATGCGTCCGGATCTGATTATCTGTGGTGGGTTTCCCTGGATCATGCCTGAAGCGGTGTTGCGGTTGCCCCGGCTTGGCGTCATCAATTTCCATAACTCGTTGCTGCCGAAATACCGGGGACCGAATGCCTTTGGCTGGGCATTTCGCAACGATGACGGGGTTATAGGCGCAACGATCCACCGGATGAGTTCCGAGCTTGACCGTGGCGCGATTCTGGCCCAGGGCACGGTCCCATATACTGACGACGATGACATCGACACGATCCTGCCTCGCTTTGCCGATCTTCAATTCCAACTCCTCCCTGATGTGTTTGCGAGGCTGGCGGCAGGCGACCCGGGAGATCCGCAAGATGAAAGCCAGGCAAGCCGGGCCGACCTTTTTGAAGAAGCCTGGAGAACAATCGACTGGTCCAGCCCGGCCCGGCTGATTCACAACCAGGTTCGCAGCTGGGTTGGGATTCAGGACCACCCACGTGGCGCAATTGGCGATATCGACGGCACTCGGACACGGATCATCAAGTCCCGGCTCACCTTGGACGATCAAACTGGGTCGGGACCATCCGGGTCGATCTTGCGGCGTGATAAAGAAACGATCCTCATTCAGTGTGGTGATGTACCGCTCGTGATTGAGGAATACGAGCTGGAGTGAAAACGGCCGGACGACTACTTCGGTAGCCACTCGACCTTACCGCTTGCCAGATGATAGTATGCTCCGACGATATCTAGCGTCCCTTCCCTGGCTTTCGGTCCGAGTATCTCGGACTGGTGAAGTTGACCGACGACCAGATTCGTGTTCGCCTGGATGGCGTCGCGAAGCGCATTGCCAGACTCGCCCGTCTCCTGTTTGGAGGCCGGCCCGATTGCCTGAGCAAAGTGGTTCAGGTATCCAGTGGTCGATTCACCGCTCTTTGCAGCGCTAACAACTGCTTGTACCGCTCCGCAATCTTCGTGCCCGAGCACGACGATGAGGTCCACCTGCAACTGTTCAACGGCAAATTCGAGTGTTCCAATCACGGTTGAGTCGGCTACGTGGCCGGCAACCCGGACGGTGAAGAGATCACCTAACCCCTGGTCGAAAATGATCTCCGGCGGAACGCGTGAATCTGAGCAGCAAAGGACCGCCGCAAAAGGGTGCTGTGCCTCAGCGATAGCACGTCTCTGTCCGATATCCTGGCGCGGGTGTCGCATCTTCCCACTGGTAAAACGCTGGTTGCCGGAAATGAGTTGCTCTAGCGTCATTATCGATATCCCGTTCGTTTCGATTGACGTTACCGTGAAACTCGTTTAAGTGTCTGCGCCACGAATACGCTTTCATCTCCATAACAGGAAAATTGTGTAGTTTTCCGGATGGCAGATAGCAGCCAGGCTGCTACTATACACATATACCTGCGGATTCTATGAGCCAGCAACGTCACAAACCCCTGTCCTGTACAGTCGCTTCTCGATTGCCGTTCGCGACGCGACTTCACCCCCGAAAGGACTTGTTGCATGAGATCCCTGACGAAACCGAATCCAGAGTTTGACTACGATCCTGATGTGGAGATCGCCGCGCTACGCGACTACGTGGCGACGAAGCCAGGCAGGGCAATACCTTCGGCTGGCGTTCCCGGCCATGTTCTGCTGGCGACCTGGAATATTGCCAATCTTGGCGTCCACAAACGCCGGCCACCTGATCTAAAAGTCATTGCCGAGTTGCTTTCCTGGTTTGAGGTCACTGCTGTACAGGAAGTTGCCGACAATTTGGATGATCTACGCCAGGTCGTCGCGAACTTGCCGGACCACTTTGCTTTTATCGTCAACGATAAAGCCGGCAACGATGAACGTTCAGCGTACGTCTATGACACACGGCGGGTGAAACTGGGCGAAAAGATCGGCGAAATTGTTATCGTCGATAGTGACCGCACCTATATTACGCTGCCCGGCATCGAAGCGGTGTTCAGCGGGTTCAACCGCAACCCGTATATCGCGTCGTTCCGGATCGAAGGGATCGATATTGTGACTGTCAATGCTCATCTCTACTACGGTCCGACGGGATCAGCGGCCGAACGCCAGCTCGCGATGGAAAAGAGGCAACTTGAAGCCTATGCTATTGGACGCTGGTGCGATCTGCGGCGGGACGATAAACACCGCTACTCTGACAAAATCCTTGCCCTCGGAGATTTCAACCTGCCAGAAAAGAAGCCGGGAGATCCGGTTTTTGATGCGCTGACAAATCGGGGTTTGCGTCTTCCAGAACACACCAGCCGGGTGCCGGGCAGCAATCTTGCCGGCGACCATGAGTATGATCAGGTGGCTTTTGTGCCCGGCCTGAAAAACAACATCGTTGATTTCAATGTTTTTGACTTTGACGGCACGGTCTTTGCTGATATCTGGGATCCGGCGAAACCTGGTTACTGGCGAACCTGTGTCAAGTACTATCTCTCCGACCACCGGCCATTCTGGGCGCAATTGCGACTCTAGCTCATCGAGGTTACGTTCGCGCCATCCCAGGTGTCGACGAAATCCAGTGTCTGGGTGATATGGGCCGCTAGCTGGTCGACATCCGGCATGCCATCAATGCGCGAAATCGGTCGTTCGGCGGGCGGGATGCCAGGGGATTCAGGTTTGACTGCGGCATGGATTTCGATATGGGGATCTCGTTCTTCCGGAGGAGATCCATGAACGACAACGGCGCGTTGAAAGTTTCCCGAGTTCCAGCGCAGCACCATCTGGAATCCTCCAGCTTGCGCATCAGCGACCAGCTCGACAGGATGTTTCCAACCGTGCTGCGCCTGGGCGGACGCACGGGCAATGACACTGGATAACTGGTTCCGTCCGGCGGTGTCACGCGCTGGCAATCGCTGCAGTCCGGTGCGTTCGGTAAACGCCTGCTGCATCGCTGGGCTTTTCCAGGCAAGCACTGCTCCTACCAGGATGAGGATGTGAATTGCCGCGACAGTAATACTGAAAATCGGGGTTTCAGTCGAATAGATCGTCGACCAGTCGCCGACGATCCCGCCAAAGGCATCGAGAATCGGGTAGAAGATAAGGGCATTTGCCAGTTGCAGCGCTGCAAAGGCGACTAGCAGAAAATTGATCGGCTTGCTGCGCGGCCAGAACCAGAAGATCGCCAGGGCTATTGCAGCCAGTACAACGTTCACCAGCGTTCCTGAAAGCGCGATCCAGCCAAGTTCGATGCGGCTGTACTCGCCAACATGGCTGACAAAGCCGTAGTAGAAGCCAAACCCATAGTCGACGATAGTGCCGCCAAACAACTTGACAGCAATGGCATGCCCGACCTCGTGGAGGACAATCGTGGCCGGCAGGAGAATGAATATCGTCAGCTGCAGCAGTTTGCCGCGATCATCCGCTGTTATCTCATCATCAAAGAGGGACTTGCGGTCGCGGATGACGATATACAGAGTGCCAAGCGCAGCGAGACCGAGCAGAAATGCGAAGCCATTTGAGAACAAGGGTGATTACCGATCTAGCATGATGAGCGACTCCAAATTCCTGGCGTACGTCTCCAGGATCGTTCTCATTGTACGGTCAATGGTAACCCGATGAGCGTAGGCAGAACGCTTTGTTTCGACGATAACCCACGAAGATGAGCGGTATCTGAAGTAAGAGGCCAGGGATAGTATCCCTGGCTCCGCAGGCTCACGGCGCAGGCCGCGGTGATTTAGCGATTGTCAACGACAGTTTCGCCGCTTTTCTTTACGACCTGGACCTCCCGCAACGCGCCGATATCATAGGTGGCATCGCCGCTAACGACCAGAACGTCCGCTCGTTTGCCCGCTTCCAGTGTGCCGAAGTCGTCTGAGCCAATCGCTTCGGCGGCTTTGCTGGTCGCCGAGACAATGGCTTCGGTAGCTGGAACGCCGACGTACTCAACCAGCATCTCGAGATCGAGCTGGAAATCATCGAAGCCGGTCCAGGTGACGCCAGCGTCATTGCCGGAGATAATCTGAACGCCGGAATCGATCAGGCGGCGTAGATTGTCGAAACGTGCTTCTCGCATGCCTTCGAACCGGCGTGGAATTTGCACCCCACCAGCTTCAGCACGCTGCCGGGCGCGTTCTCCGGTCCCGAGCGTTGGGCAAACATAGATGCCCTTTTCAGCAATCTGGTCGGCAGTTTCCTGATTGTATTCGATGCCAGTGTCATTCCAGAACGAACAGTGCTCGATGGTCGTTACTTCAGCGCCAATGGCATTGACAATTCCGTCGCTGCCGTGGCAGTGGGCGGCTACCCGGCGTCCGAGCCGGCGGGAGTCGTCCGCCAGCGCCAGCATCTGCTCTCCGGTAAATTGAGCGCGAGTGGGGAAGGTGTTTGGCGTTAAGCCACCGCCAGTTGCCATAACTTTGATGAAATCGGCTCCGGCTTTCACTTGACGGCGCACCGCTTTGCGTACTTCATCGGCGGTGTCGCATTCGATGCCGAAGAAATAGCAATGCCCTCCGGTGGAGGTGATGACTTCACCAGCAGCCCATACATGGGGCGCAGTGATAATGCCGGCGGCAGATGCCTCGCGAATACCGAACACGATGTCGTTCAGACTACCGCAATCGCGGATCGTTGTAACTCCGGAATTGATTGCCTTCCGGGCATTTTCGACCGCCCAGGCCACCTTGATCTCATAGCTATCGTTCAAGGCATTCCCGAGCACATCGCCTTCTCCAGTAAAGGTAAGGTGCGTGTGCATGTTGATGAGACCAGGCAGAATAGTCGCATCACCGAAGTCGGTCGCGCCGGTTGCGGCGGTACCGAGATCTGCTCTCCTGCCGACCGCCTTGATGCTCCCATCCTCAATCTGGACGAAGCCATCGTCGATTGCTGGCGCTCCAGTGCCATCGAAGACCTTGCTTGCTAAAAGCGTTTCAACTGCCATCGTTTCGATCCCTTCTCCGAACGATTCTCCTCTGCGTTCCAGTACTACCGGACAATGGTCGCATGTCTGGTGAAAAAAGTCATGGGGAGCGCTACATTCGATCTAGCCAATGTGGATCGTGGTCTCCGGCAGGCGGTATCGTTTTTCGTCCTCGTGAACCTGTAGAGCGTAGACAGCGACCAGCGGACCAAGCCGGCCGACAAACATGGTGATGATCAGCACGATCTTGCCGGGCTCGGAGAGAATCGAGGTGATTCCGGTTGACAGGCCAACAGTAGCAATAGCACTCATTGATTCAAACATGACATCAATGAAGTGGGGGTCTTCACCGTAGAGATGTTCGGTGGCTGAGAGCGCAGCAGCTGCCAGAAAGTGGCCCAGAAAGAAGATGGTGATGATTGCCATCGAACGCATAACCAGCGAGATCGAAAGCCGCCGGTTGAACAATTCCGGCTCCATGTGACCTCGCATAATCGACACGACCGCAACAAACATCACGCCGGCAGTAGCGATTCTTACTCCACCAGCCGGAGATCCCGATGCTCCGCCAATACCCATCAGGGCGACCCAGACGAAGTCAGTAAACGAACTGACTTTCTCAAATGAGACCGTCGATATTCCCGCCGAACGAACCGACACCGACTGAAAAGCGGCTTCCATGGGCCGGTCGATCGGCGGGGAATCGGCCATCGCGCCATTCCATTCCGCCGTCAGAAACACGAAAAAGCCGAGGAACAGCAGAGCGCCGTGAACGATGAGCACCAGCCTGGTATACGGCGTCATTTTTTTCCATTTCCGGGCGTCGATAACATCGGCAACAACCAAATAGGAAATCGTTCCAAGGGTAATCAGGGATATCAGCACAACGTTGATCCAGATTGAGCTGCTGTATTCCGCGAACGATTGAAAACCACCTTGCAGATCGAATCCACCGTTGTTAAACGCGGAAACAGAGGTAAAAATGCTTCTCCACGCTGCCAGATGGATCGACTCCTCTTCCAGAAGGAAGAAGAATGCAAACAGCGCAAGCACTCCGGCTAGTTCTACGATGATCGTATACCGGATCACTCGTCGCATGAGGCTGGAAGCTTCGTCCAGTGGCAGGGTCAGCTCGCCATCTTGGATCAGCAATGTATCGCGTAGCCGCTGGCCAGATCCACGGCTAAGAATCCGGAGCACGATACTTGCGCCGACCATGAAACTTAACCCGCCAAGCTGCATGAGGATCAGGATGACGAATTGACCGAAAAAATTCCAGTGTGTCCAGGTATCGACGGTTACCAGGCCGGTCACCGACAATGCGGAAACAGCTGTAAAGAGTGCGTCAACGGGGGGAGTTGCCTCTCCGGATCTGGTTGTCCAGGGTAATGCCAGTAACAGAAACCCAAGCAGCCCTACACCGGTCAGCAAACCAACAAAAAATCTGGCGTGTAGCCGGACATTCGGAATCGGTTTCTGGATGATCTCGTCGGGTAGCGTTATCTCTCTTCTGGCGTCTACCCGCCTCCGGATAACTCGATCTCCGGGTTTTCGTACTGGCTGACTCATCGACACCAGTTCATTGCTGGTTTTTCCTCAGGTGCGGCATCCGACTACAACCAGCATGCATCTTACGATGGAGTCCCTAGCTGCGCTATCAACATCACACCGTCAGAAGCTCCGCACCTCGCTCGGTAAAGACCGCCATATCGTGGTCTGGTCCAACAATGACGAGCTCATCGCCAGCTTCGATCCGTTCGCTGTAGTTTGGAACGGTAATGATTCGCTGACCACGTTTTATGATCAGCAAGTTGAGGTTGTAGTGATGCTCCAGATCTAGATCAGAAAGTGTCTTGCCGACGAAGTGTGCCGGCGCGCTAAGCTTCGCAACACCTGCGTTCTGGGACAACGTTATATAGTCGCTGATGTGGCGGACAGCCAGCGAGTGCGCAACCCGGCTGCCGGCATCCCGTTCGGGGAATATGACGCGATCGGCTCCGATCCGGGAGAGCAATTCGCCGTGGAGTTCGGTTTTCGCCTTCGCAACCACCCAGGGAATACCGAGCCGTTTTAGTAACAACGTCGTCAGGACGCTCGCTTCGAGATTAGTGCCCTGTGCGACGACACCGACATCTGACTGGTCAATTTGCAGCTGACGGAGCAATTCCTCATCGGTTCCATCGCCCTGTGCCGCAAGCGCAACAGAGTTTGCGGCGTCCGACACTTTTTTCTCGTCGATGTCGACAGCGGTGACTTCATAGCCCAGGTTATGGAGATTGTAGGCGGTGCTGGTGCCGAAGCGGCCCAACCCGATGACTACAACTCGCTCAGGATTCCAGATACCTCTATCCCTGTCACCTGCCACCGGAAATATCCTCTCCACAAGTGATGTGTCTGTTTCGCCTGCTAGTGTACTTCAGGGATTCATGATTGCTCCCTGTCAGATTGTCACAATAGTGTGATATCGCCAGAATATCAACACCTTAACCGACCATAAGGGATCTCTATAAGGTATCCTATTTTTAATAGACAAACGAACACTGCATGACTTGCTAAGAGGGGGTACGTACGTGAATCGACCATCACGGTTTCTCCGGTTGCTGGGAGTAG
>CAZNYB010000017.1:13728-56367 GCA_964577155.1 uncultured Thermomicrobiales bacterium | reverse complement strand
TTGGTGATAGCGGCAGACTCCACTGTGTGTCAGGGCCAATAACATTTGGGCTATCCGGCTCGAGGTCGAAGAAGTAGAGGTAGTTGTTCATCATGATGCCAGTATCACCTGCCAGAAAACCGGAGCCGAAGATGCCGCCGAGACTCTGAGTGACTGAGACGGCGTTACCAGCTTCATCGACAATGTCAAAATGTGTCGTGCATTCCCGGGAAAAATCGGACGGGCTACCGGGCTGGATCGTTCCCGATGGGAACATCCGGACGCCACGTTCACTGGCGATGGAGGCTGCGCGGTCTGGATCGATGAGCGTTCTGCGGTCGGCGGCAAAATCTTTCGACAACAGTCCGGATAGCGGAATTGAACGCTCTCCGGCGTAGTATGAACGCTCGGTCATCGCGAGTTTCATCGCCTCGACCATGGTATGAATCGTGTTGGCGGTATTGTGACCGGAAAGCCGGAGGTCGAACCCCTCCATGATATTCAAATTGATCTGGATCTCAAAGGCAGTCAAGGGGTACGGTGTCGTCTGGACGGTATAGCCCCGGTAACTGCTTTCGGATGGCGATTGCCACTCGATTGAGACCGATGTCAGATCCTCTTCGGTTATCAGACCGCCAGCTTCCTGGACAGCCCGCACGATCTCCTTGCCGATCGGACCGGTGTAGAAGGCATCGACACCGCCATCGGCGAGCGTGCGGTATGTCTGGGCAAGATTTCGTTGATGAACGATAGTTCCGGATGGAGAAGCTCCACCGTTTGGGAAGAAGATTTGCCGCCCCGCGACGGTCAGCCGATCTCGCCCGGTTCCGTAGAACAGGCTGTTTTTGTCGGTCAGCGCAACGCCGTGTTCGGCGTGCTGGATTGCTGGCGCAAAGACCTGGCCGGCTGTCATCGTCCCGTATTTGTCGAGCGCGCCGAGCCAGCCTGCGGCTGAGCCAGGTACGGTACTGGCTGCCGGGCCAGTGTCCACCGTTGCATACGACAGAGTCTGCGGTGAAGCGGCAGCCGGGAACGGTCCACCGAAGAACAGCGTTGTCGTCTCGCCGGAGGCAAGGTGAATCAGCATCGCGCCACCGCCACCAAGACCGGACATGTATGGTTCCGCTACGTTCAGCGCGGCGGCGGTCGCCACGGCGGCGTCGATCGCATTGCCACCATTTTGCAACATGCGAATACCTGCCAGCGATGCCAGCGGGTGTGCCGATGCCACCATTCCGTGAACACCGGTAACCGTTGATCGGGCGGTCATTCCTCGATTTGGCCAGGTCATTGCTTTGCTCCAGTTGATTCCAGAATGCTCGGATAAATCACGATTTCAGTTCCAGTTTCGAGCGTGTGGCTCATACGCCGCATCGTAGCATGCAACAGCCAAAATACAGCCCTTGTTCGTGACCGATCTCAAAATCAGGGTTGCTTACTTGCACGGCATTCAATTCAGTCTATGATCGCAGTGCGGTAGCTTTGATCACGGTATCGGAAAGGTTGAGCGAAATGGCACAGAAGGTTGAACATGGTCCCCGGCATGTCCTGGCGGAGATGACCTGGCCGGAGGTTAAAGCGGCACAGGAGGACATTCAGGCAGTTCTTATCCCGACAGGCTCGACGGAACAGCATGGACCGAACACCAGTTTTTACACAGACAACGGCCGGGCCTACGGATTCTGCAAACTCCTCGCTGAAAAGATGTACCCACGGGTGTTAGCAACTGCGCCGGTGAATTACGGCGTCTCCTATCACCACATGAATTTCCCTGGAACAGCCACGCTGAAGCCGGAAACCTTCATGAATGTCGTCTATGACATCGTTGAGAGTTTCAAGCACCATGGGTTCCAGAATTTTCTAGTTATCAACGGCCATGGTGGCAACATGCCCGCCTTGCAGCTTGTCACCATGAAATTACGCTACGAACTTGGCGTGAAGATTGCCTTTCTGACGCCGACAGAGGTTGCCCGCGATGTCGTCAATGCCGGGAAGACCGCCGAGCGGATCGGTCATGCCTGTGAGAACGAAGCCAGCCAGCTGCTCTATCTCGGTTACCCGGAAGCGGTGAATCAGGACACGCTCACACCGGGTGATATTCTGGAAGCCCAGTACCCGCATGCTGGATTCCAGGGATCGATCAAAGTGCCGATGTACTTTGACGAAGTGACGGCGAACGGGGCGCTGGGTGATGCACGAGGTACTTCGTACGAGTACGGACAGGCTACGGTTGAAGCTGCTTGCGATCGGATCATTGAGTTTCTGGATGCGTTCGTAGCCGAAGAATAGGTTAACCCATTCACGACAATTGCATCCGATCGGGGGACTTTTTCCGTCAGAGTGCACAACAGAGTTTCAGGGCGTCGCTGAATGAGCGGGTCCCCGCATTTCCAGTGCAATGAATGAACGATGAATAAAGAGGACAGAATTCTTGCAATCGATGTTGGTGGTGGAACGCAGGACATCCTCGTCTTTGATGCGTCTCAACGGCTTGAAAACTGTGTCAAGATGGTGTTGCCGTCACAAACGCAGGTCGTTGCAACAAAGATCCACCGTGCGACCAAAGCAAGGAAACCGATTCATCTGACCGGTCATTTGATGGGTGGCGGCGCGTCTGCCGACGCGGTCCGCAAGCACCTCGACGCCGGGTTGCCGGTAACGTCGACGGCGGCAGCGGCAATGACCGTCCACAATGATCTCGACCGGGTAACTTCTCTCGGCGTCACCATCACCGAGAGGCATTCTGCACAGGCGATCACGATCGAGTTTGGAGACGTCGATCTCGCAGGGATTCGTACTACCCTATCGCGATTTGAGATAGCCTTTCCGGAGACCATTGCAATCGCAGTCCAGGATCACGGCTATGACCCAGCCAGCGGAGGTAGAGAGCACCGGGCTAACTATCTCGAGAGGCTACTGAATGGCGGCGGTGATGCCAGCCATATGATGTTTCAGCAACCTCCCCCGGAGATGACCCGGATGCAGGCTGTTGTTGACGCATTTCCCGGCGCTCTGGTGATGGATACCGGCGCAGCGGCAGTGTTAGGGAGCCTGGACGATCCGGTTGTCTCCAGGCATGCCGTTGAAGATGGAGCTATTCTCATCAACATCGGTAACTTGCATACCTTCGCTGTTGCGTATCAAGGCACGCAGATCCATGGGCTCTTCGAGCATCACACGTCCGGAGTGACGCCTGAGTGGTTGAGCGAACTTGTCGGCCAGCTGAAATCAGGAACGCTAACCAGGGAAGAGGTTGCCCGGCATGGCGGACATGGAGCGGCTTTTCGTCCTGATTTCTCAGCGACTGGACGATACAACTTTGTTGCCGTGACCGGACCTAACCGCGTCATCGCGAGTGGACTCGGGTATCACCAGGCGGCTCCTAATGGTGACATGATGCTCTCTGGTCCATATGGCTTGGTGCGCGCCACACAAGCATTCTACGGTCGCGAGAACTAGCGGGTGCACGCCATTTTCGCAGGATACACCCCATAGAGCCATCGGACATCGACGGCTGACTAGGTTACATCGCGTTGAGCGATCAATGTCAGCTTGCGTTTGCCATTTCGGGTTCTCGTTCACGCTGCGATGCCTGCACAAGATCAACGAACCAGCGATGAAATGTCTCGTCGTCTGTTAGTTCGGGGTGAAAGGATGTAGCAAGCAAGTTGCCCTGCCTGACCGCGACGACCCGGCCATCGTCAAGCCTGGCAAGCACATCAACTTGAGCGCCGGTCTCAGTCACAATCGGCGCGCGAATGAACACCGCGTGGATTGGCTCGTCTGAAAGCTCCGGAACATCAAGATCTGCCTCGAAGCTGTCAAGCTGCGACCCGAACGCATTGCGTCGCACGCTAATATCCATCATATCCAGCAGCGGTTGCTGCTCACCGCGTGAGTCGGCATCGACCTCATGTGCCAGCAGGATCATACCGGCACAGGTGCCCCAGATTGGCGTATCGGCAGCCAGGTCGACAATCGGTTCGCGCAATCCGTACCAGTCGATCAGTTTTCCGATAGTTGTGCTCTCGCCACCGGGAATGATCAGGCCATCAATGCCATCGAGATCGGCAGGAACCCGGACTTCCCTGACTTCGACGCCCAGGCGCTCGAGTTTACGGACATGCTCGATAAACGCTCCCTGCAGTGCTAAGACGCCAATTGTGGGCATGTGATGCTCCTCTTATTCCGGGTTCGAGGCTGCTCAACCTGATCGTGAGCAGCCTCGACAATACGTCAGGTATCAATCGATTCCGGTAGTGTCGTTTACCAACCTCGCGCAGCCAGCAACTCGGCTTCTGGGATATCCGAGACCTGGCGACCACGCATTGGCTCTCCGAGACCCCGGCTCACTTCGGCAACGATGCGTGCGTCCTGGAAGTGAGTGGTTGCTTCGACGATAGCTTTGCCCCGTACGGCTGGATCTTCAGATTTGAAGATACCAGAACCAACAAACACGCCTTCAGCCCCGAGCTGCATCACCAGGGAAGCGTCGGCGGGTGTTGCGATACCGCCAGCACAGAAGAGGACGACCGGCAGTTTTCCATTCCGGGCAACATCAACGACCAGATCGTATGGCGCTCCAAGCTCCTTCGCTTCAGTCATGAGTTCTTCTTCTGGAAGCGACTGCAAGCGGCGGATACCGTCGGTGATCTGACGCAAATGCCGAACGGCTTCAACGATATCGCCGCTGCCCGCTTCGCCCTTGCTGCGAATCATCGCCGCGCCTTCGCCAATCCGGCGGAGCGCTTCGCCGAGATCACGCGCGCCGCAAACAAATGGAATATCATATTGATGCTTGTCGATGTGGTGCCGTTCATCAGCTGGCGTCAGCACTTCACTCTCGTCAATATAGTCAGCGCCGATTGCCTCGATGACCTGCGCTTCCGCAAAATGTCCGATTCGTGCTTTCGCCATCACCGGGATCGTGACCGACTCTTTGATCCGGATGATAAGTTCCGGATCGCTCATCCGTGCGACGCCGCCATCGCGACGAATGTCGGCAGGCACCCGCTCCAGAGCCATAACTGCGCATGCTCCGGCTTCTTCAGCAATCCTTGCCTGCTCGGGCGTCACCACGTCCATAATGACGCCGCCTTTGAGCATCTGGGCGAGACCTGCTTTGGTCGTCCAGGTAGATTTCTCCATCACATTTCCTCTTTTCCGACTACCAATTGGCGTGAATTCCGCTCAGGAAGTTCCACCTCACCATTTTGTACGGCAATGTTTGCCAAAATGGACCGTTTCATCAACGGCCAATTGGCACCATCCATTGGGAACGAGACATCCTGGCAATCTTCTTCAGTGACCGGTTGGTGTACAGATCTGAGATTCCGGGGTTTCAACAGGATAGTGAATGTACTGAGCGCCTAAACAACCTCGATAGAGTGCACATCGAGAGAGGCCCGACCCGTCTCGCTGTCAAGCTGAACCAGTCCGGTAACGATCACTGAACCCCAGATCACATCGCCAAACGGCGGTTCGCTGTGTTCGAGTTGATCAAGAACTGAGGTCGGAATCTCGCCAATCAATAGAATGGCTGATGTCTTGGATATCTGCGGCGGGTAGGATTCCATCAGCACATCCGTCAAGTACTGTTCAGCGCCGTCACTCCAGAACGCACCCTGAACTTCAACCATTTTCCCGTCATATTCGTTGGCGTTCTGCAGCAGCATTTCGATCTCGACCTTTTCAGTTTCAGGGGTTAATGTTGCCGTGGCGGAAGGCGTAGTTGCGCTATCTCCCCCACAGGAGATCACGACTGTACTTAGCAATAAGGCGACGATCAGCATTGATTTCATGTGACATCCAATCCGGAACAACAATCTGACTGCGATAGCGGCAATCCTTAGCAGAAGGACGAAATCTACCTCTTTCTGGTTCCAACCAGAACTGACTACGATGAATAGATCTGTTCAGAATGATCGCATGGACGATGCTATATCTCCGAGTAAACCATTGAATCCAATCCACGCCGGGAGAGGTGCTTGGGATCAAAACACACCGTTCACCCCAACCCGGCCTGACAGAGTGTCCTTTTTCCTGACTCTATACCGGTACAAGCCCTCTGGTTCTCGATGAGTAAATCAGGATAAGATCAGTGTATGAGCACGTATATCCTCCGTCGCCTCGTGATGCTTGTCCCCGTACTCCTCGTCGTCGCCACCGTCTCGTTCCTGCTTGTTTACATCACACCAGGAGACCCGGCTTCTGTCATGCTGGGGGCTGACGCAACACCGGATCAAGTTGAACAGCTGCGAAATCAGATGGGCCTCAACGATCCCTTCTATATCCAGTATTTCAACTGGCTGAGCGGCGCGGTACGGCTCGATTTTGGGGAATCAATCTTTCTGGACAAACCGGTGACGGACGCTATCAGTGACCGGGTCGTGCCTACTGCCCAGTTGACCTTCTATGCCATGATATTTGTAGTGTTTATTGGATTGCCGGCCGGAATGCTAGCGGCAGTTCGGCAGAATTCCCCAATCGACCGCATCCTGATGATACTTTCAGTCTCCGGCGCAGCGGTCCCAAACTTTTTCCTCGGTATCTTACTCATCCTGCTATTTGCGGTAACCCTGCGTTGGTTGCCATCAGGTGGTTATGTAGAGTTCAACGAAGATCCTACCGGCCATTTCAAGGCAATGATTCTGCCTGCTTTTGCACTCGGATTTACCGCAGCTGCACTGCCCGCCAGACTGGTGCGATCCGCCATGCTCGATGTAATGCGCGAAGATTACATTCGAACTGCTGCCTCCAAAGGACTCTCGACCCGCACGATTGCGTTTCATCATGCCTTGCGAAATGCATTGCTGCCGACGCTGACGGTAATCGGGGTGATAGTCGCCGATCTTCTCGGAGGAGCGGTTGTCATTGAGACGGTGTTCACTATACCCGGTATGGGTCAGCTGGTCGTCAACAGCATCGCCCGGAGAGATTTTCCGGTGATTCAAGGGGTTGTCGTCATAATCGCGCTGATCTATCTCGTTACCAATCTCATAGTGGATATCGCGTATATGTATATTGATCCCCGGATCAGATATGGCATCTGAACCGGAACGCATTGATCGCACCCCGCCAGTTCACCGCCAACGGTTCTGGCAGGAAGGGTATGAGAGTGGCCGGCGATACTCAGCATTGCTGAACATCTTCCGCGAGCCATTCAACTTTGCCGCTCTCATTGTTCTGTTCATAATAATGATGGTTGCGATTTTTGCGCCACTGTTTTCCAGGCAAAGCCCAACGGTCGTCTACCCTGCCGAAAGGCTCATTGGCCCTTCGTCAGACCACTGGTTCGGGACAGATGATCTTGGCAGGGATGTGTTTACCAGATTGATTTATGGCGCTCGTATATCTCTCCTTGTCGGGGTGACGGTGATGCTGGCCTCTGCGATTATCGGCTCCACGCTTGGACTCATCGCTGGCTACTACTCCAGTCTGGATAACCTGATAATGCGGATACTTGACGGGTTGATGGCCTTTCCTGGCATTCTGTTGGCGATTGCCATCGTCACGAGCCTCGGTCCGTCAGCTGCCAACGTCATCATTGCCCTGACGATCGTCTATGTTCCCGTCGTCGCCCGACTCTTGCGTAGCGCAACGCTCAGCGGGAAACAGCAGCAGTTTGTTGAATCGGCTCGGGCGGTTGGCTTGCGTGATCGGACGATTATCCGACGGTATATCTTCGCGAATACAACGACACCACTCATCGTGCAATGCACATTCATCCTAGCCTACGCAATTATCGCCGAAGCATCGCTCTCATATTTAGGCGCAAGCATCAACCCGGAGACGCCAACCTGGGGAAATATGCTCCGGGATGGACAACGGCTCGTTGGCGTCGCCTGGTGGATTGCGGTATTTCCTGGAATCGCGCTGTTCATCACCGTTCTTGCTCTGAATGTAGTCGGTGATGGTGTCCGGGACGCGCTGGATCCACGAGCGCGCACCCGACACCGCCAGGGAACGATCCATTAGTCAGGGGTTAGTCCCGCGAGCTGACAACTTCTGGAATCTGCGTCAGATCGTCATGGTGTTCTTCATAGTGCGTTTTGGTGATCCTGACAACCGCTGGCCAGGGGGTGTTCGGCGACGCCACCGAAACTTCAATAAATCGACGGTGGATGTCGTCAAAATATGTCAGCACCTGCTCAAGCGACATGTCCGAAGTAAGGTCGACATTTCGCTGATTAAACTGGTCCCAGGTTCCGTCTTCTTCGGCTGGTTGGGGAACAGCTTCGTTGCCAGCGTCGAGTTCGAGGATATAGCGAGTTACTTCTGCTTCCCAGCCAGCAATATCGGCAACGACATCTTTACCCGACCAGATGCCGACGGTTCGCGGTGCAAGCATCTCCTCTTCAGTCATTGATCCAACAATCGCCAGGAGCTGTTTATAGGCTTCATCGATAATCTGGAGTTGTTCTGTCACATCAATATCTGGATTTGCGGCTCCCACCTTCGAACCTCCTTGGCGATGGCATTTACTCGAATGCTATTGGTGGCTCGTGGAATGAACAAGGGCCACTTTTCATCCATTTCAGCCAGCAATGGTACTTTCGATAACCAGGTTTGCTCATTCAAGGTACTATGTCTCGCGCGAACTTGAGAGCTACGGAGGAGAGCCAAATGAAACTGTTTATCGCAAGCCTTGCAACGGAGACAAACACATTTTCACCGATGCCAACCGGCGCACATAGCTGGGATGAGAAAACACTGGCAGATATGCGTCCTGAGTACGAACTGACCGACGAAACGCTCACCACCGCTCCTCCGCCGGTCATCTGGGAATACCTTGCCAGTCAAAGGAACTGGGAAATTGTGGACAGCCCGATCCACCGATTCGCTCAACCAGCAGGTCTCATTGTCCGATCCGTCTATGAATCATTTCGCGATCAGATACTGGCTGATCTCGAAGCACAGCTACCGGTTGATGCAGTTCTGCTAGCGCTCCATGGAGGCAGTGTTGCTGAGGGTTACGACGATCCCGAAGGAGACCTCATTCGAAGGGTGAGGGATCTGGTTGGCGAGGCGGTTCCGATCGGTGTCTTGCTCGATCCACATACAAATCTCGGCGAAGAGATGATGGAAGCAACCGCGTTGTTGTTCTTTCGCGAGTACCCTCACACCGATGTCCCTGATCGCGCCATAGATCTGTTTCATCTCATTTTAGATGCAGCCGAAGGGCAGACTAACCCGGTGATGGCAGTCTTCGATTGCAGGATGGTGAGCGTTTTCCAGACGCCAAGACAACCTCTGCGTGGATTTATCGATCGATTCGCAGCGATGGCGGGCAACGACGGCGTGCTGGCCATCACACTCTGCCAGGGATTTCCGTACAGTGACGTTCCGATTGGCGGCGCAAAGCTCATAGCCATCACCGACGGGGACAGTGCGAAAGCTGCAGAAATAGCCGAGAAGCTGGGGCAGGAACTTTTTTCCATGCGCCATGAAATCCAGGCAGACTACCGTTCCATCACCGAAGCGCTGGACATCGCGGAAGCCAGCACCAACCATCCGGTAATCATTGCCGACTACGCCGACAACGCTGGCGGAGGCGCGCCGGGCGATTCGACATTTTTACTGCAGGAGTTGCTTGATCGAGGCATTCAAAACGCCGCCTTTGGCATGATCTGGGATCCAATTGCCGTAGAGGTTGCGATCGAAGCTGGAGTTGGGGCAACACTGGATCTGCGCATAGGCGGCAAAATGGGTCCCAGTTCCGGGTCTCCAGTTGATGTGCACGGCACAATCACTGCCCTCAAACATGACGCTGTTGGTGGCGACACCAGAGGTCAGCGAACTGCGCAACTCGGCGATCTCGTGAATCTGCGGGTCAATGGAATCGACATCCTGCTCAATACCAGGCGGCAACAGGTGCTAAGTCCGATCTGTTTCACCGAGGTCGGAGTCGATCCAACCGAGCGGGATATTGTCGTTGTCAAATCCAGCCAGCATTTTTACGCTCAATTTGAACCAATTGCTGGACAGATTATCTATGCTCGATCTGGCGGTAGCCTCTCGCCGGTGATGACTGACATTCCGTACCAGCGACTACCAACCGATCGACTGTGGCCCTGGGTTGAAAACCCATTTGAAATGTGAGACGGCGTTGACGTAGAGCCGCAATCAACGTATGGTGAGTCAGAAGATCTGACCAAACTCACTGGCGCCGGACAGGGATTATCTACATGACCGACGCGGAACGCACTGTCTTACGGTGGCGCATCGGCTCACTCGTCTTTATCAAGCTAGCAACCTCAGTAGTCACGCTGTTCTATTTCCCATCGTGGCACGCGCTACTCATTGTCATGCTACTGAGCGTTCCCTGGTTTCTACTTGGTGGATACTGGACGGCGCGATCCCTGATCAATTACCGGCAGCGACGACAGGTTCTACAGCTCCGCGACAGGCTCATCTTTGAAGAATGGCATGTCGATGGTGAACAACCGGACAAACTTCCGGACAACCTTTTTCGACGTCCATTCTCCAACTAATCCGCCAATCCACCGGATCCTGTTGGTGTCGCCAATCGAGGGAACTATCGCCCGCGCATCCGTCTGTATCTTATGATGAGGTGCGGAGTGACGAGCATAGAGATGGCGAGAACAAAACCGAAGAAAATATAGGTGTCGAGCATTTGACTAAATAGACCGGACAAGATGCTCCCCATTCAAGCCGAACGGACACATTGTACGTACATTCTTAAGGATAGCTTGCTTTTCCAGCGAAGGTCAAGGGACATTTCATTGTGGTGTGTGAACTCCGTTGGTGTTCAAAGATGTCTTAGAGACTGGTTTCCAACGACCGGCAAGTAAAAAATAGGTCATAGCCGACCGAAGCAAACGGATCAGAGACTGGAGTGCGCTGAGTGAATATTGAAGAACGTCTGGAAGAGCTGAACATTGTCTTGCCAAGCCCGGCAAAACCTCCTGCTGGAACACGAATCAACTTCCTGGCTGCCCGGAAGTCCGGAAACCAGCTCTATATGTCCGGCAACGGTCCGATACAGGATGGAAAGCCGGCATTTGTTGGCAAGTTGGGTTCAGATCTAACTGTTGACGAAGGCTATCAAGCCGCCAGGCTAACAGCGCTGAATATCATGGCCGCCATTCAGCAAGAGCTTGGAGATCTGAACCGGGTAACAGCCTGGATCAAAGCGCTCGGGTTTATCAACAGCGCGCCAGGTTTCCACGATCAGCCAGCAGTGCTCAACGGTTTTTCAGACCTCATCGTAGAGATATTCGGTCCAGATCGCGGCGCGCACGCCCGATCGGCCGTAGGCATTGCCGAACTTCCCTGGAACATGTCCGTCGAAATCGAAGTTATTGTTGAATTCGAGTGATTCCTTCTATCAGTTTGGGGACGTCTGATCAGTACCCGGATCGTCTTCGGCGAGCATACAAGGTGTGTTCGTCTCTCTAAACCGGGAACGGCAAACAACATGATAGAGGTATTCACGTCGATCCCAGAACTGCTGCGTGGCAGATCGAGCTCTGTACTATACTGCCAGCCAGGATCATCGAAGCATTTCCTGGAACAGGATCTAACGTGCCGCTGGTAGCCAGGACTGAATTTATCGGAGGAGACGCCGACCAGGCCTATCTCTATACCGCCGGGCACGGACTGTCGCCAAAGACTTCGCTGGATGCCGCACAGCGCTACTTTGAAACTCGGTCGGAATCACACAAAACCGGCGGGCAGATCCATGATACCTACCTCGAGTGCAAGCGGAGAATTGCCCGGCTGATGCAAGCGGACCCGGAAGACATCGCTCTTCTAGGCTCGTCATCGGAGGGCAACAACGCCATTTATTCTCTGATTGACTGGCAGCCTGGCGACAACATCGTCCTCACAACCAATGAATTGGAGTTTCCTTCCGTCGTTCAGCCAGCGGTTAAGCGACAAAATGAATCCGGGATTGAGATTCGCGTCGTCGACCACGACAACTGGGAGATTACGCCGGAAATGATCGGGCAGGCAGTTGATCAACGTACCCGGCTGGTTTTCCTGAGCCATATCAGCTACCGGACCGGTCACCGATTTGATCTCAACGAGGTAGGTAAAGTTATCCGATCGCGATCAAACGCGTTGTTCGCTGTTGATGCCGCTCAATCGCTCGGTCTTGTGCCGGTTGATGCGTCAGCCTGTGATTTCATGGTCGGGACTGGCTGCAAGTGGCTTCTCGGTCCACACGGGGTAGCCCCGTTTTTCTGGAATCATGATCGGCAGCCCGAAATTGAACCTGTGAATGTCGGTTGGTATAGCGTTGTTGACGATCTGGATTTTCCCTACCAACTCAAACCCGATGCATCCCGATTTGAGCTCGGTGGTCCGCCGTATCTTGCAATACACACGCTCAATGAAGGTCTTCGGATCATTGAAACCATCGGTGTCGATACCATCGAAACACACGCAAGTGCTCTTGGCACACTGCTGATTGATCAGCTGAGGGAGTTCGATCTCGAAATCATCACCCCGGCAGACCCCTCACTGCGAGCCGGCATCGTCAGCTGGCTCGACCGTTCGCCAGAGAAAACGGCGGCTAAACTTGCTAAACAGGGTGTTATCGTCACTGGAAGCTCGGGACGCGTGCGGGCGTCGATGCACCTTTATAATGATGAAACGGACGTCGACCGGTTAATTACCGCTCTGAAGGAATGACTGACCTGAAGAGAAATCTGTCGACGTGAAATACCTTTAGATTATCGGAGTGGCGTGTGCAGGAATTGTTTGAAAAGTCTCCGTCTCCGGCAATCATCGTCGGCGGCATTATCGCAGCTGCAGTTATCGCAGGTTGCGTGATCGGCGCGTTCTCGTTTGTAGCCTACGATCAATTCTTAAGCGATGAGACGGCAACTCCTACCGCTCAGGCTGGGACAGGTGATGCTACCGCAACATCGGATGCGACCGGTTCTCCGACCACCATATCTGAGGATCCAACGCCCACCACAGCGGAAACGGAAGCTGCGACCGCGGTTTCTACCTCGGAAGCAACCCTGACTACCCAACCTGAAGAGCAGCCGACAGAAGAAGTTGAACAACGACAACCGGTCATCTATGTTGCTCAATCACCGCTGGATGTCGTCTCAGCCCTGAGTCTGGGAGGTGATCTGATCCTCTCCCAGGGCAACGAGGGCAACCCGCCCGCCCGCTGGCGCAACGAACCACGACTGGCAACTGACAACCAGGACAACATCTATCTCTCTGACGTCCACGCAGCCCGGGTAATCAAACTCAATCCACAAGGTGAATACATCACCCACTGGGGCAGTCCAGGAACCGGCGAAGGTGAATTCAGCCGTCCAGTTGGTATTGCCACGGACGATCAGGATCGAGTGTTTGTCGTTGATTTTGACAACAATCGTGTTCAGGTGTTCAACAGTGATGGAGGGTTCCTCTTTAGTTTTGGAGGTCCTGGTTCAGCTCCAGGTGAATTTAATGAACCGCGCAGGATCGTAATCGATGAAGGCAACGTCTATGTCAGTGACTCCGGCAACAACCGGGTGCAGTGGTTTGATACCGAAGGTTCATTCCTGGGTCAGTGGAACGGTTCCGAGTCTGAAGGCGGTCTGATATTCGACACTCCGTATGGCCTGGGAATAGATCCGGCAAACAATGTCTATATCGCAGATTCCGGCAACCACCGAATTCTGAAGTACACCCGAGATGGAACCTATATTCTGGAATGGGGCGGGTTGGGCACTGGGCCCGGAAACTTCATTTTTCCGGATGCGGTTGTCGTGACCAAAGATGTCGCCGACCCGAAAGTGTTCGTTGCCGACCAGCAGAACAATCGCATCCAGAAATTCAACTTCGACGGGGGCTTTGAACTGGAGTGGGGAGTCAAAGGCGCTGGTGAGGGAGAGTTTACCGAACCTATGGACCTCGCGCTCACCCTCAATGATGACTTGCTGGTATCGGACCGATACAACCCGCGAATCCAGCGATTTGATCAAGCTGGCAATTTTCTGCTCGAAATCCCGAACTTTGCAGCTTCCGATGGACAGCTCAACTGGCCGACGGGGATCACCACCGATAGCGACGGCAACGTCTACATCGCCGATACACTCAATAACCGAGTGCAAAAATATGATGCCTCAGGTCAGTTTGTCCTTGCCTTCGGTTCCTATGGCTCCGGCGATGGTCAATTTGACGAACCAGTCGGAGTGGCGGTCAATAACGAATTGGGAAGGGTGTTCGTCGCTGATCGTGAAAACCATCGAGTGCAAGTCTTTTCCCCGATGGGAGAATTTATCTACATTATCGGCGGCACTGGAGAGACAGAAGACGGTCACGGCACTGAGATCGGTCAGTTCCACGATCCACAAGGTATTGCGGTGAGTGCGAATGGACTCGTCTATGTGTCTGACACCGCGAACAATCGCATTCAAGTATTCAATCCGGATGGCGTGTTCATCACAGCCTGGGGAAGCGGACCGGGATCGGAACCAGGTCAATTCGACAATCCGATCGGAGTCGCGATCCACCCCGAAGGGCTGGTCTTCGTTGCCGATTCCAACAACCACCGCATTCAGGTGTTTGATCCGGATGGCAACGTTGTCAACCAGTTCGGGGGATTCGGAGCGGAGGACGATGCCCTCGACACGCCAATCGGTGTTGCGATTGTCCTTGATCCTGTCTCCGGTGAGGTTCTCGTTTTCGTGACCGACAACGGCAATGATCGGATAAATGTCTACACGACAGATGGCGGTTACATTCAGTCAATAGGAAGTGGCATGCTGGTTGGACCCACAGGCATTGCCTCAAGTCCGTAATACTGGTTCAGCACTGTCGTCGGCGAGGTAGAGGGAGGATCTAAATGTTCGCAAATCATGTGCGTGCCCGGCTGGCCAGCGGTGAACCGTCGGTAGGAACCTGGCTATCGCTGCCCAGCCCTGAAGCAGCAGCCTATGTCAGCAGGCTTGATTTTGACTGGTTAGTTGTCGACGCCGAGCACAACGCAGTGGACATCCGCACCCTGGCGCTGATGTTTGCTGCAATGGTAGGCACAGGCACGGCTCCTATGGTTCGCATACCCTGGAATACCCCGGAAAACTTCAAGCGAGTTCTCGATGGCGGTGCCTGGGGAGTTGTCGTACCGATGGTAAATAGTCGTCAGGAAGCTGAGCAGGCTGTGGAGGCGGCAAGATACCATCCGCTTGGCAATCGCAGTGTCGGAGGTGGTCGGCATGCCATGAGCTTCGACACCTCTTCGACGCACTACTACGAACACGCGAACGACGAAATTCTGCTTGTGTTGCAAATCGAGCATATTCAGGGAGTTGAGCATGCAGAAGAAATCCTCAGCGTTCCTGGTGTAGACGCTATGTTTATCGGCCCTAACGATCTGGCAGCTTCGATGGGACAGGGATTGGGAGTGCCGCTGGAATCTGACATACCTGCCGTCGTCGAGGCTATTGAACACGTCCGGGCTACCGCAATCGCCAACGGCGTTGCTCCCGGGATCCACTGTTCCGGAGTCGATGGTGTCAATATGCGCATCGACCAGGGTTTCCAGTTCCTCGCACTGGCATCCGAACTGCGGTATATGGTCGGCGGGTTGAGTGATGCAATTGCTGACCTGAACTGGGAAGCGTCGGTTGGAAAACGCATTGAAGGTACGGGCGACGGCGAGCTTGTTCGCTACTAGCCGCCAGACCAGGCAGTTTCTACTACCAATAGTCACCGTGTTCGTTTTCGCTGCGCATTTGCTTGCATCTTCACCAGCGATAGGCGCAGCTGGCGATGATCTTTCCATAGAAATCTGGAACCACAATTTCTACAGAACCTGGTCAAGGTATGACCGGCCGGTGCATGAACTGAGTGTCAGCCGGACCTGGGTGTGGGGACCGGAACCGATCTCTTCCGGCCTCGTAGAGCCATATGTTGATGCCGAAGGCGGCCAGCGCGTCGTTCAGTATTTCGACAAGTCACGAATGGAACTCACCTCGGATCCCACCGTGCCGCAAAGCGACCCCTGGCACATCACCAATGGATTGCTCGCAAAGGAACTCATTACTGGACACCTGCAGACGGGGATCGACAAGTTCGAACCACAAGCGCCGGCTGAAATCCCTGTTGCTGGCGATCCCGGCTCGACTACCGGACCAACATACGCCACATTTACTGGCATTCTCGATGCGCCACCAGCTACCGGTGGACAGTTAATCTCTGAACGGATGTCCCGTAGCGGCACGATTTCTCGCGATCCGGAGCTAGAGCAGTTCGAAGTTCGCGCCGCATATCTGGTTGATCTGCCGATGATCAACCACCAGATCGCGGAACCGTTCTGGGAGTTTATGAATCAGGCCGATGTTGTGTATGAAGTGGGATGGTTGCAGGAACAGCAACTGTTTCCGAACCCATTCTATACGACCGGTTATCCAATTACCGAAGCCTACTGGAGCAACGTTGAGATTGCCGGGACAGCCTCAGACGTCCTGATCCAATGTTTTGAGCGCCGCTGTCTCACCTACACACCTTCAAATCCACCCGGCTGGCAGGTTGAAGCAGGCAATATCGGTCAACACTACTATCAATGGCGATATTCGGAATCGACACCGCAGGTTGCTCCCAAGGCACTTCAAGCATCAGTTGTCGTCCTGGACCCGGGACATGATGCTTCGACCGGCGGAGCGCTTGGCATCGAATATCTCGACACGATGCGCCTGGCGACTTCGACCCGGCTAGCGTTGGAAGACGCCGGTTACATCGTCTATCTGACTCGCCCGGACAATAGCACCATCCTCATGCAAGAGTCTCATCTCCATCCGGCAACCGACGGCATGCCACATGACTACGTTGAAGGCTATGTGCATGCCTCAAAGGCATTGGAGCTTGATCCGCAGCTATTCATTTCGCTGCATTTCAATGGATCAGAAAATCCATTCCAAGCAGGGCTTACGATCTACTTCAGCCCGACTGGTGGAGATCAGAACGAACGATTGAGCATGTTGGTACGGGATGAACTCACCGCCGAGTTACAAGCCAATGGGTACGATCCACCATCAGCAAGCTCCAGTCCTGATACGACGGCTGGTAAAAGTTACGGGGGATTCGCGACACTGGGAAATGTGTACAGCGCGCCACAGATATGGGTTGAAAACCGCATGTTTGGCATTCCAGCTGTGTTGATCGAACCACTGTTTGAAACGAATCCGGTGGAACGCACGCTTATCCAGGATGAACAGATCATTGAGGCCATAGCAGCTGCCTTAGCGAGAAGCGTCGATCGACTATTGATTGACTGGCCAATAGAAGCCAACGAGGGAACCACAGCCCGGACCAACCGTTGAATACCAGGTTATTGCAGCTGGCCCGGCGCTTAGGACGGAGCACGTCCCTGAATGCTCCATTCGTAACCAGTCAAGCCTGAGTTCCTGTCTGACCACGAAAGGACAAACAAGTAGCTGCTGGCAGATAGGCAACCAGAATTGAGGACTTCCGACTCCTGATTACAGGGTCTTATGGCTCTTCCGAATCATTTGACGTGATTTCGGTAAAGGGTATAAATCGGACGGTAACTGAGATTGGTTTCCCAAGCTCTTCGGTCAAATCCTCTGCCAATCCATTTACATCACCGGGCTCTTCTTCGCCGGTAACAAAAATGGTAACCGTTCCGCTATCCCCGGACGTGCTCACCTCCTGCGACAGAAACTCCAACTCATTTCCATTCTGTTCCTGCTCGGCAAGCCAGATTTCCACTGTGTTGCTGACATTGGCAGCTCGGGTTGCTTTCTGGAGGGTATGCCGGCCGGTAATGACGAGTGGAACCGAGACCAGCAGCACCGCAACCAATGCCCATCGCAGACCGGTTACAACAACACTTTTACCTTGCAGAAGTTGTCTTGTCGGAGACAGTCCAGTTAAGAAAAACGTGATGGCTCCTGCCAGTACAATCGCCACCAGGTTTGTCAGGTACAGCAACAATGCGCCAAGCCCTTGATGCCATTCGCCAACCTCAAACGTAATTCCGACCGCTGCAAGTGGCGGCACCAGAGCAACCGCAATAGCGACACCGGGAATCGCGTCTGCGACGGCCGGTTTCACCCGTGCATAAGCCCCGGCAACCCCGGCGCCGAGCGCGATCAGCAAATCATTGAGATTTGGAGCGGTCCGTGAGAGCACCTCATCGGGCAGCGTGCCTGGGACATTGGGAATGAGCAGGGTTATCCCCCAGGCGAGAAGGATCCCTCCTCCGGTTGAAATCGAAACGATGACGATCTGGCGGAACGTATGGAGCGGCGCGCCAGACGCGATACCTGCAGCAACTCCAAGAACCGGCAGCATCAAAGGGGCGATCAGCATCGCTCCGATGACAACCGCCGTCGAATTTTGCAGCATGCCAAAAGTCGCAATGAAAATAGAAAGAATGAGAAGGATAGAATAATTCTGAAAATATTCGCGTTTATCAAGGCTCGGCGCCCAGATTGAGCTAACGACCTCACGTCGCGCAGCCGGAGACATTGGCGTATATCGTGAGATCACTTGATCCCACAACCACACAGCCGGCCGGTACCACATCGTGTCAGGAACCTGGTTTCCGCTATCTCCAGAGTCTGACATCAACCTCCTAGCAAATCAGCATCACTTCACTGTACAGACGAACGACGGATACATACAACACTCCTGGAATCCTGTTGCAACAGCACAAATGACAGTTGCAATATGCAGGAAGAGAGAAGATCACATCGCATCAATTTCTGAAGACAACGGTTCGGTTGATGATGGCTACAGTTTTTCGCCAACTGCTTTTGTAATCATGAAATTTTGCAGGTAATCAGGACCACCAGCCTTCGCGTTCGTCCCACTGAGTTTAATACCGCCGAACGGGTGTACCCCCATCATCGCGCCGGTGCATTTTCGATTGAAATAGAGATTGCCGACATCAAACTCATAGCGGGCGCGCTCGAGTTTCTCCCGATTGCGACTGTACACCGAGCCGGTTAACCCGTATTCCGAGCTGTTGACAATATCAAGTGCATCATCGAAATCCTTTGCCCGAACGATTGCCAGCACTGGACCAAACACCTCTTCGCAGGCAATCCGTGCATCCCGTGGCACATCCGCCAGAATGACCGGTGGTATGTAGTATCCGTTGGCCTCGATCGGCTCGGCGCTATAGGCCAGCCGTCCCTCAGACTTTCCAATTTCAATGTAGTTTCGAATGGAGTCGTACTGTCGTTGATCAACAACTGCGCCAACCGTCGTCATCCCATTTTCAAGCGCCGGTCCGAATGTCACCACCTGTTTTGTGCGTTCCACCACTCCTGCAACGACACGGTCGTACACAGCGTCATCGACGATAGCCCGGGAGCAGGCTGAACACTTCTGTCCGGCAAAGCCAAACGCCGACGTGACAATCCCTTCCACCGCATCTGCGACATTCGCTTCACTATCCACAATGATGGCATCCTTGCCGCCCATCTCAGCTGCGACATGTTTCAGGACGTGCTGACCAGGATGGACCTTCGCCGCCCGCTCGTAAATGCGAACGCCAACTTCTTTAGAGCCAACAAAATTGACAAAGCTGGTTTGCGGGTGGTCAACCAGCAGATCACCGATCTCAGATCCACTGCCAGGCAGAAAGTTGACAACGCCAGGGGGCACACCAGCTTCAATCATCAGTTCAACCACCTTGTAGCCGATGACAGGAGTATTGCTTGCCGGCTTGACGATGACACAATTCCCGGTCAGTACCGGACCCATCGTCGTTCCAGTAAAAATCGCGCACGGGAAATTCCATGGCGGGATAACGACACCGATCCCGCGCGGCAGATAGTGGTAGGTATTCGCCTCATCCGGCAACGATGCAAGGTTTGGCGGTCCCTGATCGAATCGCAATACTTCCCGACCGTACCACTCCATCATATCGACCGCTTCAGCTACTTCGCCATCGGCTTCATCCCAGGCTTTATCAAGCTCGTAGACCATCCAGGCTGACAGTTCATAGCGATGCCGGCGGAGCAGGGCGGCCATTCGAAAGGCGATGCTCGCTCGACCTTCAGCGGACACCTGACGCCAGCTTTTCCAGGCCTTTCTGGCGGCAGCAAAGGCTTCTTCAACTTCATCCAACCCGGCTTTGGCCACCTTGCCGACGATCTGATCGATGTTCCCCGGATTGATCGAGGTGATCCAGTCGCCGGTTTCTCGCCACTCACCGTTGATCAGAAGCGGGTAATTTTTCCCTAGCTGGCTACCGATCCGGTCAATTGTCGCCTGCATCCGTACGGCATGTTCCTCAATGGCAAAATCCAGAGCTGGCTCATTGGTGAAAGGTTCTCGCATGCTGTTCATTCTCGACTGTTCCTCTCATCAGCGTCAGACTAGTTTAAATGGTTCATCAACGTGTTGACTGTTCCTGATAAGAAGCTAGCAACCCGACCCCTTAGATGTCAACGTGATACCTGCCCATGTTAGCTTTCCGAACCTTTCGGTACGCTACACTCCAACAAACCGGAGACCCCAAGTATTTTCCGGGCAGAGAAAAGGAATCTGGATACTCCATGACCGAGCTAGCAATAACCTATACCGATGTTCTCGCCGCCCGGCGACGACTCAAGGACATCGCAAACCGTACTCCGGTTTTTACCAGCCGAACCCTGAACGATCTGACCGGCAAAGACATCTATCTCAAGATGGAGAGCTTTCAACGCACTGGATCATTCAAATTCCGGGGAGCCTACAACGCGATTAGCCGGCTCGAACCCGATGTTCGGGTGCGGGGAGTCGTCGCCTACTCAAGTGGAAACCACGCCCAGGGAGTGGCTCTGGCGGCCAGATTGCTGGGGGTACCTGCTGCGATTGTCATGAACGATGACGCGCCAACGATCAAACAGCAGGCTACCAGAGAATATGGAGCGGAAATCATTCCGATTGACCGGCACAATGAGGACGGCGAGTCACTCCAGTATCAGATCGCGAACGAACGAAACATGACGGTTATTCATGCCTACGACGATCCAGACATCATGACTGGTCAGGGAACTGCGGTGCTTGAGCTGCTTGATGAAGTGCCTGAACTCGACACGATTTTAGCGCCGGTTGGCGGTGGAGGTCTGATTAGCGGTACGCTGGTGGCGGCTAAAGGCTACCAACCGGACATCAACGTATTCGGCGTCGAAACGGATAGCGCGGACGACACGAAACAGTCACTTGATCGCGGTGAATGGGTCGAGATTCCGCCACCGCCGACGATTGCTGACGGTATTCGGCTGACGACGCCGGGCAAACTCACCTTCCCAGTGGTGCAACACTATATTGACGATATACTGGTGGTATCTGACGAAGATCTACTGCAAGCGATGCGACTTGTGTTTTTGCGTCTCAAACTTGTCATCGAGCCTAGCGGAGCAGTTCCGATTGCCGCCGCGTTAAAGCACCTTTTACCAGCTGAGAGCGAACGAGTTGGCGTTATGGTCAGCGGGGGAAATGTAGATCCTCCAATGATCGGAAAACTGTTCAGCTAGTTAAACCTGATGTCGTCGCAATTGCAGTTTGGAGGCTCCAAATGAAGTACCGGACAATACGCAATGCAGCGGTACTTGGCGCAGGGGTAATGGGCTCTCAGATAGCCGCTCACCTGGCTAATGCTGGAGTGCCAGTGTTGTTGCTTGACATCACCCCGGATGGAACAGAAACCCGACAGGAGCGAAATAGCCTGGCAACGCAAGCCGTCAGGAACCTTTCCCGCCTGAACCCGGCGCCTCTGATGACCACAGATGCAGCCGATCTGATATCCACTGGCAACCTGGATGATGATTTTGAGCAGCTCGCAAATGTGGATCTGATTCTGGAATGTGTGGTCGAGCAACTCGACGTCAAAACATCCCTCTGGCGCAGAATCGGAAAGGTGGCTTCGGCGAAGTCCATTTTAGGCACCGGCACCTCAGGACTTTCCTGCACGGCGATGTCGACAGAGTTGCCCTCTGAACTTCAACCTGGATTCATGGGCATCCATTTTTTCAATCCTCCGAGATACATGAAACTGGTAGAGATCGTTCCAACATCGACTACAGGTGAAGAAGCTCTCGAAGAGATGTCTCTGTTTGTAAGCAAACGTCTCGGCAAGAGCGTTGTTATCTGCAACGACACGCCTAACTTCATCGCCAACCGAATCGGTGTCTTTAGCCTTATGTCTACTTTAATGACAATGGAGAAGCTGGGACTCAGCGTTTCAGAAGTTGATGCCATCACCGGGCCGGCGCTTGGCCGCCCCCGCAGCGCAACTTTTCGCACGCTCGATCTGGTCGGACTGGATACCTTTGCTGAGGTGGCAAACAACACCAGACGATCAACGACGGATCAACGCGAAGCAGATCTGCTTCAGTTGCCTGATTATGTGAATGAGATGCTCGAACGCGGCTGGCTGGGAGAGAAGGCTGGCCAGGGATTTTACAAACGTGTCCGGGGGTCGGATGGCTCGATCATCCTGGCACTGGATCTTGAGTCGATGGAATATGCCGAGCGTGAAGAGGTCAGCTTTCCCAGTCTGGCAGAAGCAAACAAGATTGCGAACACAGGAGAACGTATTCGGTCTCTGATCTATGCCGGTGACCCGGCTGGACAGCTTGCCTGGCAGTCGCTCAGCCAAACACTGATATTCACAGCATCAAAAGCCGACGAAATCGCGAACCGGCAGCTGGTCGCTATCGACCAGGCAATGCGAGACGGATTCAACTGGGAACTTGGACCGTTCGAAATTTGGAACGCCATCGGTGTCCAGGAGAGCATTTCACGCATGGAGCAGGACGGACTGCCTGTACCAAACTGGGTCAAAAAACTCGAACAGTTTCCGGTTGCCAACGAAACAGCGTATTCTCGAATTATTCATACACGAGCGAGCCAGTCTGCCAGCATCGTCAGGACGTCGACTTCGACAACATTGATTGACCTCGGCGACGATGTCCTCGGTCTGGAGTTTCACCCTCCGAATCAAGCGATCGACCAGCAGCTCCTCGACGATACCCGAGCCGCTGCTGAAGAAACTGAAGAGAACTGGCGAGGGCTGGTCGTATTTTCAAACGCCACAAATTTCTGTGTCGGCGCGAATCTCCATCTGGTGCTTCAGGCGGCCAGAGAGTCTCGCTGGGAATCGATCGATCAGCTTGCACTGCAACTGCAAACCAGCAATATGATGTTCAAGTACCTGGCGAGACCGGTAGTCATCGCAGTGTCTGGCATGGCGCTGGGCGGCGGCGCAGAAATTGTCATGCATGGCGATCGTGCGGTCGCGGCTGCCGAAAGCTATATCGGGCTGGTGGAGATTGGTGTTGGACTGGTTCCAGCCGGTGGCGGTGTCAAAGAGATGGCGATCAGGGCTGGAGATCATCTGCCGTCCGTTCAAAGCCTGATGCCCAATCGCCCAGAACTCATCAATTTCTTAGCCATACCGTTTGAACATATCGGAACCGCAAAGATCTCAGGCAGCGCCGCCGAGGCACGTGCGCTTGACTATCTCCGAGAAACCGACCAGATCGTGATGAATGCCTCGCAGGTTTTATCAAGCGCCAGAGAGCTTGTCCTCGATCTCGATCGGGCAGGCTATCAACCGCCAGTTCAGAGAAACATCTCGGTCGCCGGCCCGGAAGGACGAGCCGTTCTGGACCTTGTCGCCTACACGTTTCGTAACTGGGGATTAGCAACCGATCACGATCAGACGATCGTGCAGAAACTCGCCTATGTGCTGACGGGCGGAGAACTGCCTGCTGGCACGGTTGTGCCTGAAGACTATCTACTAGAACTCGAGCGTGAGGCATTTCTCTCTCTATGCGGAATGGAGAAAACTCAGGCCCGGATGGAACATATGCTCGCCACCGGCAAACCGCTGCGAAACTAGAACATGCAGCAGAACATCGCTGACTCAGGAACGACAGGAGTTAAAAGGTGAGAGACGCAGTCATCGTATCAGGCGTTCGCACGGCGATTGCAAAGGCAAATCGAGGATCACTGTTAGGGGTTCGGCCGGATGAACTTGGCGCACTCGTCATTCAAGAGGCGGTTAAGAGAGCTCCCGGAGTCGATCCAGCCAGCATTGACGATGTGATCATGGGTTGTGCCATGCCTGAGGGCGAACAGGGAATGAACGTGGCCCGCATTTGCGCGGTGAGGGCAGGTATTCCGAATTCGGTGAGCGCTATGACGATCAACCGCTTTTGTTCGAGCGGGTTGCAAGCGATCGCCATCGCGGCTCAGCAGATTCAGACCGGAATGTCAGAGATCTGCGTTGCCGGAGGAACGGAAAGCATGACCCGGGTCTTCGCCAATGCGAGGTCCGCTCCAAATCCCACACTGATGAGCCAGGCTCCCGCTCACTACATGGCCATGGGCCACACTGCAGAAGAGGTGGCTCAGCGCTTCGAAATTAGCCGGGAGATGCAAGACGAGTTCAGCCTCCGAAGCCATGTTCGGGCCGCCACCGCGATAACCGAAGGAAAATTTCACAACGAAATCGTGCCGGTACCGATCAAAGAGCAATTTCTGGTAGACGGCGAAGTCGTCACCCGTGAAGCGGTATTCGACACCGATGAAGGAGTGCGGTTCGACACCGACCTCGAACAGATGGCGAAACTCCGGCCAGCCTTCAACACGCATGGTTCGGTCACTGCCGCAAACTCCTCTCAGATGAGCGACGGCGCTGCCGCGGTGGTGATGATGTCAGCTGAACGAGCAAACGAACTAGGGCTGCCTATTCGCGCCACCTATCGTGGGTTCGTCACGAGCGGTTGCGATCCGGACATCATGGGGATCGGTCCGGCACACGCAGTTCCGAAACTGATGGAGAAGACCGGAATGCGGATAGAGGATATTGACCTCATCGAACTCAACGAGGCCTTCGCCTCACAGTCGTTGTACGTTATCGAAGCGCTTGATCTGGACAGTGAGAAGGTCAATGTCAACGGTGGCGCTATCGCGCTCGGGCATCCGCTCGGGGCAACCGGCGCTCGTCAGACAGTCACTATTCTCGGTGAAGCCGAGCGAAGAGGCGCGACATTCGGTGTTGTAACGATGTGCATCGGCGGAGGGATGGGCGCGGCCGGGTTGTTCGAATTCCATGCCTGATTCTCGAGTTGCAGTCGATCCAACAACGCATTCAATCGGGTGCCAGTTTCGATCTTGTTCTCAGGGATCGCGTTGAGCCGCCGGAAGGTTTCGTGCTGATTGGGTGAGGAAATGAACCATGTCGTCGGGGTTCAGTCCCCGGGCGACGAAATGCGGCCTTTGCTCTGTGATCTGACGCACCGTGCCTCGTGATGACGGAGAGCAATCGACCTCAAGATTGACCGGTTCCCACCGTTCCGGCTCGAATCCCGCCGCACCAGCAGCCGCATACATGTCGTGAACGGCGATCCCTTTTCGGCCATATACCTTGTTCGCATACTCCCAGAGGTTTTCCAGCCATCCAGTCACGTAGCGACCGACCGAGCCGCCGATTTGCTCCCCAATCTCGTCTACCTGCCCGACCGGGATCTGGCAAGACGTTGTGACGTCATAATCGTACAGTCGCACTTCGACGCCGGACTGCAGTACGAGATCCGCCGCTTCCGGATCAGTGTAGAAGTTGAACTCTGCGCTATCGCTCACTCTGGTGGCCATCTGAGAAATCGTGCCACCCATAACAAACATCTGATCGACCCCGGCAAGCGCGTCCGGATTGGACTGCAGCAAACGTCCAATATTTGTCAGCGGTCCAGTAGCGACCAGACGCTTTGGATCAACTGTCTCTTCGGCGCACCAGATCTCGAGCGCCGGCTGAGCAGGTCCGGCTTCAGTTTCCAGTGCGGGCGGCAACTTCGGCTCTTCTGTACCCATGTTTCCATGCATATTCGTTCCAGGGTTCAATTCCCGGGCTAGCGGGCGGCTTGCGCCCCGGCAGACCGGCACATCCTGCACTCCCGCCACTGCCAGAATGCCCAGCGCGTTGTGGACCGCGCTATCGAGCGTCACATTCCCGGCAACCGTGGAAATGAAATCCACCTGGATGTTGTTAGCCCCAAGAAGTCCCAGAATGGCGAGTGCGTCATCGCGTCCTGGATCACAATCAATGACCGTTCGTATCACCATGCCTGTCTCCAATAGTCCACACTCCTGCCGCTGATGGCGTTGGTTCAATGCTTACAGTCGTACCTGTGGCTCCAGTAGCCATATCTCCTGACGGTCAGGTAGATCCGAAGCTCCGATCGCAATTCGATCTGATCCCATAACCCGGACGTTAGTCTGCGTCGACAGCCAGTCATCAGCCGGTAGCAACGTTGACTCAACTGTCGTCAGCCCGTCGATGTAGTAGTGAACCGGCAAGACAACACCCGGCTGAAACTGATCAATCAACTGATGAACCTGATCATACTCCAGCAGGTGACAGGATCCGTCAACCGGAACCGTCAACACATCAACTCGACCAACAGCCTGAACGATTTCTTCCGGAACGGGTACCCGGTTGTCACCGGTGTGAAGAAATCGGATCCCGGCACAGTCGATCAGGAAGCTCGTGTTCTTCAGGCTTGCTGAACTGTGACCTGGTGTGTGGAGATCGACGTACCCGTCGACAGTCAGATCTTCAACCTTCAGGTGTCCCGCGCCGCGCAGCATGCTGAACCAGCCTGTGACCCGATCGATAGCATCGTGATCGAAGTGGTCGTGCGTTACCAGCAATAGATCGGTTTCCGTGACCGGGAAATCGAATAAAAACCAGGGCTGATCCGGCACATTCCGGAACGGATCGATCAACACGCGAAAGCCCGCAGGGGAAACGAGTTCGAATGCACTGTGCCCGAAGTAACGCAAGCCAATGCGATACTCGCTGTGCTGAATTTGGTTAGTTCCAGGTACTGGCACGTTCGTTAGTTGATCGCACCTTTTTCCTCCGCCTCGGCCGCGCTGACCGAAAGACGGATATGGTCATGGGCGACACCTGCAACCCACTCGTTTGGGATCCTCACACTGTGCTTAAAGAAGGTTCCCTGGTGGACTATAAATCCCGTAATATTCTCGTCGTCGTCGACAATGACATCGTCAATCGTTCCAACGCTCTTCCCGTCAATATCCTGAACTTCGGTGCCATGATTAATCGTCAACGAACCTTCTGGAAGGTTTGAAACTGCCTCAACATTCGGAGCGCTGATCGGAGCTGGTCCAAACATCGATCCGGCCATAGGATCATACTGGGTATATCCGAACTGCTGGGAACCTCCACCCGGCATCAGCACAGCACCCTGCTGGGAACCGAACGTGTGAGTCTGTGCTGTTGTCGGAGCGACAAAATCAGTCCGGATAAAGTGTGGAAAGTTGGCGGCAGCGTTCGAATCAACGGAGAGATGAACCTTGCCATTCTCCTCAACAGTACCAACACGTATTATGTCTACAATACGATCTTCGCCAAACATGTGGCCCTGGTGCGCGATGAGCGCCACCACTTCATTGGACTCCGGGTGAATAACCACCCGGTCAACCTCCCCGACCTTCTTATTATCGGATGTCAAAATATCCTGGCCCAGTTTGAAGTCCATCTATCCCTCCAGTCAATATCGATGCATTGTGCTCATTATCGCCTAGAGCAAGGGATTTGTCAGTTCCTTTGCTCGTGTCGTCTGATAGTCTAATCATGAATAGTAGCGCAGTTTTCAACTGAACATGGAAAATCCCGTGACAATTCTCGGAATCGATCACATTATCGTTATTGGTCATCAGCTGGAAACGATGATCTCAGGATTCGAACAACTCGGGTTTACCGTCACTCCTGGAGGGAGGCACAGTACTGGAACGCACAACGCACTGATCGCGCTGGGAGATGGAGCCTACATCGAGTTGCTGGCATTCTGGGAACCTGCACTTCAATCACGGCGCTGGTGGATGCTGCAAGCAGGTGGAGGACTCTGCGAGTTCATGCTCACTTCCGACGACATTGACCTTGATGTCGAATCAATCCGCAAACGCGGCATCTCCTATGACGATTCGGTCAGCGGCTCCCGTACCCGTCCGGATGGCCAGGTAGTCAAGTGGAAAGACGGACCTTCTCCAGAGCACTCTAGTCTCCCGTACCTGATTGAAGATGTGACAGCCAGGGAACTACGAATCCCGGATGGTGAAGCCAGAATTCACCCCAATGGAGCCACTGGCATCAAGCAACTCCTCATCCGGTCGAATTGCTTGCATAGGACTGCGGAACAGTACCACCAGATACTCGGTCGGTCACCAGATACTGTTCACTCAACCACAAACAACATCGACAGCCGAGAATGGCAGTTCAACCGTCAACGGCTAACGATTTTCCAGGCCGCATCAAACGACGGCAGCGATGTGAAATCCGTGGAACTTCAACACGGAGCATACCGTTGCGTGCTATTCGGATCAGGTGAGATGAGACTTGATCCGGGGCTTGCTTGCGACGCGCACCTGAAGATCGAAGCCGGGTAACCACGTAGCGACCATCTGTAACCTGGAAGGGACTCGTCAATCAACAGGTTCATTGCCAGATTCCACCCTGTCAGGCAACGCACCATACCGGGATATGTGAGAAGCATTGAACGACATTCTCGCTGGCTAGGGATTCTCGGGCTAAGCCTGTTAACCCTTCTCTATATCGTCGCCTACTCGTCGAAATCGATTGCAACGTACACTTCCGGCAATTCGCTCTTCGATCTGGCTGTCTTTTCGCAAGCGTTCTGGAATACGACAGAAGGTTCTCTTTTCTACTCGAGTCTCGAAGGGGACATGAGTCATTTTGGACGGCATTTCTCGCCAGTATTTTTTGTATTGCTGCCGCTTTATGCGCTCCATCGCACTCCAGAAACGTTGCTTGTGTTACAGAGTATCGCCCTGGGTCTGGCAGCGGTGCCGCTCTACCTGTTTGCTCTGAAACGGCTCAAAAGCACGGTTGTAGCGCTTGCATTCGCTGCGTTGTATCTCTCAAATCCAGCCATACACGACATCAACATCGTCAATGAATTTCACGAGATTGCATTTGCCGTGCCGTTACTTATGCTGGCTTTCTACGCAGCCGAAACCGACCGCTGGTCACTCTATGGAATCGCCGTGCTCGGATCGCTCATGGTCAAAGAAGAAATAGCCCTCACGGTCGCAGCGCTTGGGGTCTATGTTCTTTTCTTCAAGAACAGGTGGGCGGGGATCGCCACGATCTCGGCTGGTGCTACCTGGTTCATCCTGGTCGTCGAATGGGTCATGCCATGGTTTCGGGGACCGCGAGGTCCGGTGCCATTCCCGGGCTATGACTACCTTGGAAACGGTATCTTCGGCATCGCACGAGGGATCTTAACGAAACCGGCTGAAATCTGGGATGTCGTCACCATTAATCAGAAGCAACAATATCTGAAATGGTTGTTCATGCCGGTTGCCTTCGTCTCGTTGCTCGCTCCAGAAATCCTCATGATCGCCGTTCCAGGTATTCTCCTCATCCTTGTCTCAACATTTCCACCAACCTTTGTCATCTTCGAACGGTATGTCGCCCCGGTCATGCCGTTTGTCTACCTGGCTGCCGTGGTCGGAGTTCAGCGCCTTCATCGCATCCTGAACCGCCTGGCGTCATCACATATCGTGCGACGCCGGACCGATCAGCTGGGCGTGACAGGCTACATAAGGTCTGCCACCATGCTGCTGATTATGCTGGTGATATTTTCTGGAGCCGTCTACTCCCAGCGTGAACTTCAAAAGTACCCGACTCAAATCATCGCTGATGGAACGCCACATCCGCATGGAGAAATCGCCATTCGATACGCCAGCGAATTGCCGGAAGATGCAATTGTCGTCATCGAAGATCACCGGTGGCTGGCTCACGCATCAAACCGGCATGACCTGTACTTTCTTTCCGCAAGCTCACCATCACCAGATTATCTGATCATCGATACGGTGATGGCTCCGACAACGAATGTTCCCCAGGAGGAGCGGCAGCAAGCGCTTTCAGCGTTGTTTCAGGAAGGAGATCTCATCGCATTGCGATGTGAAGATGGGGTGACGCTTTTCGCCAATGCAGACGCCATTGCCCGCGATGCGACCTTCCTGGAACAATTCGATGATTGGGAGTGTGACGCTGACACTGCTTTCAGCCAGCCTCACTCTGTCGCGAGACAAAGCAATCGGAGAAACAGTGAGTAAAGACGGGTTCTTTGGCGAACGGATCGCGGCCAGATACGACGAAGACGAAGCGGATATGTTTACCTCGGAGGCGGTTGATCCAGCTGTCGACTTCCTGGCCAGCCTGGCAAAGGATGGACGCGCGCTCGAATTCGGGATCGGGACCGGAAGGATTGCCCTGCCGCTTGCTCAGCGAGGTGTTCCAGTCAATGGCATCGACCTGTCCAACGCCATGGTGCAGCGATTGCGAAGGAAATCAGGCGCTGAGAACATAGAGGTAACCATCGGCGACTTTGCTACGACCACGGTGGATGGCAGGTTCACGCTCGCCTATCTGGTGTTCAACACGATCAATAACCTGACAACTCAGGAAAAGCAGGTTGCTTGCTTCCGCAATGCCGCCGCCCACCTTGAACCCGGCGGATGCTTTGTTGTTGAGGTCGGCATTCCCATCTTGCGATTATTACCGCCAGGTGAACATCTCCACACCTTCTATCTGGACGAAAATAGCTGGGGGATCGATGAATACCATATCGCGACGCAGGAGTTCAGCTCTCACCATTTCAAAGTCCGCAATGGCCAGTTAGAGCGCAACTCCATCCCATTCCGCTACGTCTGGCCAGCCGAATTAGACCTGATGGCGCAACTAGCCGGAATGAGCCTGCTCGAACGGTGGGAAAATTGGCTTCGTGAGCCGTTTACCGCCGAAAGCCGCCAGCACGTTTCCGTCTGGATGAAACCTGACGAATAAGCCAGCCGAATGACGTCGAGCAGGCTAGACTCGACGTTTTACCGCTCAGGTTTTCGCTCGCAAGACGCTATCCCTCACAGATTTTTCGCCAGGATCCTTCGCTTGTAGAGCATTTGAAATCCCTGCCGCGCCATATTCCGCGGGGAACTGTTATCAACAACCGTCTGACAGATCGCCAGATTACATCCCTGCTTGCTGCCTTCCAGAAGACGCCGGCGAATCATGTAGGTCTGCAGACCACGGCTGCGGTACGCTGGGACAGTCGTCGTCACAAACAGCTGTGCAACGTCACCTGTGACATAGAGAACGGACGCACAGGCGGGCTGACCATCGACGCGAGCCAGGTAATGAAGCCAGCCTGGCTTGCCAAGCGAGCTGGCAAAGACGTGGCCGCGAACATGCTCCGGCGCAAGCCCAAACCCGACATTCAGCGTCTCGCCAAACAGTGATTTCTCTTCTGAAGAAAGCTGTTCGACGCTAGCTCCATCCGGGATCTGGACATCCTCGAACGCATCGGTCAGTTCCCGCCCCCAGAAGAATTCATACTCAACGGTCTGGTAGCCGTGCCGGGTCGCCTCACCGGCTTCAACCCAGCGGTCGATATCCGGGTTGCCGTTGATGCCGATATGAGGCGCGTTGGCTGATCTGGCCAGCTCTTCGAGTGAGATTAAGACGGTACCTTTGTCTTCGGCATCGGCAAGATTGAGAATCGGGGAGAAACCTGGATCGTCATCATACGGCGACAGAGCCGCCGCAATATTCTCGCTCCGAACAGCGCTTGTGCCATGTTCACCGGCGGCAGTGTACAGTTCGACAAACGCTTCCGTTTCGGCCCAAACGGCGCGAGTAGCCATAGTTGTATCCACAATGCGTCCCTTACCTGATGACCCTCACCGTCTTGCACGATGGATCCGAAAGCCCGGAGATATACATCCCTTCGCCGAGGCCTGTTTGCAAGTATTCGATAGCTTCCTGGTTTAACCGTTCACCAGGAGTGACGACCGGAATACCCGGCGGATAGGGGGTAATGTTCTCGACGCTTACTCTCCCGTTCGCTAAGGCAATTGGAACTGCCTCGCTGACCGCCATAAACGCCTCTCGCGGGCTTGTCACCTGTTCACCTGAAAACAGCAGCGCACCGCTCGATCGCGCCTGAACATCGTGCCGGGACGCGGAGCGTCCGTCCGCCAACGAAGTAAAACCGGCGACAGCTCGATTGATAGATTCATCGGTATCGCCAATGGTGACCAGCAGCAACACCGACACCAGATCACTCATTTCCACAAATATCCGATGGTCATTGCGAAGGATCATCTCGGCTTCATATCCGGTTATGCCGAGCCTGTGGACGTCGACGAGCACTCTCGTTGGGTCAAAACCAACACCGGATCGGCCGTCGATAATCTCAGTACCGATTACCTGCAAACCGTCGATTTCAGCAAGTTCACCGCGCAATCGCCAGACCAGTTCAAGTGTCCGTTGAAGTAGATCTCTTCCTGCCAGCATCATTTGCCGTCGATTGGCATCAATAGAACCATAAATCCATACTGATGGACTGGTAGTCTGCACCATATCAACGATAGTGCTCAGACGGTCTACGTCCAGCAGATCGCTTTTTGCTGCAAGGATTGCCCCTTGAGTCACAGAAGATAGCATCTTGTGTGTGCTTGATACACCGACGTCGGCATTGGACTGCATCGCCGAGGCAGGCAAGTCAGGGTGAAAGTAGAAGTGCGGACCCCAGGCTTCGTCGACCAGTAGCGGCATACCAGCCTCATGGCAGAGTGACGCAATAGTGGCAAGATCGCTGGTAACGCCGACATACGATGGACTGGCCAGCACGACCGCTTTTGCCGCAGGGTGGTCGTCGATCGCCGCTTGGACAGATCTAACTGTAGTTTCAAGGGGAAGATTGACGTTCGGATCCACAACCGGCGATAGATAAACCGGCGTTGCACCGCTAACGATGAGCCCGGCTAACAGCGACTTGTGAAGCATCCGGGTGATGATGACTTCGTCACCATCCCGGCAAGTCGCCAGCAACATCGCAATATTCCCGGTTGTGCTGCCATTAACCAGAAACCTGACTAACTCAGCTCCATACGCCTCCGCGGCGAGCGCTTCGGCCTGCATGAGAACATCGAATGAGATGTGTGACGTGTCGACCCCTCCACCATGCGGAACGTCTCGCATCAGGGCATCTGCCAGCAATGACTGCACTTCTGGCGGCGCTCCCTGGCCGCGTTTATGACCCGGCGTTGAAAACACCGCGCCGTCATCGGAGAGCTGGGCCAGGGCTTCAAAGAACGGTGCGTCAGCCTGATTCAACATGCTGTCGAATGATCCAGCAAATGCCTGGCCACATCAGCACATTGCGCCAGCCATACTCCTTGACGCTGTTGAATATGCTGAATGATGGTTTCCAACGACCGGATGCGCACCGCGCGTCCGGAGCCGAAATCACCTCTCGGGTGTATTGTCAGGTTGAAGAGTCCGCCGGTTTCGTAGACAGCTTCAAACTCCTCAATCCAGGCCCGGGCAACGATGTCCGGCGATCTGCGTTTCGAATAGTAGTGGCTATCGCTCGCCGTGGCGAATACCGGTAACTCAACAATATTCGTTCCTCCGGGAGTCTCCACTACATACGGAATGTCATCATCACAATAACTACTGTCGTAGAGGTAGCCCCGGGAAGCCAGCAGCTCACGGGTGTCGTTTGTCATGAGGCCGCCAGGTGCGCGCCATCCAGAAGGAGCATGCCCAAAATGCCGGTGGAAGACTGATTCACATTTCTCCAGCACCTCAACTTGCTGCTCGGTACTGAGCGCGTCAAATGATTCGTGAATGTAACCGTGCCCGGCGACCTCATGACCAGCCGCGACGATTGATTCCATGATTTCCGGATACCGTTCAACATCCCAGGCTGGAATGAAAAACGTTGCCGGCACCTCGTGCCGACCGAGAGTATCCAGAATCCGGTCTATCCCGACCTGCGCTCCGTAACGTCCATACGAGTTCCGGCCCCAGAGCAACTGATTCGGAAACTGCTGCTGTTCGACACTCTCTCCATCGAAGTTAACGGTAATCACAACCCCACATGTACCACCGTTTGGCCAGACACTCATCGTCGCGCCCCGACTCTCGGTTCGGTCGTTATATGACCATGTTGAGGACTCAGGCACCACCGCGCCAGCTCGGCAAGCGTCACAAACCGCACGCTGTCGTATCCTTTGATGAAGGTCAACAAATCATCAATCACTTTCGAGCGGGACGGGATGCCCGATCCAAACCCTGCCCGCGGGTGATAGGTAAGCAGGAAGTAGCCTGTATCTTCATAGAGACTGTCAAACTCCGCCTTCCAGAGATCAAGCACCTCAGAGGGTAGCGCTGCACCTTCAACATAGAGCGGAAAGTCATCCAGGCTGGAAGTATTGTTCGGAAGTTCAACAACCGATTGTGATGGCTCCCCGTCGATGATCGCCGGGTATGGACGATCGAAGTCTTTGTCGCTGCTATCGTAGATGTATCCCAACTCGCCAAGCACCTGAAAAGTCCGGCTGCTCTTCATGCCGCCCGGACTCCGCCAGCCGACCGGCTCGGCGCCGGTGATATCCGTCAGAATACGATGAGAGCGTCTGAGCAGTACCTCTTCTTCATCTGGCGGAACCATCCAGCGTTCATGCAGGTAGCCATGCGCGGCGATTTCATGTCCCCTGGCGGCGATATCGCGAACTAAATCAGGGTTGTTCTCAGCGTCAAAACCGGGAACAAAAAAGGTTGCCGCGATATTCTGCCGTTCAAATATCTCAAGCTGTCGAGCGATGCCACGCCGCCCCGAGTACCCGCCAGCGGAATGGATGCCAACCGGATCGATACCCAGCCCGACTTCGTTACCGGTCCCATCAAAATCGACGGTGATCGCCACAACGCATTTCGCATTATCTGGCCATACGTACGCTGACAACTGCTCCTCCATCTCAACGCTCTGGTCTGGTCGCTTCTTCTGCTACGGGGACAATCGTTCAATAAGCCACTGTCCGTCGGGTTGCAACGAGTACCGAAATCGATCGTGGAGGCGGCTCTGGCGGCTTTTCCAGAACTCAAATTTGTCCGGCTCGAGCCTGAACCCGCCCCAGTGTGGTGGCAACGGGAGATCACCTTCAGGAAATCTCATTTCAATTTCCCTCACCTGCGCCATCAACGACTCTCTACTTTCCAGCACAGCACTCTGCCGCGACGCCCATGCGCCAATCTGGCTCCCTCGCGACCGTGACTGGAAGTATTCAACCGATTCTTCGTCAGCCACTCTTGCAACACGGCCTTCAACTCGCACCTGGAAACTGAGGTCGGACCAGTAGAAGACCAGCGCGGCATACGGATTTTCTCGCAACTCCCGTCCTTTTTGACTTTCGAAATTCGTGTAGAACACGAACCCCCGGTCGTCAAACCCCTTGAGCAGTGTCAGCCTCGCGGAAGGACGGCCGTCTGCCGACGCAGTTGCCACTGTCATCATATTCGGCATTTCAATCTCTGCGTCTATTGCAAGTTGCATCCAGCTGGCAAACTGCTCAAACGGATCTGAAGAAAGAGAATTTCTTTCAATTCCTACATCGCCCTGGAATCGCTCCAGTGACTGCAAGGTTTGGCTAATCGATTGCTGATTGTCCATCTGTAGTTTCGAGTCTCCTCTACATCCACTCCCCAACGGACCTTCAATGTAGCATGGGCCAGTTGAACGAGGCAGGCCATGCTACACTCCCGGCATTGTGCTTCAGATCTTACCGGTTCATCGAACCAATCGTGAACTGCGGGGGTTCTCACGGTCGGTTTGCGGTAGCGGTCAGTTCATGGCTGCCCGGGAAGGAAGGGGGTTATCGAAACTGCAGCCTGGATGTACCGCTGAAGCTGTCTGTATGTTGCAGCTAGGTTTGGTAAAGGAAGGATGATTCTTTGGATTTTCTGACATTTGTCTATTTTGTCTTTTGCGGTGTCATTCCGGTAATTATCTTGATCGCCGGTCAGTGGAAAACCAACGAGAAAGCTGGATGGCCAGGCTGGTGGGCGATTATCCCAATTTTGAATACCTACGCAATTGTCAAAATCGCAAACCGCCCGTGGTGGTGGCTACTACTGCTCTGGATACCAATCGTTGGATTCATCGTCTGGGTGCTGATGGCGCTGGATATCGCGCGATTCTTCGGACGCGGTGTCCTCTTCGGGCTCGGCCTGACATTCTTCCCGTATTTGTGGTTTATTCTGACCGGATTCGGACCAGAGGAATACCGGGGGCTGAAACGTCACGAAGTCTAGCCATGCAGGAATGCATGCAGCAGATTTGCAACAAGTGATGAGTTCTAACCAGCGCTGGTACTCACCGTACCAGCGTTTCTCTCTAACTGTTGCGGTCTCACGGTTGAACGACGGTTAGACGGAGTTCGAATTGTTCGCATATACCCGGCAAACATCACCGCAACTCCGACTCCGACCGCAATGTAGAAATACTGGTCGTGCCCCAGACGTGTCAACGTCCCGCCCATGGCAACGATGAGTGCCCCGCTGGCGAGGTTAAAGCATCCGGTCATTTGATCTCGCATCGTGCCTAACTTGCGGAATTTCCAGGCGGACCAACCGGCTCCGCCTACCAGAATGATCGTCCCGAAGATGTTCATGCCCATCGTGATGGCAGTGAGCGCCGGTGGAATCTGCAATGCATGCCATCCTTCAATAGCAAGCAATTGCTGATTGACAGGAGCCGAGAGTATCAGTGCCAGGGCAACGACATTGAGGATCAGAACAAGCGCACATCCAAGCACTCGCATTGAATTGCGGCGGACGAGCAGCAGCCAGGTGCCAAGGCCAAGCCATCCGACAACGAGCGTCGCGCCGCTCAGATAATACAACCGTGCCAGGCCGGCATTCCAGCCACCGATATCGGCGACGAGTTGAGCGGTTGCAGCCGTAGCAAAGAGCAAAAACGCGACAATCCAGGCAGCCTCGTGTGCCCGAAACCGGATCCGCAAGCGCGAGATCATGACAAGTGCAGCGATAACACTGATTATCGCCGCTCCCGCCGGAAAGATCTCAAGCCAGGGACCGCTGAGCGTGATCTCCGGTTCGGCGGCGCTGCCGGTAACTTCGTCAGCAGAAATTGGCAGGGATGTCACAGCCGGATCAAGTTGAAAATAGAAGTACTCAGTACCGGCAAACATCCCGCCAGTTGGGATTGCCAGCTGATAATTTCCTGGAGCTAGCGGTTCAGCCGGCACAAGACGCAGCTGCGTTTGGAACGACACAATCTCTGGTTCAAGAAGAACTGTTGCGTTGCGGTCAAGGTCAAAGAGCAAATATCTCCCGGGATCGTCGAGACCTTTCTGACTGATGAAGATACCCTGAAAATGTTCCGGATGAATCTGTGACGCTTCCTCAGGTACTGAGCCAGGCTGGACGCTCCAGGAGAAGAGCTTGAGCAGTTGATTTGTGCCACCATCTGAAACCTCGAGATACGCCCCTCTACCTTTGTCAGGAAGCGTATCCATGACAGGCTGCTCAGCAGTGATTCCGGTTGGCACGCCGATGAGCCACGGCAATACCGGAACACTCAGCAGAATCAGGAAAACTCCTGCTGCTCCCAGTTTCATCCACACCGGCACGAGATCCCAGACCTGGTGCCGCGATGCTGGCGATCTCTTTTCGCTCATTCGAGACTACCGTTTTCAGACTGCCCGCTACCTCCGGTAACTGGAAGTGACGGCGAGGAAACGGTTTGAGTAGCCCGGCGGCGAGCCCGTTCCGCCGCCCTGCTTCGGGTTATGTAAACACCAAGGAGGGCTGTGCTCAGGGTGCTTGACACAATGAGCCAGGCGGGGATTACCTCCCAACCATACTGCGAAACGAACGTTCCTGATTCCGGGGCTGCCATCATCGGCAGCAAAGCCCAGGAAATTGCCGGTCCGATCAGCAGCAGGCCAATGCCTGGCAATGCCTGTCCAGCGTAGAGCCAGCCGATGCCTGGCCAGCCAAACAACCCGCCGGCCAGTTCCATGGCGAGAATATACCCGGTCGGCATCCGGCGTACCCGGGCTGGCAATGTCCCGGTAAATCGTTTCGGAGTGCCTTTCCAGAGCTGCCAGACTTCAGTGCGATAGGACCGTGTAACCCTGAAGATACCAACGCCAAAGGCGATGTAGCCTGCCAGTATCGGCACTGCTGCCAGCATGAGCACCAGTGGAGCTACCCAGGATAATTCAGCGGAAGCCCCCGCATCGGTGTACCCGGATTGCAGATATCCGAGCCGCAGTAACCCGACAACGAGTGTTGAAAGATAGTAGGCAGCAATCCCGCCGCCAACTCCAGCCAGACTCCAGCGCCGCAAGCGCCTGTCCACCGGTTGGCCGACGAGTTCAGGCATCAGAGCATAGACAACGCCGAACAGCGCCAGCAACACGCCACCAACCATGTTGAGTTGAGCGTGAATGTTCGGAATCTCCTGAGGTATGGTCAACTTATCGGCGGTTGCCGGCAGTGTCTGAAGCAACCCCTGGGTGGTGCCAGCGATTAGCGCGAAACTTGAGGCCAGCCAGAATGCGGCAGGTTTGCCTTGCCGGGCTTGACGCCAGAACGATCGGACATCAAGCGAACGCCAGATAAGAAGAAAATACATCCAGAAGCCTGCCAGCATCGCGGTCCCGCTCACCGCCAGAATCACAGGACGAGCTGATTCCACAATTGGAACGATACCCGGGAACTGCATTGGTCCATACCCGGCTGCATCGGTTCCGAGAATGAGTCCAAGCAGCAAAAACGAAAAATAAAAAAGCAGTGAGCCGACTAAAAGTGACCAGAATGTGAGATTCGTCCATCGTTTGCTCGGACGCACTCCACCCATTTTCGGTCCAAAATAAACAACGAATGCTGTTAGTGAGATGATCATGCCAGTAACCAGGTTTATGTGCGCGTGGCTGATCGGATCGACATATTCACCGTAACGACCGGCGAAATGAATCCAGTCAGCATTCGCCGGAAGCACCTGGATGACGCCTTGCACTGTGCCAACAAAGAGAGCGGCGGCCGCGACGACCGCAAATTTCGTGAGATAGCCGAACGGCTTCTGCCGGACATGACGCGAAGCCATAACCGTCAGGAACACGTTGAGCACGTACGCCCAGTAGCCGACTCCCATAATCGTTGAGGTAATGCGAGTCGGCACACGATGCCAGGCGCCAACTGATTCTTTGGCTGCGTAGTAGCTCATCCCGTCGCGGACCATCTCCCCTTCGACGAGACCGAGGATCAGCCAGGAGAGATAGAAGCCGAAGACACCGATAATCGTGAACCAGAAAGATGCGCCAGCCATCGAGTGACTGTAGAGCGGACGACCGACGAAACGAGGCAACGCGTACCAGGTGATGCCCGTCAGAAGAACTGTTCCTCCACCGACGATGATGATGTGTGAATTGGCAAGATCGCGAAAGAGATGTCCGCCATACCCGGCCTCCCACTGCCATTGCCAGAACCCGGGTACGTTCTTAACGACGGTGTGCAATCCGCCAATAATCAGCGCTACTGCCGCGGCAATAAAATAGCGTGGCACCTGATCGTCATATGCGCCGATCTCTTCTTTACTGTATTGGCGCTTGTGGGCGACCCGCGCACCAGGAACCAGCCACAGCACTGTTCCTATGAGCGCGGCTGCGCAGACGGTGATCAGAATCAGGTCGCTGGCAGTCCATTCGAGCAGAAACATGCCGAAAGTCTCCCCAGGCTACCTGATACCTGGTTCAACCCAGTAGATCAGTATGGTGATGCTCAGGTAGGCGATGATCATTACCAACAACGCGACCCAGCTCTGGTACCATGGGATCTCCCAGCGGTCGTCAGCGCGGTGCCAGGCAGGGTCGGGCGGTTGATACTCTTCAGCGTAGAAGACATCATCGTCCTCGAGATAGTCATCCTCATACTCATAGAACTCCCGTACCTGGTACGTGTCGTCGTTCATCAGACAATCTCCCGTACTTCCAGCTTGAGCGTTTCGAGATCTGGATCTACCAGCCTTAGCACGCCTTCGACCGTTATGCCTTGCTCCAACCAAAGCAGCAATTGATCCTGATACTCAAAATTAACCAGTGCCATGACTAAAATATGATCCTCAGCATCATCATCACGAGCTACGACGTCCATGCGTTGAAATCCAGGGATCGCCTGGAGATGAGCTTTTAACGATTCCAGAGAGAAAAAGACGGCTTCCCACAGATGATCTGGAACGACGACGTCTACGACGTGCGTATAGCCGGATACATAGCTCATTGGATACTCCGTTAGTAAATCTGGCCGTTCATCAGATTCAACACCATGGTAATCAACACAAACATCGCAACCGTGACAAATGTAATCCAGAGGAACGGTCCAACCGGCCCATTCATCTCTTGAATATGCCCGTCATACGACTCAACCGGGTATGGCTCTCGTTCCTGTTTGGTTTGCCTCTGGTACCGTGTGTAGAAAAAGAATCCGCCAACCATCAGTACGATCCACAGAAGCACCCAGGCAAAGATGGTCCAGTTAATTCCGACTTGCTGGCTGAACAAGCCCAGGTAATGAGCATAGAGATACTGGTAGTACTCTTGAACCGTGGCGGATGAATCCCCGGTCGGAACGTCAAGTAAGATCATCATCGTCCACCATTGCCCAATCAGGTGTGTAGTAGTCCTCTTCCTCAATATCCAGAATTGGATACTTTGCTTCCTCGATGTTGCTGAGGAGACCGGTTTTGAGCGCAATCAAGAAAATGACAAACGCCGAACCGGCGAAGGCGATAAAACTCATGAACATCCAGTCGGCGAGTATCCACTCGCCGCCTTCAGGCGCATCGTGCGCCGACACGATGCCAGGCAACCCCAGAGCAACCACAAGCCCGAACATAAACGCGAAGATATATCGTTTTCGAACCTTCATGCGCACCTACTCCCAGACCGATTCGAGCGAGTTTGGCGGCAACGTTGATTCATTCAACAGGTCAGGGGGAATGAATTGAACTTGCGGAGTCCCCTGTCGCGCAAAGCCTTCCGGACCACCGGCCGCCCAGTTCATAATGTCGTTCCAGGTAGTTTGCTCAAAGCCGTCGGTTGCACAAGGGACAGCCGTATTTTCGATCATCCAGAGCGATAGCGCGTAGACAGGGTTAACCTGACCGAGAGCAACGATGCCCGGCACATCGCCGCCGACCCCTTCTGGTGGTGACAGGCCAGCAGTCGATGTTGGCGTTGCCTCGCCCGGCGTCGGTGTTGGCGTTTCAATTCCAGGGGTGCCTTCAGCGGTCGCCGTTGCCGTTTCCAGCGCCTGGGTCGGATTCGGGGTTGCAATTCCCGGAGTAGCAAAGGTGAATGCCTCTTCTTCAGTCAGGAAACAATTCGCCCACGCAAACGTCTCCGAATTCCCTTCCCACTGGATGTACATATCCACGGTCGGGACATCCGCCGTCAGCCCGCCGTTAGCGATCGTCTTGATGAAGAGCACGGTTCTCCAGATGTCTTCCACAGATAGCCGGGTTCCGAAGTTCTCCATTGCAGTTCCGGGGACACCTCGCAATATGCGCCAGTAGTACGCGCCTGGTGACGAGCCTGCCCCGGTCTGCTCGAAGGCAGCACTGGTGAATCCAGGTGGTCCTGGATTCAGGAACGGCGCGCCTGGTCCTTGCCCATCTCCGTTGCTACCGTGACAAGCAATACAGTTCTGTTCAAACACTTGCCGGCCTCGAATCAGATCTTCCTGGGTTAGCTCGAGCGGGTTATCTTCAAACCAGTACCCGCGTTCGATGAGTCCAAAACGGACAACCTCTCCCGGTGCGGGAAAACCGTCTGGCTCACGAACCCGTTCAGCACCATTGGCTTCCATGAGGGCTTTCATATCCACCTGATGCTGATTGCGAATATCCGCTGCTTTTCCTCCGCGAGATTGGGTGAAGGCAACAAGCGCTTCCATCTGATCGACGCTCAGGAAATTGAACTGCGGCATGATACTCGTCGGGGTCGTGTAGCGTGGGTTGTAATAATGCGCATAGTGCCAGTCATCCGGGTGAAAGCCGCCGGAATTCGAGAGATCAGGACCGGTACGTTGCGTTCCGAAGAGATTTGGCCCATCGCCTACATAATCACCTGGTTCGGATACCCTTGGATAAACATAGTACAAACCGGAGTAGAGATCCTGAGGCCGGCTGAATCCGCTATGACAGTACAGGCAGCCATTCGCCAAGAACTGAACCCGGCCTTCTTCTTCCAGGTCGGTCAACTCACGAAAGTTGTCGGACGGAGCTGGATCGAATGTTGTTGTTGGTAAAACCACAACCATAATGACTACCGTTGTGAAGGCTGCCATCGCGCCAAGCGTCAGCATCAACGGCGTCATCACCATCTTTTTCTTCGGGTGAGGCGGCCAACCTTCCGGGTGTTCCGGTTCAGCAGGAATATCGAATCGTTCGGTGGTTTCGCTCATGCCTGACCTTCCGCATCGGGTAGCGCGTTACGGACATCCATGCGGATGACATGGCGAGTATCGGTCGTGGCAGTCCGAAAGATGTTGTAAGCCTGTACGATGCCTGACAACACGATCATTGCGCCAAAGACGGCTCTTGCCATGTAGTACGGCTGGAGCAAAGGAAGAACGTTTACTTCCGGGACGCCTTCAAGCCAGAGCTGACCTTGAATAAAACCAGCTATCGTCAGCGACCAGAAAAAGCCAAGGAATCCGACCACAATGAGCCAGTATTGCCACTCGCTCAAGCGCCTGCTGTAAATCGGCCGCTTGAGGATCTGGGGGACCATGTAATCGAT
>CAZNYB010000017.1:0-13628 GCA_964577155.1 uncultured Thermomicrobiales bacterium | reverse complement strand
ATACTGCTCAGGGTCGCGATCGTCTTCAACCAGCCCGGCGAAGGAGTTTGCAAGAGGTGGTGATGCCCGACACCGGTATAGAAGAACGCCATACCCCAGAATGAAACGAGGCTGAGGGTATGACTATACAGCGGAGTGCGCGTAATACGGGGGACAAGATAGTAGAGACCGGCAAGGAGCATCGGCGTTAACCACAGACCGAAGAGATTGTGGCCATACCACCAGTTGAGCATGCCGTCAGCCATGCTCGTTTGCAGCGAACCACTGACGCCATACCCGAGTATCGCGCCTGGTCGCCAGATCACATTACCTATGATATATGTCGCGCCTAACCATAACGGCGAGGCAACGATCCACCAGGTCGTTACGTAGAGCGGTTTGACCCTGCGATTTAGAACCGTCATGAGCACGTTGAGGACGTTGCTTCCCCACAGAACGATCAGGAATATATCAAGCGGCCAGATAAACTCGGCGTATTCACGGCCCTGGGACCTGCCGTCGAGGACGGTGATGATCCCAAGCAGGAACCAGAGATTCCAGCCCCAGGCGGTGATGACGCCAAGACGTTCACTCCACATCTTCTCCAGCCCACAAAGCCGGGGCAACATATAGAACGCAGCGCCCCAGTACATCATCGTGAGCCAGGCAAAGATCACGCCATTGACATGCAGCGGTCTGATCCGGCTGAACAGCAACCAGGGAATTCCGCCAAAGAGATTCGGGTTGATCAGTTCCAGAGCCAGAATCAGCCCGAATCCATCTGTGACAGTCAGCCAGACAACGGCAGCAAAAAACCAGTGCTTGGCGGCTGTATCGGTCTGTTCTCGGATTCTGACGCCGACATTCGTCGTATGATCGTGAGGCGATCCAAAGCGCCGTACGATCCGATCCAGGCGATCAGTTGAAGCCGTCATGGACGCGTGTCCTATTCCGATTCAGGATCTGTCGAAGGTTCTGGCGCCGTTGACGGTTCTAATTCAACGACCGGTTCGATGATGTCTATCTCAATTTCTTCACCGCGATCACGCATCGGTATAGTGAAATAGAGACCACCCATAAAGCCGAGAGTAATTCCAAGCGTCGCGCCGATGATGGGCTCGAGTGCCTGAACCAGATCGACCAGCGACGATGGCACCTGTGAGTCGCCAGTGACAATAGCAATGATAAGCGCGAGCATAATGATGACGAAGGCGATGATGACTGCGAGAATCGCGATCACACCAGAGTCAAATCGACGTGGTCTCTCATTCGAACGGGGAGCTGCTTCATAGGATCTGCGAGACTGGGCTGCGCCGCCTGCGCCAAAGCCGACGATTGCACCGGCAACCACCCCTGTGATGCCAAGTGATTTGGTAATGATGTCCTGAAGCGTATTCTGTACCGAGTCGCTGCCAACCAGAATCGCGACGATCACTGCTATCACGATGGCGGCAAAGGCGCCGACAGTCCCGAGTGCTATCACCGCGCCGTCGTCAAGATTTCTGCCACGGAGATACACGGCTCGTCGTCCAAAGATGACCACACCAACGATGACCAGTCCGGGCATAATGGCTTTCGCCAGCGTCAGCACTGTGCTACTACCAAATGTCTCGGCAAAACCAGCAACGAGAACCAGTGTCAATGCGACGACAATAATTCCTATGATTGCGATGAGTTCAACGATACTGTCGTCGACCCCTGAATAGCCTCTTCGCGGCCGAGATGCCATCTTTCCACCTCCCCTGGAGAGTTGAGCTTGCTCTACTCGACTCACCTTATCAAAGATCGACGAATTCGTACACCGAATATTCAATCGGATTCAGATTTAACCTATCGTGAATTTATGCACAATCAACTATGGCGTGTCGGGGAAACAAGAATCCGGCCAGCACTCGATAAACTGATCCCGATTTGGCATTTCCACAGCCAGTAGCGACTCCGCATCCATCACTTCATCAACTTCGATGATGTCGTTTGCGTTCAGCAGGTACGCAACCAGTGAATACACTTCGTCATGAGTCAACGAACCGGGGGCTGGAAATGGCATGGCTCGGGAAATGTAGTCGAATATAGTCGGAGCGAACGGCCAGTAGGAACCGATTGTTTGCGGTTCCCCTGGCTGCCAGGGTCCCGGATCGCCGACAAGCTGCGGCGCAAGACCGCCCTGGCCCTGATCTCCGTGGCACTCGGAACATTTGCTGACAAATATCTGCCGGCCATCGGTCGCGGTTCCGGAACCGGCTGGCAGATTCATCCAGGTAGGACCACGCTGGGTAAGCTCTTCTATCTGAGCCTGGCTCGCAGGCTGGCCAAACCCGTAGAGGAAATCGGCTGGCACCGGTGTTACCGCCGGGGCAGGGGTGGGTTCTTCCGATCTGGCTGAACAACCGACGGCAAACACTGCAACAGCGACGAAAATGAAACAGAACAGACTACTGCGCCCAGCCATTTGTCACCGTCCCGTCTGCTGCGATGTCCCACGGCTGGATCCCATTAAAATGGTAAAGGTAATATTCCCCTCTGACTTGAAGCAACTCCTCACGGGTTGGCTGGATGTATCCGGTATCGTCAGTTGCCCGGCTCATGATCGTCGTTTCACGGCCATCCCATTCCCACGGAAAGTGGAATCGAGTGTGCGATTTCGGCAGCACCAGACCAGAAAGTTGTGCCTCCTGCCAGTTCTCTCCGCCGTCAACACTCACCTCGACCCGTTCGATAGTGCCGCTCCCCGACCAGGCGATGCCGCTGATTACCCAAAAACCAGGGCCGGCTACGGTCTGACCGGATGACGGCCAGGTGATTAAGGATTTTGCTTCCATCGGAAAGGTGTACTGTCTGGCAAAACCATCGGCAAGCGGATCGGTGTAATCCCGGGTTTCCTCGAAAGTCTGGAATGGTTCAACGCTGAAGACCAGACGCCGGAGCCACTTGACATTCATGTTGCCTTCCCAGCCTGGTAAGAGGAGCCGAAACGGGTAACCTTGCTCGGGACGGATGGCTTCGCCATTTTGGCCCCAGGCAATGAGGGCATCATCCCAGAGTTTTTCTACCGGAATACTGCGGGACATGACAGCGGCATCTGATCCTTCAGCGAGCGCCCAGACGGCTTCTGGCTGAACCCCGACCTCTTGCATCAATGTCGACACAGGCACGCCGGTCCATTCGCTGGTGCTGGTCAGTCCGTGCATAGTCTGGAGCGTCAAATCAGGTGTGGATTCGCTGTAACCGTAGAAACTATTGCCTGAACACTCGAGGAAATGTATGTGGGTTTCAGATGGAAATCGCATAAGATCATCGAGGGAGTAGGACATCGGCCGGTCAACAAGCCCGTAAATAACGAGTTCATGCTGAGATGGGTCGATAATAGCAGTGCCACCATGGTTGACCTGGTAGTGCAAGTCGGAAGGGGTGATGATACCGTTGAAATCCTGTAGCGGCGAGAGCGACCAGCCATTCGTCTCATTGAGCGGGTTGTCGCCGGGAACACCGAATATCTCACGGGCATCGGTAACAAAGGGGGATCGTATGCCTCGCTCGCTGAACGGTAGGCCCTGTACTTTGGTTGGGTCGGCTGGAACGGGGATGGTTGAATCTGTTGAATCGGCTGATTCTGTCGATTGTCGAGCCATGCTTGCCCGACCGAATGCAAGCAATCCGGCGGTTGCTGAAGCTGCGGCGAGAAACCCTCGCCTGGACAGTCTTCGGTGCGCCACCTTGCGGTTCGCCGTCATATACCCCCTACAATCCGCGAACGTACGCTCACTTTATCAGGATATCTACTATTTGGGTAATACAATAGCAGATCCAGGAAAAATGTACATATCAATTTAGGGATTTCATGGTATGAACACTAACACGTCTCAGTGGAGCCTATCCAAGTCCGAGATGTCAACAACCGGCGGTATGGTCGTCGCCAAACAGGAGCTAGCAGCGCTGGCAGGCATTCAGGCTCTCAAAGACGGCGGCAATGCAGTAGACGCAGCTGTTACGACTGCGTTCGCAATGACTGTGCTGGAGCCGTATCAGAATGGCATCGGTGGTGGTGGCTATCTGGTCTACCGTCCGGCAATCGGCAAACCGGCGGTGGTCGAATTTGTCGGACGGGCGCCGCAAGCTGCTACAACCGAAGCGCTTCAGTCAAGAACCACCCTGGCATTTAGCGGTCCACTCGCCGCCGCCGTACCAGGATCAGTTGCTGGCCTGGCGTCTGCTCTGGAGAAATACGGGACGTTTCCTCTGTCACGCGCCATCGAGCCGGCTATCAAACTTGCAAACGATGGATTTCCAATTGATTTCATGCTGGCGCTGCAGATCGCCAAATCGCTTCAGGGTTTACGGAACAACCCGGACTCCGCCCGAACCTTTCTCATCGACGGCGATCCCGGTATCGCCCACGGTCAGACCGTGCTAAGGCAACCTGAACTCGCTCGCACATTCGCGTCCATTGCCGAAGAAGGACCGCAGTCGTTTTACGAAGGCGAAATTGCGAACCAGATCGTCTCGGCAATTCGAGACCGGGGCGGGATACTCAGTACCGACGACTTTGCCTCCTACCGTCCAGAAATCATGCAGCCGCTCAGCTGCCGGTTCAACGGCAACACCGTGTTGACGGTGCCGCCACCCTCACCGGGTCTAACGACGCTCGAAGCGCTGAGGTTACTCGATGGATTCGATCTTCAATCGCTGGGTCACAACAGCGCGGCATCGTTGCATCTACTTGCAGAGGCGTTCAAACAGGCATTTGCCGATCGGGATGCGTATCTTGGCGACCCGGATTTCAGCGACATCCCAACCGAAACCTTACTTTCAAATGGATATATAGATGAACGCAGAGCCGAAATTAATCCGGAGGTGGCCAGAACCACCGTTCAACCAGGCACACTTGAGGCGCCGGCCAGTGGCGCAGCTGGCAAAGGCGGCGGGACGACCCATCTCTGCGTCGTCGATGCCGAAGGAAATGCCGTCTCCCTCACCCAAACACTTATTGGCGGCTTGACCGGGTTCGGGGTCGCCGGAAACTCCGGAGTCCTGATGAATTGCTCGCTCCAGTGGTTTGACCCGCAACCAGGCGCGCCGAATAGCGTCGGTCCGGGAAAACGACCGCTGACCAACATGACTCCGATAATCGTCGAGCGAAACGACCGGCCGGTCCTGCTTGCGGGCGCGCCAGGATCGAGAAGGATCACGAACGCGGTGAGTCAGGTGGCGCTCAATGTACTGACATATGGTATGACCGCTCAGCAAGCTGTGAGTGCGCCAAGGATAGATCTCTCGACCGGCATCCTGGTCGCAGACGACAGGATCGATCCGCATGTGATCGTGGAATTGCGACGTATAGGACACGAGGTCGATGTAGTTCATGAGTTCATCAATGCCGGCGGTCCAAGCATCGGACTACCCGGTCTGACTGGTTATTTTGCACGACCAAACGCGATCTATATAGATGAAGAGGGAACCCGGCACGGAGGCGACTATCCGTATTCATTTGGAGTCTCCGCAATTACGGACTAATCGCCGGTCTCATTGACAGAGCCTCGGAGCAAACACGGTGTACACAACGGCAAAATTACCGATGATGCTGTCCGGGGTCGACGCACGATGTTAAAGGTGGGGTGTTGGGCATCACAGTAGCGGTGTTTTCGGGGTTTTGTCTGGCCTGGTTGGCTCCGATTGTGGTGAAGTACTTCCCGGCAAAAGCAGGCTGGATACTGGCTCTGGTTCCAGCTTCCATCTTCATTTTTCTGCTTACTTACTTACCGGATGTCACCAGTGGGAAAACCGTCTCCGAAAACTACAGGTGGGTGCCCGATCTTGGCATCAATCTTGACTTTCAAATTGACGGTCTGGCCCTGATTTTCGCTTTGATAATTTCCGGGATCGGCATCCTGATATTCATTTACTCAGGCGGCTACCTCGAAGGTCACCTGGAGCTAGGCCGCTTTTACCTGATCCTGATGGTGTTCATGGCAGCAATGCTTGGCATCGTGCTATCAGATAACCTGATCATGCTCTTTATGTTCTGGGAGCTCACGACGATAAGCTCGTTTCTGTTAATTGGATTCGACCATAGCAGAATGCAGGCTAGAGCAGCTGCGATTCAGGCGTTGCTCACCACCGGTCTGGGAGGCATCGCCCTGTTAGCCGGGTTACTGCTGATCGGGCAGGCGGGTGATGACTATCGGATATCTACATTGCTGTTTAACAGCTCCCAGATCCAGGATAGCGAGTGGTTTGGCGCGATAACCGTGCTCATCCTGCTGGGCGCCTTCACTAAATCAGCGCAGTTTCCGTTCCACTTCTGGCTTCCAAATGCGATGGAAGCACCAACTCCGGTCAGCGCGTATTTGCATTCAGCAACCATGGTCAATGCCGGAATCTACCTCATGGCGAGGTTTACGCCAGTTTTTGATGACGCTGACCTCTGGATGTTAGCTCTGACCGTTGCTGGCGCGATCACTATGATGCTCGGAGCCTGGGTCGCGCTCACGCAAACGGACTACAAACGCATTCTTGCTTACACGACGCTCTCTATCCTGGGTCTGTTGACACTTCTTATCGGGGTTGGAACGGAGACAGCCTTCAAGGCGATGCTGATCTATCTGATCGGTCATGCCTGTTACAAAGGATCATTATTTATGGTTGCTGGAGCAGTGGACCACGAAACTGGCACCCGGCAGATCCCCGAGCTTGGCGGTCTCAGGAAATCGATGCCTGTTGTTGCCGGTGCTGCCGGTCTCGCCGCGTTGTCGATGGCCGGTGTACCGCCGATGCTCGGCTTTATCGCTAAAGAAACCTTTTACAAGGCTGTCGATGATGCGCCGAACGTCCCGGTCACGCTACTTGCGTTGTCAGTGTTTGCAAGCATCGGGATTGTCGCGGCGGCAATATTTACCGGTTTCAAGCCGTTTTTTGGTCAGATAACGTCAACACCGAAACAAGCCCACCGTGCACCTGTTAGCCTCTGGCTTGGTCCCGTCATCCTCGCCGTCACCGGACTTCTGGCCGGTGTGTATCCTGCCAGCATTGCTCCCCTCATCGGCGCAGGCGTCGAGTCAATGACACTTGCCACGCAAAGTGACATCCACGTTGAACTCTGGCCCGGGTTCAATTTCATTCTGCTGCTCAGTCTGGCAACGATTGCCGCTGGCGTCGGTCTCTTTTTTGTGCTGGCAAGATTTCGCCAGCTGTCCTACAGCGTTGAACCCTCTGTCAGTTCCCGGATGGGTCCGACTGTTATCTACGGGATTACGCTTCGCCTGCTCCAAAGTATTGCCAACCGTGTAACGGGACTACTCCAGAACGGGTATCTCCGCTACTACATCATCTCCGTCATCCTTGCGGCAACGCTTTTTGCCGGCTACCCACTCTTCTTTCGATCGGGCATTGAGGAGCCGTTGCTCAACTTTTCTGACGTCCGCATCTACGAAGCCGGTCTGGTGTTGATGATTGCCGCTGCGGCAGTTGCTTCCATCCACTCTCGTTCACGGCTGGCATCGATAGCCTCGCTAGGTGTTGTTGGCTACGGAATCTCCATCATATTTGTCCTTTTTGGCGCGCCGGATCTTGCAATGACCCAGTTCCTGGTTGAAACGTTAACCGTCATTCTGCTGGTGCTGGTCTTTTATCACCTTCCCGGGTATTCCCGACTTACCAGCACGGCTGCCCGCGGGCGGGATATCGTAATTGCCGTGACCTTTGGCGCCCTGACGACAACGCTCGTCCTGGTCACAAATCGTTTTCAATACTTCACGAATATCTCGGGTTATTACCTTCGCGAGAGTTACGATGCCGCATACGGGCAAAACGTCGTCAATGTGATCCTGGTCGACTTCAGAGCAATGGATACCCTGGGTGAAATTTCAGTTCTTGTTATCGCCGCACTCGGCGTCTATGCCCTCCTCAAACTGCGCATGGAAGATGCGCAGAAGTGAAAGAATCACCGATTCGTCCAAGCCAGAACGATTCGCTCATATTGCGCACGGTGAGCCAGTTTCTGCTGGCTGTGTTGCTCCTGTTCTCGCTGTTTTTGTTAATTCGCGGCCACAATGCGCCAGGCGGGGGATTTACCGGGGGGTTGGTAGCTGCCTCCTCGTTTGCCTTGTACGCGATTGCCTATGGCCCGCGTTCAGCTATCGCCGCCCTTCGGATTCACCCAGTAACCATTTTTACCGTTGGTCTTGGGATGGCTATATGTGCGGCAGTTTTCTCGCTTTTCTTCAGTGATCCGTTGCTGACCGGCTTGTGGACGACGATCGATATTCCCGGTCCCGGCGAGGTAAAGCTGGGTTCTCCATTCGTCTTTGATATCGGTGTCTATTTTGTCGTGATCGGTGTAACGCTACTGATTATCCTGACCCTCGAGGAAGAAGAGGAGACCTGAGATAGAAACGATCCTTGCCATTCTTATAGGAGTGCTTTACGCCGGCGGCGTCTATATGTTGCTACGCCGGAGTCTGGTCAAACTGGTCATCGGTCTCATCCTCCTGGCGCATGCAGCCAACCTGCTCATTTTCACTTCCGCCGGTCTAACCAGAGACGAACCTCCGATCGTGCCCAAAGAGGTGACGACGGCTACAGCAGCCGAACAGTTTGCGGACCCGATACCTCAAGCGCTGGTGCTGACCGCAATTGTCATCGGATTTGGTGTACTGGCGTTCACTGTCGTGCTGGCGCACCGTGCCTACCAGGAAACGGGCACGGACGATGTTGACGATTTGAAGACCTACGAATAGATGAATGTGCTGCTCGTTCTTCCAGTTCTTATTCCATTCGTCACCGCGTTCGCCTGTCTTGTTGCCTGGCGTTCAATAAAGTATCAGCGCTGGATCACGTTAGCCGGTACGGGAGCTCTGATGCTGACCGGCTTTGTCCTTCTTGTTCAGATACGATCCGATGGGATTCAGGCAACGCAGATTGGAGATTGGCCAGCCCCGTTTGGCATCACGTTTGTTGCTGATTTATTTTCGGCGCTCATGATCGCAGTAGCTGGGACGCTAGCAACGGCAGTAGCCATCTACTCAATTGGATCGATTGATTCCAAACGAGAATCATTTGGATTCTATGTTCTCTTTCAGTTTCTTCTGCTCGGAGTCTGCGGTTCATTTCTGACCGGAGATATTTTTAACCTCTATGTCTGGTTTGAAGTGATGCTGATGGCTTCATTTGTGCTGCTGGCGCTTGGAGGCGAACGCCGTCAGCTTGAGTCTTCGATCAAGTACGTGACACTCAATCTCATCGCCTCCGCCATATTTCTCGCCTCAATCGGCATTCTCTATGGCGTCGTCGGCACGCTGAATTTCGCCGATCTCTCATTCAAGATTAATCAGGTTGATCAGCCGGCCGTTATAACGACCATCGCAATGCTCTTCCTGATCGCCTTTGGCATCAAAGCTGCCCTGTTCCCGCTTTTTTTCTGGCTCCCGGCTTCCTACCACACGCCACCTTTCGTCGTGTCCGCCATATTCGCCGGGTTGCTCACAAAAGTGGGGGTCTACTCGATTGTCCGCTTATTTACCTTGCTGTTTCTCAATGACGCGACGTATATCCACCAACTTCTCATCCTTCTTGCGGGAGTGACGATGCTGACGGGTGTTCTCGGAGCAATTGCGAGCCAGGAGATGCGTCGTATTTTCTCATTCATCATCATCAGCGGCATCGGCTATATGTTGATGGGCCTTGGGATCTACTCGGAACTGTCCATCGCAGGCACGCTCTTCTATCTGATTCATCACATGTTTGTCATGACCGGGCTGTTCCTGATCGCTGGACTGATTTTCAGAGTGTCAGGGACCAATTCACTCAACCGGCTCGGCGGCTTGTATGCAACCTACCCCCTGCTCTCAATCCTCTTTCTCATTCCCGCGCTTTCGATGGCCGGTATCCCTCCGTTCTCAGGATTTTTTGGAAAGCTTGCGATTGTCCGTGCCGGGCTTGAAGCGAAGGAGTACGTAGTCGTTGGTGTGGCGCTGCTAACTGGATTGCTTACCCTGTTTGTCCTGATGCGAGTCTGGTCGGACGCTTTCTGGAAAAACGCACCAGAAGATCCCGTGAAAGCAGCAAGTTCCGAAAACCCGCATACAATTGTGCAACTATCGGCCACGATGCTTGTGCCGGTCATCGCAATGGTAGCGTTGAGCGTGTTGATCGGCCTGGCGGCTGACCCGATATTTTCACTCACCGAAGAAGCTGCCGATCAGCTGTTGAACCCTGATGAATACATTCAGGCTGTCCTGGGGAGTACGCCGTGAAGACGTTGATCGCCAACATCGCCTTGATGTTTGTCTGGACGGCAAGTACCGGCAATTTCACAGCATTTAATCTAACAGTTGGCTTTGTCCTGAGTTATGCTATTTTGTACTTCGCCCAACCGGTCACCGGTTCATCGGGATATTTCGGCAAAGTGCCAAAGTTACTTACTCTCGTCCTCTTTTTTATCTGGGAACTCATTCTTGCGACACTAACCGTCGCCTGGGAGATCGTTACTCCATCAAGCAAACTACACCCCGGCATCGTTGCCGTGCCGCTCGACGCGAACACAGATCTCGAGATCACGCTGTTGAGCAACATGATCACGCTGACACCAGGATCCCTCGCGCTCGATGTCTCGGCAGATCGCAGCGTGCTCTACGTCCATACCATGAACGTTGGCGACCCGATTGATTTTCGCGCAAACATCAAGAATGGATTTGAACGTCGACTACTGGAGGTAATGCGATGATTTCTGACGGCGTCAGTTTGCTTGATTTCGCTGTATCGGCTGGCTTATTGATGCTCGGACTTGCCACAGTACTGAGTTTCATTCGCTTGTTGCTTGGCCCCAGCCTTCCCGACAAGGTAGTCGCACTCGATCAGATCGCGATTCTCATGGTTGGAATCATCGCGCTGTTCACCATTCAGTCGGGAGAACCGGCATTCCTTGATGCTGCTATCGTGCTGGCACTCATCGCTTTTCTGTCAACTGTTACATTTGCTCGCTACATCGAACGGAGATCCTGACTAATGCAAGACTGGATAGCAGCTACTGGGGTGCTTATTGGTTGTTCATTCATGCTGCTGGGAAGCATCGGAATAGTCCGTATGCCCGATCTCTACACCCGACTGCAGACATCCACCAAAGCTGCAACACTTGGGATCGCTCTCGTCTTCCTTGCGGTTGCGGTAGTGTTTGGCTCAGAAGCGGTCGTTGCACGCGCCGCTCTTGGCACTGTGTTTCTGTTGTTGACGACGCCGGTGGCAGCCCACATGATCGGACGCGCCGCCTACTTTGATGGTACGCCTATGTACGGCGGCACTCACATCAATGAAATCGAAGGGCGCTACGACCCTGGCACTCACGAGCTACAAGCTCCGAATACCAGCGAACTGAAAACTACTGATCGATCGGTATTACCGCAGTAGCTTCAATCTCAACTCGCGCCTGATCTTCCAGTAGACCGGCGACCTGCACCAGCGACATCGCCGGGAAGTGATTCCCGATCACCTGACGGTAGATATTGCCAGTTTCGCGGCTGTTCAAAAGATACTCATGTTTATCGACAACGTACCACGTCATGCGGGTGATCATCTCAGGTGTTGCGTCCGCGACGGCCAGAACCGCCACAATATTTAACAGCGCCTGCCTAACCTGGCCGGTAAAGTCATCAGTTGTGAACTCTCCTGCAGCATTCCAGCCGATTTGCCCGGCGACAAATACCAGCCGACCTTCTGCGAGAACACCATTCGCGTATCCTGATGGCTGTATCCATCCTTCGGGCTGCAGAATTTGCATAGCTCATTCCCATCGTTGTTGAACGTTCAGTCTTCCCGGCTGCCATAATATCGCTAGCGGCGACAGAGAGCGTTCAAAACATGGCTCAGGGAGTTTGAAATGTCCAACAACCTGCCACTTGCCGGTCAACATGCAGTCGTTACCGGAGCCGGGCGGGGCATAGGAGCTGCGATATCCGAAAAGCTTGCAAGCCTCGGCGCACCTCTGACACTCATGGGTCGCACCCGGAGCTCACTTGAAACGCAGCGAAACACGTTGGCAACTCGCTACGGTGGAGATGTGATCTCGGTCGTCGTCGATGTTCGCTCAACTGAATCCGTCACAAAGGGATTCGATAAGGCGAAACTGGAACTCGGCGATCCGGCTATTCTTGTCAACAACGCTGGCATCGCTGAAAGCGCGCCATTTTTAGACGCTGACGAAGATCACTGGCATCGCATCCTGGATATTGACCTTCTCGGGCCGGTCAGGTGTAGCAGGCAGGTGCTACCTCCAATGCGAGAGGCAGGCTACGGGCGGATTGTCAATATCGCCAGCACCGCCGGGCTCAAAGGGTACGCGTACGTTTCCGCCTATACTGCAGCCAAACACGGCTTGATCGGATTTACCCGGTCTCTGGCACTGGAGACAGCACGCTCAGGCATAACGGTGAACGCGGTCTGCCCGGGGTTCACCGACACGGATCTCCTCTCCAACACCGTCGAAAATATAGTTGAGACCACCGGGCGTACGGAATCAGAAGCGCAGGCAGCCTTGATGAGAGATATTCCGATGGGTCGTTTTATTTTGCCGGACGAGGTAGCACAAGCTGTCGCTTGGTTATGCCTGCCTGAGTCCGGAGCCATAACAGGTCAGTCGATCATCGTCGCCGGAGGCGAGCTAATGTAATCTCGGCTCTCCAGCTTCTCTCATCCGTCGCGACGGTGTGCGAACCGATCTCAAAGAAAGTTCATCAAATTCAAAGCTAGCTCCTGAATCGGAGATCGCGACTATACTAACGTATGATGACAGGCATCAATTCATGAACTAAAGGCTGGTTGGACGTCATGGCGGACAAAAATTCACCGAGTGCCTATTCGGATACATTTGTCCGGGATCATCTCCCTCCAGAGGAGGATCAGCCGGAGTTCAAGTTCAGATTGCCGGACGGAAACTCAATAACCTATCCACCGCAGCTCAATGCCGCGACGGAACTGCTCGATCAGATGGTCGAAGACGGCAACGAGCTGGCTCCAGCTATTTACTTTGACGACCAGGTGATCACCTACCGTGAGTTGCTCGACTGGTCGAATCGCATCGCCGGAGTGCTGTCACACGACCTCGGCATCCAACCCGGCAATCGCGTTCTGCTACGCGGTCCAAATAATCCGTGGCTTGCTGCCTGCTGGTTCGCCGTCCTGAAAGCTGGCGGCATCGTGGTAACGACCTTGCCCATGTTGCGTGACCGAGAAATCGGCTACATTCTCGAAAAAGCCCAGGTTTCGCTCGCGCTCTGCGATGAACGATTCGCTGCTGACCTGCAGTCCGCGATCGACCGATCGCAACAGGATGTGACGATGTTGCTCTATCAATCAGACGACCCGGCTCTGAGTCTCAGCAGTAAGATGGAAGCGCAATCGGAACAGTTTGAGAACGTGCAAACGTCCTCGGAGGATGTTGCGCTAATCGCATTTACGTCTGGAACGACCGGTCAGCCAAAAGCGCCGGTGCATTTTCATCGCGATATTCTGGCAATTTGTGACTATTACTCAAGGCAAATTCTGAATCCCGGACCTGCGGACGTGTTCTGCGGAACTCCGCCATTTGCATTTACGTTTGGTCTTGGAGGTGTGTTGCTCTTTCCGCTACGAGTTGGCGCTTCAACAGTTCTACTGGAACGCCC
>CAZNYB010000016.1:2064-58760 GCA_964577155.1 uncultured Thermomicrobiales bacterium | reverse complement strand
GAAACAGCACACAACTGCCGCATAACTGGTCGTCCCAGAACGAGTTCGCCCATCTTCCCTCTTCGTTATCGATGTTCCCCGTTTGTGGATCTACGAGCAGCGAGCCAGTAGCAGCCCGCACTCTATGATGTTATGACAATATCATGGTTTAAGTCGCCAGGCAAGTTGTGACAGGCTGTCCCAACCTGGCTAGCCTGTAACGGAAGCAAGATAGTCCTCGCGTGGTGGAGAAAATATATCCAGCACCAGGCAACCGTCTTCCCCCGCGGTAGCGGCATGTTCGACGCCGCCGGCAATGACGTACGAGACGCCGGTTCCAATGAGTCTGGTGTCATCGCCGATGCGCAGCTCAATCGTGCCTTCGAGCACGAGTCCGATTTGTTCGTGTGGGTGACTGTGGGCTGGAACCGATACGCCCGGTTCGATACGCACCCAGTTCGCCATGGACCTCGCGCCGCTCATTACGCTCATCTCGACACCGTCGAGTGGCTCAAAACTTGGAAGTTCGGCAATCTGGAAGAACGCCGATTCAGTCGGCATCGCTTCGATCTTCACACCTGCCCCCGGGCGATAAAAACTACCGGTATCACTCATCGCAATATCCTTTCATCGCAATAACTGCCAGCCTAGATTAGCACGAATTGGGACCAACCTTTCGGCTGGAGCACACCCAACGAAACTGGCGCTGGATGGTGAATTGGTCAGGTCAAGGTACAATCAGCAACGGTGGTGGGGATACGGACCGACGAAGGGAAGCGTCATGAATCCGGCATCAAGACACCAGATCCGCGGATTTTCGCGGAAAATTCACTCAAAACAGCCGTTCACCCGGCTTGCTCTTGTCATCGGAATGCTGGCAGTGCTCCTGGGTGGAACGCTAAACATCGTCACCGGACGACAGGCTGCGGCTGTTCAGGAAACCGACCCTGAGATAGCCGCTACGCTCAACGCGATCAATATGTATCGAAGCTGGCTGGGCATCGCGCCACTGAGCTTTGACCCGAACCTTCAGCAGGCCGCTGAAAATCACGTTGAGTACTACCGGCTGAACTTCGGCGATCCGAATCTGTCAGGCATGGGCTTACACATGGAAACGCCCGGGAATCCCGGGTTTACCGGTGAGACGATGTTCGACCGGGCGGATGCGGCTGGCTACGACGGACTGGTCAATGAGAATGCCGGACTGTCTGGCTCGATGTGGGTATCTACCGATTGGTTCATTGGCACGATCAATCACCGCCTGACGTTGATAGATCCCCGGTACACCGATATCGGGATGGCTGCGGTCGATGACGATGGCATTGTCTTCGAGATTATCAACCTGGGGACGAAAGACCGCTGGGATTATGTGACCGAACCTGAATGGGTGGCCTGGCCGCCAGATGGGGCAACCGGTGTCGGACTTTCCTTCTGGGGTGAAGCGCCGAACCCGTTCCCGGGAGCGACGTTCCCGACTGGCTACCCGATTACCTTGCAATACCACGGCGAGGGTGATCTCTACCTCAACGACTGGTCGATCACAACAGAGGCAGGCGAGATCAGCTCGTTCGCCAGCGTCGGCTCCGGCTGGCTCAGCACCAATACCGCACAGATCTCGGCGGCAGATTCGCTGGAACCAGGGGTCGAATACACGGTGATGGCAGCCGGCACTGCTGGAGGAGCGGAATTCAGCCGAACCTGGAGCTTTACCACCAGTTACGGCGACGATCCGCTGGCGCTGAATGGCGAATCGCCTCCGCGAGAGCTGGATGAGCCACCGGATGACCCGTTCGCCAACGAACCAGCTGGCCCACCGGACCCATCGTTGCTGCCACCCGGGATCGCCACCGCTGACGTCGACGTTCAGCAGCTCTGGTTCGATGCGGATGGGCCGGTCCACCTGGATCAGGTCAACCGGTCCTGGCTCTGGGGACCGGACTTCTGGCTCGAAGCTCAAGAACTTTACATGGAAGCGCCAGATGGACAGCGCAAGGTCTACTACTTTGACAAAGCGCGTATCGAAGTCAACGAGGCAACCGAGGGGAGGGAACGACAACTCACTGCCGGGTTGCTCGTCCGGGATATGATTCTTGGCTCGGTGCAGGTTGGCGATGACGCCTTTTTGCCACTGGAACCGGCGAACGTCGAACTGGCCGGTGATCCGCTCGAAGATAATCCAACCGCTCCGACCTACGCCAGCCTTCGGAGCGTCGCCTCTATCTCCCAGCCCAGCAACGCCCAACCGAGACCGGATGAGGCGATCATTGAAACAATTGACAACGCTGGCATCGTTAGCTCAAACCCGGAGCTTGGCGGACTGGCAATCTACGGCAGCTGGGATGAAACATCCAGCCACAACGTCGCCCGGGTCTTCGACCAGTACTTCACGACCCTTGCCATCGACTGGCAGGTATCAGTTGGTCTGCCTCTGATCGAGCCATACTGGATGCAGACGATGCTCAAAGGTGAGATGACCTGGGTGCTCGTCCAGGCGTTCGAGCGGCGAATACTTACTTATACGCCGACCAATGACCCTGGCTGGGAAGTTGAGATGGGCAATGTCGGACGTCACTACTACCTGTGGCGTTACCAGGAAAAACCACCCGAGATGTTGCCTGGGACGGCGGAAATCGCATATTGAGCAGATATCGAAATGGTGCTGGCTGTAATGTAGGCTGCGCGGAGAAATCATCCATCTGGAGGTGCGCGGCGAACCAATGAATGCTACGACGCTTATCAAGCCAGAACAGATTTCAAGCGGTTCAGCCTGGCAAGGCGATGTTGCCATCGTCGGTGCAGGGATTGTCGGCCTGGCGGTCGCCAGAGAGTGGCTGCTCCGTAATCCCGGTTGCAAGCTGATCGTGCTTGAGCGGGAAGACCGGATCGGGCAAGGCCAGACCGGACACAATAGCGGGGTGATCCACTCAGGCATCTACTACAAGCCGGGTTCCCTGAAAGCGCGTGCCTGCGTTGCCGGCGCACGCCAGATGAAGGACTACTGCGACGAGCACGGTATTCCCTGGAAGCCGACAGGGAAACTCATCGTGGCAACCGAGCAGGAAGAAATCGACCGGCTCCATAATCTCTTCGAACGTGGCAACGCCAACGGCGTCGCGGGACTCGAACTCGTCGGTCCCGAACGGATCAGGGAAATTGAACCCTATGTCTCTGGACTGGAGGCCATCTGGTCACCGGAAACCGGCATCGTCGACTACCGTCAGGTGGCCGCACAGTACGCCGTCGACATCGTAAACAACGGCGGTGAGATCCGAACTGGTAGCGAAGTGTTCGGCATTGAGAACCAGGGCAAAGGAAACCTGCTCACAACCAGCAGCGGTGACTACGAAGCAAGAAACGTTGTGACCTGCGCCGGAATCTATGCCGATCGGGTCGCTTCGTTGACTGGCGCTTCTCCTGTTCCACAGATCGTCCCGTTTCGAGGCGACTATTTCACGCTCCCAGAAAACCGGCGTCATCTGGTGCAGACGAATATCTACCCGGTTCCTGATCCGGCATTCCCGTTCCTCGGCGTCCATCTGACACCGCGAATGAATGGTGAGATCTGGATGGGACCGAACGCGGTTCTGGCATTTTCACGAGCCGGCTACCACCTCTACAACGTCAGCGGTCGGGATCTCCTGGAGATCGCACGAAACAGCGGATTCAGAAAGTTCGCCCGGAAACACTGGCGTGTCGGTGTCGATGAGAGTCTGCGTGACGTCAGCCGGCGACGTTTCCTGGCGTCGCTACAGAAGTTCATTCCCGAGCTGGAGCTGACTGATTTACGTCCAGGTCCGTCCGGTGTCCGGGCACAGGCGCTTTCGGCAGACGGTGAGCTGGTTGATGATTTTGTCTTCGATCACGATGGTGGCATCCTCCATGTTCGCAATGCTCCGTCTCCGGCAGCCACATCTTCGTTGCAGATCGGCGCGATGATTGCCGATGAGCTGGAGCAAATGGTCACGCGTTGACCTGCTAGACTGAACCTGCGGGCTCGATAGTGACGCAGGTCAGTACACTTCCGCACTAGTATTGACCAGATGCAGAAATAACAAACGGGTATGAGAGGTGGTTCTCTTGTGACATCGCCGACCGGTCGTGGCTTGATGATCCGGGAACTTCCAGAGGGCGAACGGCCGCGTGAAAAACTCATGATGCGCGGTCCAGGAGCGCTTTCTGACGCCGAATTGCTGGCAATCATCGTCAACACCGGCAGCAAAGGCGAATCCGTCATGTCGCTCTCTCAACGCATAATAAAAGAAAGCGGTGGAACGCTCCGCGGATTGATGCAGAACGACCTTGATTCGCTACAGAAAATGAAAGGACTTGGCCCGGCCAAGGCGATCAAGATTCTGGCTGCGCTTGAGATTGGTCGCCGGGTTGCGGCGATCACGCCGGAAGATCACCCGCAAATCCGGACTCCTGAGGATATCGCCCGAATTTTTCTGCCGAAGATGGTCGCTCTCGACCACGAAGAACTGCATGTTGCGCTGTTCGACACCAAACACCGTTATCTTCGCGCTTACGCGTTGTACAGCGGCAGTGTCAACAGCGCTCAGGTTCGGGCAAGTGAGATCTTTCAGGAAGCGATACGGACCAACGCGCCAGCCATCGCCATCATTCACAATCACCCGAGCGGCGACCCGACCCCTTCGGCTGAAGATGTTTCCCTTACCGCCGATCTCAACAAAGCAGCTGGCTTGCTGGATATCGAGCTGATCGACCACCTGATCATCGGCGACGGCCAATGGACGTCGATGCGGCGTCTCGGTCTGGGGTTCCCGACATCTTCCTGAGCTAACCATTCTCTTATCAGCCGATTAAATGCCAGTGTTACACTTCCTGCTCTCGCAGCGTCGCGATTCGAGCTGCCGTTCACGGGAAACACGAAAGGTGACAGGTGATCAGTTCACGATATAAAGCCATTCTCTTTGACTGGGACGATACGATCTCATACACCGACCCCCACCGCTACGTCCACACCCGGCAAGTGGCAGGACAGTTTGGACACCAGTTCACCATGGAGGATATCTACCTGGCTTTCGCCCGGGCGGACCACACTGGTATTACAACCGAAGGCGACTGGGTCGGCGCAATCGCTCACGAACTCGGGCTTCATGACGACCACCATCCGGAGTTTCGAGATCTCTTCTCTCAGCGAGATGCGATCAAAAAGCAACGGCTTTACGACGATGCCGTCGCAGTCTTTGACCGCCTGAAGGTGACCGGCATCCGTATCGGCGTCCTCTCAAATAACCGCTATGTGCACGACGCGGTTCGCGCCATGCAGGTCGAAGATCATTTTGAGATCGTTGTCTCCCCGGACACTTACGGGGTGGGGAAACCTGATCCTGTCATTTTCAAGCGGACCATCGCCGCCATGAACCTCAACTCCAGCGAAGTGCTCTACGTCGGAGATTCCTATGATTTCGACGTCGTCGGCGCGCGGGCGGCCGGTATCACCCCGGCATTGATCGACCGATTTGGGTTGCAAATTCAGGAACACCAGGACGCCGAACACCGGCTGACCAGCCTTGAACAGTTGCATGAAGTGCTGGCAAGATCTTCAGCCACGCCAGCTCCCACTGGCGGTTCGAGCACGCAGCCAGTGATACACGGCGATGACCGCGACTAGGAAGATACCTCCCCAGAGATAAGCGCCGACCACATCTGACGGCCAGTGCGCGCCGACGTAAATTCGGCTAAATCCCATCCCGAGCGCGATGAGCAGGCCAGCCACCAGCCCCACAATTCGCAACACCTTTCCTGAATCGCTCTGATAGAGCAGGTAGACGAGCGCGCCAACGAACATCAAGGTCGACATCGTGTGGCCACTTGGGAACCCGTAGCCGCTGGCTTGTTCACTCCCTCTGACCAAATCACCGTCTGGACGCGGGCTGCCAATGATCAGTTTCAGCAACCCATTTGCTACTCGGGAGAGCACGAAGGCTGCCAGCACAAAACCAGCCTCCCAGAATCGCCTTTTCGCCACCAGGACGATCGAGATAATCAGGCTGGTTAGAGCCATCGGAGCGAACCGGCCAAACCAGTTCAAGCCGGTAACCACGGTCTCGACACCGGCGAATTGCATCTCCTGCAACCGCGCTGTCATCTCTACATCACGAGGTAGCGTGGCATCACTCGCTGCTGCCAGAGAGAGGGGAATAGCAACGACTAGCAACAGACAAATAACGACGATCTGAATTCTGGTTGCATGCCCCATTTCACCCCTTTCGATCAATGTTGGAGATCCGATCGATGGTTCAGCCATGAGCCAGTTCCTGCCGCAATTTGCTGAGTCGATTCAGCGCATCGGCAAGCAATTGCTGGTGGTCACTATCGTTGAGCCACCGCGATACTCCGGAAGGGTGTGGCAGCGGGAGGACCATTGCAGTCCCAGCAGCCGGGAGTTCAGCCGGATAGGAGTGTCCGATAATGTCGGAGAGCGGTTGACGCCGCATCGACGGCAACAGCCTGGAAATCGAGAGTCTTCCCAGAGGCAGGATCACCTCGGGTTGAACCAGCTTTAGTTCAGTGTCGAGATGATCAGAACAGAGCGCGATCTCCTGTCGACCCGGCGGGCGATCTCCGGATCCGCTGGTCGCCTTCCCGGGGAAGCATTTGGTCAATGACGTCAGGTAAAAGACATCCGGATCGTGGAAATCGCCAGCGTCAAAGCCAGCTTCTTTCATCCATGCTTGCAGTTTGACACCAGTCGCCCCTGAATATGGCAACGGACGCTCCACCGCGGTTGGCCCCGGCGCTTGGCCGATCACCATATATCGAGCGGCGGCGTTACCTGCCAGAATCGGGCCGGCCTGGTCGATAAAGCCAGCCTCGACACACCTGGTGCAGGATCGGATCAGTGCTTGCTGTTTCCTGAGATGATCGTTCATTCTGGTGTTTGATGAACCCGCTGTCCGGTGAGCTTTCGCATGATAGCCGCCATATCAGGCTGACCGCTCAGCAGAGAAATACGGACAGCGGATGTCAGATCAGTCGCTGCCTGTTCCGGCATGAGTATCCAGACTGTCGCATCCGGATCGTCTTCCGGCTCCAGCCAGACACCGCCAGCAGCCACACAGAGATATTCCCCGGTAAGCACCGCCACTGGCAGCGCCAGCGGTTCAACATCAGCCTGTGCGCCTGGCGCGTAGACCGACGCGAGGTCGTTCAACTGCCCGATTGCCGCATCCAGCCGGTCAAAGGCGTCAGATAGCGATGCTTCGGTCACATCGGTCGGATGAAACACCTCCACGCCGGTGTCGTTTCGCAGAAATTCGACGACCTGGCTGGCGATCTCACTTAGCATTGTGGTTCGTTCGGGACTCGCATCGATAGTTCCGGACATCAGTAGTAAGCGCTCCTTCTAAAACGAACGATATCAGCCTGGAGTGTAGCCTCTCTGTAATATTCAGAGACTACGATGCAGGTCAGTAAAATCGTGTAATTGGTCAGAAATACTAGAGAACCGGAGTGAATCGGATGCGCTGGATCAAGTTCGCCCTTATATTTGCTGTCTTGCTCTCTCTTGGCTGGGCAGCGGTCGGCACTGTTTTCGCGGAAAATCCGTTCAATTCAGCCTTCCAGCGCACCTGGGAACGGACCGATCGCCCGGTCGCAGACCTTCAGGCTGTCCGCACCTGGATGTGGGGGCCGCAGGCGAACACGACCGGTCTCCTGGAAGCGTACGACGAATCTCCGGACGGCACACGAACGGTACAGTATTATGACAAATCGAGAATGGAGATCAGCCAACCCGGCGGCGATCCAAACAGCATCTGGTACGTGACAAACGGGCTGCTAGTTGTTGAACTGGTGTCTGGCAATCTGCAAGTTGGCGATGATGACTTCGAAGATCACGACCCGGCAAACGTCAATGTCGCTGGCGACGCAAACGACCCAAATGGCCCGACCTACGCCACATTCGAAAACATTCTCGATGAAGCTCCGCTCCAACCAGGCACACTCATCACCCAGCGCCTCAGCCGGGACGGCACGGTCACTGAAGACGGGTCGCTCGCTGCCCGGAACATCGCCAGCGCCATCATTGATGATGTCACCAACCATGCGATCGCACAACCGTTCTGGGATTTCATGAACTCCTCGGGAACGATCTTCGAGAACGGGCAGACAACCAGCGGCCAGCTCTTCGCTAACCCCTACTTTGCAACCGGAAGGCCGATCAGCGAAGCCTACTGGGCAAACGTTCTGGTCGGCGGCGCTGAGCAGCTCGTCCTGATCCAGTGCTTCGAGCGCCGTTGCCTGACGTTCACGCCAAGCAACGCACCGGAGTGGCAGGTTGAAGCAGGGAACGTCGGCCAGCACTACTTCCAGTGGCGCTACCCGGATATGAACAGCCAGCCGGTGCCCGCGCCAGCCCCATCGGTCCCGACCGGCGTCAGCTGGCAACAGATAAACCCGACTGGTCCGACGCCTTCAAGCCGCACGAACCATGCCTTGATCGCAAACGCTGCCGGCGACAAGGTGTACCTGCACGGCGGTCAATCCGGCGGCGCGACTCTCGCTGATTTCTGGGTATATGATGTCGCCAGCCAGCAGTGGAACCAGATCAACACCGGCGGACCTGCGCCATCCGCCAGACTCGGTCACAACGGTGTCTATGACGCGACCAACAACCGCGTTATCGTCTTCGGCGGCCAGGATGTCGGGTTCTACAGCGATGTCTGGGCATATGATGTTGCTGCAAATCAGTGGCAGCAACTCCAACCCGACAACGCCGGACCACTCACCCGTTATGGCGCTGGCGGAACCTATGATCCTGCCACCAACACGCTCTATATTTCGCATGGCTTTACCGCCAACGGTCGTTTCAACGACACCTGGGCATTCGACCTGAACGATGACTCCTGGACAGACGTATCCGGAAATGGAACCCGGCCAGAGCAGCGCTGCCTGTTGCGCACCGGCTTTGACCCTGGCACCGGCCGAATGGTTCTGTTCGGCGGCCAGTCGAACAGCGCCGGGTATCTGGGAGACATGTGGTCCTACCATGTGAATAGCCGAACCTGGACACAGGTGTCTGGCGGCCCCCCTTCAAGAAACTTCTACGCAGCTGCCAATCGCTATGCAGCGAATCAGTGGTTCGTTTTCGGCGGGAATGTTTCCGGCAATGCGGGCAACGACCTCTGGGTGTTCAGTTTCGACACCAACCAGTGGACACAGGTTCCAGCTACCAGCGCAACTCCACCGGGCATGATCAGTCATGATATGGTCTGGCTGTCCGGACCGGACAGATTGCTTGTCTTTGGTGGAGGCAGCCTGTGGGAAGCGACGCTGAATTAGAATCTCAGGCCGGCGAGGTATTCAACTTCGAGCACCTCGCCGGCTCAATGGTCGATATTCACGCTCATATACTCCCCGGTGTCGATGATGGTCCGCGTTCCCTCGACGACGCGATCCAGATGCTCCGACTCGCGGAAAAAGATGGCATCAAGTCCATCATCGCAACACCGCATGCACACCACAGCAACCCACGAGAAATACCCGAGCGAGTTGAACAGCTACATGCGGCGGCGGTCCAGTCAGGTCTTGCCATCGCTATTTTGTCCGGCAGCGAAGTTCGGATTGCGCCAGATCTCGTCGAACGGCTTCAGTCGGGCGAGCTGATAACACTCAACGACACTTCATATGTGCTGATCGAGTTGTATCTACACCACCAGTGGCGAGATTCGACGGTGAAACGAGTAATTTGTCGGCTTATGAATGCGGGGTTGACGCCTATCCTTGCCCATCCCGAACGATACCCTTACCTGCGGGAGAACCCGTCGTTCATTGATGAACTTGTCGGTTCAGGCGTGTTCATGCAGATCAATGCGCCGAGTCTGTCCGGCTACCATGGTGCTGACGCACAACGATTTGCCTGGCGGCTCATCGAACGCGGCAGCGTACATCTGATAGCGAGCGACGCTCACAACGCGAGGTGGCGACCTCCGCTCCTGCGATCAGCCTACCAGCAGATCGCCAGTCACACATCCCAGGCTGTTGCCCGGTCGATGGCTGATCTGGCAGCCAGCATTTGCAAACTCGATGCTCATGAGGATCTTGCGGTCCGAAACCTGGACGCTAGCTAACCAATCGCCCGTACCGTGCGACGACCTCCCGCAACCGGTCGTGTGGCAAGCCGTACAACGTGTTCCCGTCGCGTCCGGTAAGGGTTTCAGCGGCGACTAGCGCATTGAGAATTGCCTCGCCGGTAGCTTCGATCACCGCCTCAAAGATCGGGTTGAGATGTTGATCGGCGACTCTCGTCAGGCTAACCAGCGTGTCATCGTTCGACCGATCTAAGCGCACCGAGTCCGCGTTCGAAAAGGCGAGCAGCAGATCGCCCGAAGAATGTCCTGCCGAGCAACCGACCGTGCCCATGCCGAGCATGCCACGTTTACACAGCCGTTTCAGTTGCCGGTTCGTCAGCGGCGCATCGGTTGCAATGACAACGATGATCGATCCTTCCCGGCCTGCAGCGCTGTGTGGGCTTCCGGAGACCGGCATCAGGTCGGTGATTTCACGACCTACCGGCGTACCGCACACCATCAGATTCGGTCGCCGTCCGGTGTTTCCCTGCACGAGCACACCAGTCGTGAACTGTCGATCTCCAACATCGACGACCCGTGAAGCCGTGCCGATGCCGCCTTTGAACCCGAAGAGTCCCATCCCGGTGCCGCCGCCGACGTTGCCTTCTTCGACAGTGCCGTCTTTCGCACTATCGAGCGCGGCAAAGACATGCTCGCGAGTGACATGCTGAGCAGTCACTTCATTGAGGAACCCGTCGTAGGTTTCGGCAACAACCGGAATAATGAAATGACTCCGGCCCAGACTTGGTTCATGCTGCGCCAGCCATTCCACACAGCCCCGGTGCGCCTCACCAACCGAAAATGTGTTGGTGATCAGTATCGGGGATTCCAGATAGCCATACTCATCCACCTGAGAACGTCCGGTGATCTCGCCGGAACCGTTCAGCACGTCAATTGCCGCCGGAACCATCGATTGGAACGCCGATCCAGCGTGCGGGTGGATAGCGGTGATGCCGGTTCGTGCGACTGCAGATCCATCTCCCGGCATGCCTTCAATGATTGTTGTATGCCCGACTCGAACGCCGGCGACATCGGTAATGGCATTGAACTCGCCGGTCGGTAAAACACCATGCTGGATACCGAGATCCCGCAGTCTAGGTCGGATTGTCGTGTCCCCCATCCCGTATTCTCCTCCATCTCCCTGTATCCAAATGTCTATGATTTCGGGAAATCGCCATCGATCGATTCCCAGTAGCTAAGATCTTCGATCTGAATCCGTTTGCCCCTCCTGCGCGGGGAAGAAGGGTCCTGTTGAAGGGGATGCCCGACTTGCATGATCATCTCTGGTCTGAGGTGATCCGGCAAATCAAGGACAACACTCGCCCCTGACTTGCTGAACGAAGTCACCGGCGTTGTACCCAGCCCGAGCGCGTGGGCGGCGAGCTGCATGTTCATCGAAGCAGTGCCGACATCGATCAGGACGACGGAGTCATCACCAACCGGGACCTCTTCTTCAGCGCAAACCGCCAAATCGGTCAAAATGGCGATGATCGCGGTTGGCGTGCCGAAAAAGCCTGGACCGATCTTCGAGATCAGTTCTATCTTCAACGGATCACGCGATACAAGGAACCGGTGCAATCGCCGGTTTCCACCGCTTGATGCCCACCGGGCGGCTGTCAGAATCTGCCGCAAGTCGGTGACTGAAACTGGCTTGTCGGTGAACTGCCGGACCGCTCTCCGGCTCCGTATGATTCGGAAGGTCGCTTCAGCGTCAGCTGATGAGGTTTCCATATCAGAAAACCTCCCGATCGCTCGCGAGAGAGCGACGTTTGAGTTCTCCGGCAATCTCTCCGGTGATCGACCGGACAAATGATATGAACTCGTCCGGATCAGCAGATCGTGAGGCCAGCGCGCTGGCCAGTGTTTCCCTGAATTCGATCAGCCATTTGCTGCTCTGGCTGTTTGACTGGCTTGCCATGGCCGCTGCCAGCTGTTCAGAGGCTTCGATGAGTCGCCGGGTTGCGTAACCTCTTGGCTCAGTTGTATTCAACTCGGCTGTCGCCAGCATGAATGCCAGCAGATCGAACGCTTGGTCCTCGGTGAGTATCACTGGTTCATCGGGGTTCATGAAGCCTCATCTCTTTCGCCGGTATCGTCCGCTATTCTGGTTAACCGGCTTATCCGGATATCCCCGGAGGTCTCGCAGCAGTAGAGATTCCCGAGGGCATCGCCCCAGATCCCGTGCGCCATCTGGGGGACAGGCCGGCAACGACCTACCAGATCGCCATCCGGCGTCAGCATGCTCAATCTTGGAATCTGATCGGTGACATAGATCATTCCCCGCTGGTCTTCCCAGATATCCATCGGGTGATAGTGATCGGACCAGGCTCTCACAAATGTTCCATCCCGTTCAAACACCTGAATGCGGTTATTTTCCCGGTCCGCGACCAGTACCTGGTTCTGCCTGGTTACCCAGACCGCATGCGGGGTTGTGAACTGGCCTGGACCATTTCCTGGCTCTCCCCAGGATGAAAGATATACGCCCTCTGCCGAGAAGCGATGCACCCTGCTGTTCCCGTAGCCATCAGAGACGTAGATCTCACCGTCTGACGCCACGGCTACGCCGGTCGGGTGATTGAAAGGCAGCCTGAATCTCGGCCTGCCCCGCTCGCCGAGCTCGCACTTGAGTTGGCCATAGAGGTCAAAGATCAACACCTGGTGGGCATCCCGATCAACAATGCATACCCGGTCATCACTGGTGATGAAGATGCCGTGCGGGTCCGCAATCTGTCCGCTGCCCCACGAACGAAGATAGGAACCGTCACTCTTGAACACGATGACCGGCGGATCCCCGCGTTGAATCACATAGAGGTTGTTGTTGGAGTCCACAGCAATCTGACTGACAGCCGCCCGGGGTATGCTATCCGGCCAGGCACCCCAGGGCCGGTCGATCCGGTACAGCCGGTTGCCGAGATTGACGAACAACTCGTTGTTGGGGTCGCTCATTGCATCGTTTTTCCAACGTCAGATTTATAGTTTCGTGAAATGCATGCTGGAGCTGGAACAATCGCCATCAAGATACCGGCTCATAGCCGGCAACGATCATCCCGTAGTATGTCGGCGCTTCGTAACTCAAGAAGTCGACGTTCATCGGCACAACATCCATCGCACCGGCCAGCATCAGCAACTGCCAGAGGCCGTCGATTGCCGCATTTCGAATAAACTCGTCATCCAGATTGATCAAGCTGATCGGGTCGTTGTCTCGAATGGCATCCGACACCATGGCATCCATTCTCGGCGCGTCCGGGTGAAAGCCGTTGGGATGATCGGCATCGTGACGGTGAGCCCAGTCGCAGGAGGCAATGAACCCAATCCGGCGCGGGTCGTCCTGACAGACCTCCGCAACGACCCGTCCAAATGCCACATGATCCTCCCGTGAGACGATCCGCGACGTGTTGACGACGACAATCTCCGGTCCGGTCACGTCTTCGGGAAGCCCGAGTAGCAGATCGGCGAGCGCGTCACCCATCATCGGCATGTTCTGATTCCAACCAGCGAACCAGAGCGGCGTCAAAATACCCCAGTCCGCCGGGTAAGTGCTTTGCATGCGATTGGAACCACCATAGCCGACCTGAGCAACCGGGATGCCTGCTTCAATAGCTCGCTCAAATATCCTGTCAGAAAGATCTAGCGCGACAGGCATATTCAACTCAACAGTGTTTCCTTCGTATCGCAACATCCCGGCTGCCCGGTAGGTATCGGCGAGCGTCAGAAAACCATTTACCCGAATCCCGTGAGGTCCGGTGATGAAGATTACCTCGACGTTGGCTTCGTTGAACCGGCGACCCATCTCTAGCATTGCTTCACGTGTTTTCAGCGCGCCATCAGCATGTTCGCTGATGTCAGGGATGATTGGAAAACCGTGCGGCGCGACAGCCGCGGCGACGATTGGCATAACGTTCTCCTTCTCATAACCATTCAAATGCTGGGATATGCTAGCACGAAGGTGAGCTTTCAATCAGCGCCGCTCACATTGACCAGTGGCTTCCCGTTTGACTACATTTGTGTGCTGACGTAAGTATCTAGCCATTTCGATTCGATCGAATAATCTGTAGGGATCATCAACCTATGCGCCGCCGTCTCCTGACTGCACTGCTTCCAGTATTCATCATCGGAACGCTGACCGTGACCGGCCAGGTGGCGGCACAAAACCCTTCGGCGAGCAATGGATTCTTTCAACGCACCTGGGAGCGCACTGATACGCCAGTGGTGACCGGGAACGTATCTCGAACCTGGATGTGGGGACCAGCCTACACCGAGGAAATCTGGGAGACCTATGCCGATTCACCAGACGGACGCCGGGCGGTCCAGTATTTTGACAAAAGCCGGATGGAGATCTCTCTACCCCATTCGGATAGCTCATCCATCTGGTATGTCACAAACGGGTTGCTGGTCGTTGAAATGGTTACCGGCGAGATGCAGTTCGGCGATACCGCCTTCGAGGAGCTTGAGCCGGCAACCGTCAACGTCGCTGGCGACGGCGACGACCCGAACAGCCCGACCTACGCGACCTTCGCGGAATTGCTCGGTGAAACGACGGACCTGGGCACAGCGCTTGTTTCCAATCAGATCGACCGGGCTGGAAATATCAGCCTGTACAGCGGTGCCGCAACCCAGAACATCCACCTTGGTTTCTTTGACGACGTCACCAGACACAACATAGCCGCGCCGTTCTGGGAATTCATGAACGCGCAGGGGTTGGTTGTCGAGGATGGCGAGTTCATCACTAGCACCCTCTTCCAGGATCCATTTTTCGCAACCGGCCGGCCAATTAGCGAACCTTACTGGGCAACAGTCCGGCTCGCCGGAGTCCCGGTAGACGTGTTGATCCAGTGTTTCGAACGACGTTGCCTGACTTATACCCCGGTCAACGCGCCGGAGTGGCGGGTCGAAGCCGGGAATGTCGGCCTCCACTACCACATCTGGCGATACGGGGTAGCCGAGCACCTGCTAGCATGGCAGCGGGGAACTGAGATCTGGGCGATGAACGCCACGGGAACCGCGCTACGGTCGCTGACCGGTACGTCGAATGCCGTCGATTCCTCACCAGTCTGGTCGCCGGATGGCTCACAGATTGCTTTTGTCCGCTCAGAAAACGGGGAAGATAGCGTCTATCTCATCGATCGTGACGGTTCAAACCTGCGAAAACTCACCACCGGGCAGAGCAGGTCCCCATACTGGTCGCCTGATGGATCTCTCATCGCATACTGGAGCCTGGGTGAGAACGGCATCTTCGTGAAGGAGGTAGACGGCACGCTCATTACGCAGATTACATCAAGTTCCGGCATTGACACTGTAGCGGGTTGGTCTACCAACGGGCAACAACTCTTGATCGAACGGCAACTTTCGGCTGATACTGACTCCGGATCGGAGATTGCCGTCGGCAACGTCAACGGCGGCGAACCGGTTCGGCTGACTCCAACCGACAGCACAGCCCGGATGCCCTCCTGGTCGCCGGACCAGTCACAGATCATCTTCGTCAGCGACAGCGGTTCCGGCGCCGGAAATATCTGGGTGATGAACAGCGATGGCTCTGGTCAGCAGCTGCTTCTGTCTTCAAGCGGCGCTGTCTCCCACCCTGCCTGGTCACCGGATGGATCGATGATAGCCTTCGTCGATAGCTCCTCGGGCGACAACAACATCTGGACCATGACCAGCGATGGGGAGGACGCGCGCACGTTGACAACGACAACCAGCAACGACCGCCAGCCGACCTGGTCGTCCAATGGCAGTAAAATCTATTTCGTGAGTGACCGGGACGGGCAAAACGACTTGTATGTCATGGATTCGGACGGTAGCCACGTTCGGCGATTGACATCCGATGTAGCGTCAGATGAGAATCTCGTGTTGTCCTCTACGGTCGATGAACCATTCTAACGACAAGCTTGTGTCTATCTGGGCGATCATGAGCAGTTGCACCAATTTCCGGAGGTCGCGGTGGCGAGCGACCGAAGAGAGGCATATTCACCGGTGATTTTCCGCAGAGCCGGACTACTGGTCGTAATCGTTTTTGTGTTGACGTCGGTGGGATCATCGGTCCTGGCACAGCTAGCCGGACCTGCACCTGGAAATGCCAGTTTCCAGCAAACCTGGGATCGAACCGACAAGCCAGTCAATGAATACGTTGCAACTCGCACCTGGATGTGGGGGGCGGCGCTCACTGACGCTCGCTACGAAGCCTATGCTCAGTCCCCGGACGGGCAGCGGGAGATTCAGTATTTTGACAAGAGCCGCATGGAGATCACCTTCCCGGATAGCGATCCATCGTCGGTCTGGTATGTCACGAACGGTCTGCTGGTAACCGAGATGGTCACCGGACAGATTCAGCTTGGGGATACCGATTTCCAATGGATTGGTCCGGCGGAGATCAACGTTGCCGGCGATCAAGACGACCCGGATTCTCCAACCTACGCGACCTTTGCCGGTTTGATGGAGCGCGCGCCGGACAGAACGAAGCTGCTGGTTCAGGAGTGGCTCGATCGAGAAGGCAACGTGCAACTCGACTACGGACTCGAGTCGGAGCGTGTCTGGATGGAGTTCTACGACGATGTCACCGGGCACAACGTTGCCTGGCCATTCTGGTACTTCATGATCTCGCGAGGCATGGTCTGGCAAAATGGAGAGTTCGTTCAGGACAAGATATTTCAAGATCCGTTCTTCGCCACCGGACGGCCGATAACCGAAGCCTACTGGGCGAATGTGAATGTGGCCGGCACGGAAATGCGCGTCATGATGCAGTGCTTCGAACGGCGCTGTATGACCTACACGCCATCGAACGATCCAGAGTGGCAGGTTGAAGCCGGAAACGTTGGACAACACTACTACGGCTGGCGTTATGAAGGCGCAGGTCGGCCGCCACCAGCCAAACCAGGTGGAGAAAAGCTCGCCTTCCTCAGCGGCGAAGTTGAAAAAGCTGATGTCTGGTCGATTGACCGCTCTGGCCTCAACGGACTGAACCTCACCTGGGAACCGGAGCTGAACCTCTGGCGCAGCCACCAGCATCCGGTCTGGTCGCCTGACGGCAGCCAGATCGCGTTCGTCCGCAACTTCCTGGCCGACGGCGTTCCTCGCGCTGATATCTATGTCATGAACGCCGACGGCTCGAACGTCCGACCAGTGACCTCCGATCCAGCCCGGGCATATGGACCGCTCTGGTCACCGGATGGAACCCAGCTCGTCTTTGGCAGCTGGAGATCAGGTGGCGGTAATCTCTATATCGTCAACAGCGACGGCACCGGCCTGCGGCAGTTTACCTCCGGACCGGGACACGACGAAGTCGGCGGATGGTCGGAGCAGAGCGGCATTTTAATCGAGAGATCCTACCCCGGTGGTGAAGTGCCTAGCGGAGACATTCTGATCCAGATGCCGGATAGCAGCACACCACGAGAGGTCGCCGTCGATCCGGCGAGCGACCGAACCCCGGTCTGGTCACCAGACGGCGCGAAAGTTGCGTTTATGAGCACTCGTTCGGGCGACGCTGATATCTGGGTCGTCAACGTGGATGGAACCGGTCTCCAGATACTGACGACCGATACTGAAGCCGACCATTCTCCATTCTGGTCTCCGGACGGACAGCAGATTGTCTACGCTTGCGGAGGATTTGAAGGCAGCGATATCTGCGCAGTCAACAGCGACGGCACCGGTCAACGTACGGTGACTGGCAGCGAAGCCACCGACGCCGGGCCAGTCTGGTCGCCTGACGGCGGACTGATTGCCTTTGTCAGTAACCGGGACGGCAACAAAAATATCTATCTGGTTGCTCCAGATGGCAGCGATCTTACTCAGCTGACAACCGACCCGCTGGCAGATTTCAATCCGGTCTGGTCACCATAGCCAAGCAATTCAACAAGCCGCGAACGGCAGCGAGCATAGTGCAGTGCGTGACGGCCATCGCCGGCAATCGGTTCCAGAATTGCTTCGAACGGCGGAGGTTCAGCTCTGACATACAGCCCGACATTCCGGTCGTAGACGCGATCGATGAACCTGACAAACCGGATAGCCTGATCGGAATCAGCAAGCGGTTTCATGTCGTTCAGGACAATTGCCGACGTCTGTTTGAGCCAGGCGGCGTCGTACATCGGGTGAGTAGACCTGAGAAGTTCAAGCAATGCCTGCCAGGATAGATGTAGCGATTGGGTATCATCGGCATCGCCGCAGTCTGACCGATCCATCGCCCCGAGTTTCATTCGCCAGTCCGCGCCATCCAGCCAGATCAGGTCGAATGCATCGGCGATGATTCCAAGCTCACGATGAAAAGCCGCGGTGTTGCGGGCTTCCGATGACATGAGCTGCGGACTGGCATTCGCCGTCGCGATAACCCTGGTGCCAGCGTCGAGCATGATGCCCAGCAGCGATGTGAGCAGCATGATGCTGGCAGGGTCGTCGAGGTCAATTTCGTCGATGCAGACCAGCCGGTTCGCGGCCAGGTAGTCAGCCAGATCGCGCATCCCCATCGTGCCAGCGGCTGCCATGAACTCATCGAATGTGGCATACAATTTTGGCTCATCTGCTTCAATAAAGGTGGCGGCGAGAAGATGGGTTTTACCGACACCGGGCGGACCAGCGATGTACAAACCCTGGCCTGTTTCCGGTTGTTTCAGCCGCTGCCAGAAGCGTTGTCTGGTTGCCGGGTTTTCAAGGATACCGCGCAACTTTTCGATGACTTCTTCTTGACCGGGCACACCCTGAGGAATCTCGTAGTTGGCAAACGAGACATGTTCAAATCGCTCAGGAAGCATAAACTGGGGACCGTCAGCGGAGTCAACGATCGCCCTGACTTCCTGCACCGAAGTAATCGGACCCGGTTGTTTCTGAGCGCCGGTCACCATTCTTCTTCCAGATCACGGCGCTCATATCCCGATGGTTCCAGTTGCACCGTCGTGTGTCTGATCCCGTATCTCTCAAAGAGCAAGTCGGCGGCACGTAATATGTCAAATGGATCACCGCCATCTTCGACGACCAGATGGGCAGATCCGACTTCCATATCTGACGTGAGCGTCCAGGCATGCAGATCGTGCACCGCGCCAACATGTTCGATTGCAAGCAGGTCACGTTCAAGCTGCATGATGTCCAGACCAGGCGGCGCAGACTGAATGAGAATCCGTACGGTCTGTTTGCCGAGGCGAAAAGCACGCGGCAGGACGAAAAGACCAATGCCAGCGGCAAATACAGCGTCTATCCAATTCTGCCCGGTTACTCCGATGAGTAGAGCCGCAACTATTGCTGCGATGGAGCCAAGCATGTCCGCCAGCACTTCGAGATATGCGCCTTCGACGTTGAGGCTCTCTTCCGCGCCGCTGCGCAGGAGCAGAAATGCAATGATATTGACGATGAGCCCGAGCGTGGCAATGATCAACATCGGACCGCTCAGCACCTCAGCTTCGTGCCGCAGCCGTTGCACAGCCTCATAGAGGATGTACAAGCCGACACCGGTCAGCAGCAGGACGTTTGCCGAAGCTGCCAGAATTTCTAGACGGTAGAGTCCAAAGGTGCGCTGGTGATTTTCACTGCCCCGGCTGGCCAGCTGGATCGCCGCCAGCGCCATGCCGATGCCGATTGCGTCGGTGAACATATGGCCGGCGTCAGATATGAGCGTCAGTGAACCTGCGAGAACACCGCCGATAACTTCGACGATCAGGAACACGACGACCAGGATAAACGAAAGTAGCATTCTCTTCTGGTATCGCGCGCCAGCTCGCAGGCTCGGACCATGACTGTGGCCTTCGCTCATACACTTCCCCTCAGGACTCCAGCAGGGTCACTCCAGTAACAGAGGATAGAGGATAAACGCTGCCTCTGTGTAGGTCAGATCCTTCTCGCGCAGTAAAATCTGCGTTACGAAGCGTTGACGACGGAGTTGAAGATGTCGTGGACAAGTGTCGAATCTGGCTTCTTACAGGGATGACGTACTCAAATGGCAACAAGCACAAGACGAGTATCAAATGTGGTCAGATTGGTCTGTTTGTTGAGTGTTGCAAGCCTGATTCTGGTTGCCTGTTCTGGATCAGGCGACGACAACGACGCCGGATCCGAAGGGACCTCATCTGAAGCGCAAGCGCCAACCGAAGCGCTGACACCGATCCCGCCTGAGCCGACATCGACTGCTCCGGAACCTACCGCTACCAACGAACCAACCACACCTGAACCTGAATCGCCGACACTGCCGCCAACAGCTGAAGCCACGGCTACCGAGGCCGCCACCGCGACCGAATCCCCGCCGTCGGCGACTCCGACAGAGATCCCGCTACCACAAGGTGGCGCTGAACTGCTGGTCTCCGGCAGTCCTGTCCTGTCGATGTTTAGTGGATCAGTCAATGGACTGGTTCTCTACGCAATCACCGAAGACAGTCTGAACCAATCGCTGGACGGAGGAAACTCCTGGACTGAGGTGGGTGCGTTCCCTGGCGGTGAGCCCATTGTCTCGTCAACCAGTAGCGAAATCCTCTATACGGGAGACCGATCTTCTTGCGGTCGAGGCGTCTCATTCTATGCGTTCAATCGGAGTTTCGACGGTGGTCAAACCTGGGAAACGATCGAAGCAAGCATGGATAGACAGCCGATGTATGCATTTGAGGACGCTGAAGGCGACTTCGTCTACGGCACTGCCTGCGGGCTCAGTATCTCAGCCGATGGCGGAACGAGTTGGACACAGTATCCCGATCTGGCCGGAGAAGAAGTATTCTCGATTAGCGCCGATCAGATAGCGCCAGATAACTTGATCTATGTTGTCGGCGTCACCGAGGGTGGCACCGGACGGTTGTTCGTTCTGGACATCACCGACCGAACGACGCCCGATCTGAATGGCGCAATCACCCAGTTTTTCGGCGATGCCGGAGTCGGAATTTCCAATGGACGCATCGTTGTAGCCACGTCTTCCCGAACCGGGGTCAGCGATGATGGCGGCGACACCTGGACCTGGTCCCGAGACGGACTGGAAAACGCCACCTTCTCCGTTGATCCTCTCAGTCAGGAGATCCCGGAGGACGAGCAATCGATATTCTTCCGCTTCAATATCGTAGAGATTGACCCGGCCAACAACAACGCGATCTGGATTGCTGGAAACAACGGCGCATTCCGCAGTATCGACGGTGGACTCACCTGGGTACAACTGGGGGACGCTTCGTCAGTCGATTCGTTGGTCGTCTCCAATGCAACTGACCGGGTATTCATCTCATCCGAAGGCGGCACACGGGTCTGGACGCTGGCAGGGGACTAGCCAGCGTAAGGTCAGGTTTCTCCTGACTTTGCGACCACATGAAAATCCTTGGTCTCCTTGACGACGACCGCCAGGGTCAGTGACGATGCGAAACCCACTGCTGCCAGCACGAGAGATGTAACCCCGAAACCGCTCGAATCTGCCATCGCGCCAACGACAATTGGGCCGCCGGCACGTCCAGAGTCGCCGATAAATCTCCAGATACCCAGGAACTCTGCTGTCGCGCCTGGCGGCGCGAGATCGGTGCCGAGGGTCATCATCGCTCCGCTGCCTAGCCCATTTCCGATGCCCATGATCATCGTGACAGCCAGGAGCGTTGCGAAGCTCGTTGTCAACGGGATCAGCGCCATTGCCAGCGCCATCAGGCCAAATGAAGGCACCGACGTGAACTTCCGGCCAAACCGGTCCATGATGTGGCCGGCCGGGAAAAACAGCGCCATGTCAACCAGCGATGATAGCGATTGAATGAGCCCAATCTGGGCAACGTTTAACCCGAGAACCGACTCTGCATAGAACGGGATGATCGTCTGCCTGCCGGCCCGGATCATCTGTCCAGCCACCTGAGCCAGGCTGGCGGCGGTCACATCTCGCCGGTTGGTACGCATCATCGTCCGCACCAAACCCCACCGGATGTGCCTGGCATGACGCTGAACGTGTCCGGAACTATCAACATACTTGATCGAGATGGCAATGGCGATTAGACCAAGAATGCCAGCCATGTAAAATGCGGCGGATAGCCCGAATTGCGTCGCGACTACACCGCCAACGAGCGGTCCAAGAAACGCGCCAATACGATTCAACCCGCCAAAGATAGATGTTGCCCGGCCACGCTGGCCTGCTGGCACGTAGTCTGCGATAAAGGACACCCGTGAAATTGACCACATGGCCCGGCCAATGCCATGAATGAGCTGGTAGATGACCAACTCGGGGTAGAACGTAGCCAGCGCCAGGGCGAACATGGCTGACGTTGATAGGCCGGCTCCGATCAGCATGGTCGGTTTCATGCCGAGGCGGCTGAGCACCATTCCAACAGGAATATCCGCCAGCATCGTGCCGATTCCGGCAGCGGCCAGCACCAGGGCAGCCTGTCCGAATGAAACATCAAAGCTCAGCGCGTAGACCGGCAGCGTCGGAAGCAATAAACCTTCACTGAAGGAGAGCAATGATGCAGGGAGGTAGACAGGCAACACCAGATCTTGCCGGGATGGCGCCTGCGACCCCCGGTTATTCCCTGTCATGCATCCTGCGTTGTCCCACAGGCGACTCCTTGCTACAAGCGCGGCATTGTATCATGCTCTCTGACGATGGCGAACGGGAATCTATCTCGTCATCATGAAGTACGGCGCACGATGCACTGCTCAGAGGAATGAGGGATTGACTATGAGTGCCGCGATCAGACTCGAGCATGTCGGAATTCCGGCAAGCGAAGATGACTTCGATGAGGTTGTTGATTTCTATAGTTCGGTCTTTGGCTGGCAAGTCATGCGTGAGATGGACGGCCCGCCACGGATCAACTTCATCACCGACGGGGATGGCGGCATTCTCGAGGTCTACACCAGTGACGGACCAGCCCTCACCCACCCGGCCCACCTTGCATTTGCGGTGCCGGTATCGGAGTTTGCTGATCTCCGCTCCCGGCTGGAAGCAACCGGAGTCAAACTGCAGTGGGAGCAGCAGAACCAGGCTGGAGACAGTCTGGCGTTTTACCTGGATCCACACGGGAACTGCTTCCAGATTGTCGGTCGGATCAATCCGCTCACCTGAGGGCCAGGAGGGTAGTTGCGCCGTTCACCGCTGTTTATTGTTTACCTGACGGTCTTCATTGACCTGCTCGGCTTCGGGATCATCCTCCCGTTATTGCCATTCTACGCTGAAGACCTTGGTGCATCCGGACTTCTTTTCGGACTGCTGCTAACCAGCTATTCGGCGGCACAGTTCCTGGCAGCCCCGGTAATCGGAAGATTATCGGACAAATACGGACGCCGGCCGCTCCTCCTGGTTGGTCTGGCGGGATCGGCAATATCCCTGACGGTGACCGGCCTGGCAGGAACCTTGCTGCTGCTGCTGGTCGGACGGATTCTGGCTGGCTTGTTCGGCGGGACGATTTCCGCAGCACAGGCTTATATCGCCGACGTATCCAGGCCCGAGGAGCGAGCGAAGTATATGGGCTTCCTCGGGGCATCTATCGGACTCGGCTTCGTGTTCGGGCCAGCGCTCGGCGCTGGCCTGAGTCCGTTCGGTTTTGGCACAGCAGCCTATGTTGCCGCAGCGCTGGCAGCCGGAAATTTAGTCTTTGCGTTTTTCAAACTGTCGGAGTCAAAACCGGTTGCCGGAGTCGAGGAGAGCGCAGCAATCTCCTGGAAAGATTACCGTGCCGCGATCCAGACTCCTGCGATGAGTCGAATTCTTTCAGTGCGATTCCTGACGATGTTTGCATTCGTAGCCATGGAGACGACCTTTGCCCTGTTTGGCAAAGAAGAGTTCGGATTGACTGCAGTCGAACTTGGCATCGTCTTTGCCTTTATCGGACTGGTTATGATCGCTGTCCAGGGCGGCCTCATAGGAAAACTCACTGACATCGCCGATGAGAGAACCGTTGCTTCCGCCGGTGTCATCATCATGGCGCTGGCTCTCCTGGCTATCCCGTTGTCTACCAACCTTGCGCTGGCATCGCTGTGCCTTGGCGCGCTGGCCGTCGGGCAGGGGCTGGTAACACCAACACTCGCCAGCATGCTCTCGCTCACCACACATCAGGATCAGCAAGGCGGGATGCTAGGTATCGGTCAATCCATCCAGGCGATGGCCCGCCTAATTGGTCCGATCAGTGCCGGTTTTCTCTTTGACATCGGCATAGGTTTGCCGTTTATCATCGGCGGCCTGCTGTCAGCCGTTGCGGCAGGATTGTTGATCCATTTTCCGGTATCCAGCGGGTCGCTTCAGCCCGACAGTCAAGAAGCCGACTGATTCTGGACAAGATCGTACTTTCAGAGATTGCAGATTGATCTTGAACCCAGTCCTTGACTGGTGTAAACTATCACTAATTATATGAATTATAATTCATATATAAGACTTCACTGCTGGAAATGAAAGCTCCGAATGGCACGCCCAAAAAGAACAGAACAGCTCAATGAAGTGAACGGACCACTTGATGTTTCCGCCATCGTCGATCTCGGACAGGTGCGGGAAGCCCGCCGGAGTATTCCCGGCGCTCTAACCACACTGAAGATGGCGGAACTTTTCAGCTCAATGGCCGACCCGACCCGGTTGCGGATCATCGCGATCCTCGAAGATCGCCAGCTTTGTGTCGGTGATATCGCCGGGGCGTTGGGGCTGAGCGATTCAGCGGCATCCCACCAGCTTCGAGTGCTGAGAGATCAGGGGCTGGTCCGGGCTTCAAAACACGGGCGGCTCGTCTACTACACTCTGGATGACGAGCATGTCCAGATGCTCTTCCGGCAGGCGTACGATCACGTCAGCCACCGCGAGAGTGACGCATGACACCATTAACCGACACGTTCATCATGCCCAGACTGGCGACAGACGATCCTGATGGTTGCCTGCTCTGTGCGACCCGGGTTGCGAACCGGCTTCGGGAGGAGTTCGGCATCTTGCAAGTCGAGGTCGATCCAGCGCCAGCCCGCCTGACATTTACCTTCGATTCGGCTGCCCTGACTGCGGACAGAATCAATTCAGTCGCCGTGGAATCAGCCACCGAAATGAGCAGCCGGTTCGTCCACGAAGTCATCCCGGTTGAAGGTATGGACTGCGCCAACTGTGCTCAAAAGATAGAGATTGGTGTTGGAAGAATCGATGGTGTCGAACAGTGTGCGGTAAACCTGATGGCTGCCCGCGTAGCCGTTGAATATGACCGGGGGTTGACCGACCGGGAGATTATCAACCGGCGCATCATCGACCTTGGCTATGGTGTTGCGTCACCGGATAATGCCTCCGGCGAGGAATCTGGCACACTCCGCCAGCTCATCAGCCGTAGAGAAAACCAGCAGGTTACCGTATCAGCCGTGCTGACTATCCTCGGAATCACCCTCCTGGCAACCAGTATTGCTCCTGCCGTCGCAACGGTGAGTTTCCTGGCGGCCGTGATTGCAGGAGGACTGCCGCTCGCCCGCAAGGGCATACGCTCGCTAATATTCACCCGAACCTTCGACATCAATATTTTGATGACCGTCGCTGTCATCGGCGCGGTGCTGATTGGCGAGTGGGTCGAAGCAGCCGTCGTCGTCGTCCTCTTTTCACTAAGCGAAGCCCTCGAAGGCTATGCGATGGACCGGGCCAGGAACTCAATCCGTTCGCTGATGAACCTCGCTCCAGCAAACGCCCTCACCCTCAGGAAAGGTGAAGAGATCGTCGTTCCGGCAAGTGAAGTTGAGCCGGGGGAAACGATCATTGTCCGCCCTGGGGAAAAAGTGCCGCTCGACGGTGTCCTGAAATCTGGCTCAGGCAGCGTCAATCAGGCTGCGCTGACAGGCGAGAGTCTGCCAGTGGCAAAGGAGTCAGGTGATGCCTTGCTGGCTGGCACATTGAACGGATCTACACCGCTAACGATCACCGTCACCCGCTACGCCGGGGACTCTTCTGTCGCGCGGATCATTCAACTGGTTGAACATGCTCAGGCGCAACGAGCGCCAATCCAGCGAACGATCGACCGGTTTGCCCGCTATTACACGCCAGCTGTCATGGCGCTAGCAGCGCTGATCGCTATTGTGCCGCCGCTTCTGACTGGCGACTGGTCCAGCTGGATCTACCGTTCGCTTGTGTTGCTGGTCATTGCCTGTCCCTGCGCCCTGGTGCTCTCGACGCCTATCTCAATCGTTTCCGCGCTTTCGGCGGCTGCCCGGAGAGGCATCCTGATTAAGGGCGGCGCTGTGCTTGAACGGGCAGCTTCGATTGCAACGATCGCCTTCGATAAAACCGGAACCCTAACAACCGGTGAAATTCAGGTGACCACGGTGCTCCCGGCAGGAGAGGCGGATCCAGACACGATACTCTCGTTGGCAGCCTCGCTTGAAAAGCATTCTGAACATCCGCTCGGCAGAGCCATTGTTCGGGAAGCCCAACGGAAACAGCTCTCAACTACCGCGGCGGTTGATGTTGAAACTATCACCGGCGCGGGTTTGACCGCCTCAGTGGACGGAATCAGGTACACCATCGGATCGCTGAAGTTGTTCCCAAGTGCTGACATCACGCCGACGGTTTCGGCTGCCATCGAGACGATTGAAGGTAGCGGCGGAACTGCCGTCTTCATCGGCAACGAGACGGAGATCGTTGGACTGATTGGTCTCGCGGATACCATTCGCAGTGAAGCAGCACAATCAACCAGAACGCTCCACCAGCTTGGCATCGAAAATCTGGTAATGCTCAGTGGTGACCGCGAGCCAGCGGCGGCCGAGATTGCCAAACAGACAGGTATCGACACATTTGAAGCCGAGTTGATGCCAGCAGAGAAACTTGAGGCAGTCGAACGGCTGAAATCATCTGGCCGGACGGTTGCGATGGTTGGTGACGGGGTCAACGACGCGCCAGCGTTGGCAGCCGCCGATATCGGCATCGCCATGGGGGCTGCGGGAACCGATGCCGCGCTGGAAACGGCGGATATCGCGTTGATGAGTGATGATCTTACCGGTCTCGCCCGGGTCGTTGAACTCGGCCGCCGCACTCGCACCATCATTGGTGCGAATATCGCTCTGGCGCTCAGCACCAAAGCAATCTTCCTGGGACTGGCGGTCACCGGTACCGCTACCCTCTGGATGGCTATCTTCGCCGACGTCGGCACATCGCTGATCGTGATCGCCAACGGGCTGAGACTCTACCGGGACTAGTACATTTCCTTACCGGCGACGGTGTAATTCGGACAACAAACTTAATGCTCATACCTCATCTTTGCCACGTTCCACCAGAAGTAGTTCGTTTTCCAGATAACGCATTATTCGCTGTTCGGCGGCCCGGCTGGTGACGACACCGACAAGATCGCCGGGCTGAAACACGGTTTCCCCGTGCGGAAACCGCACAACTTTCGCGCGGGTGTAGGAGACGAGCAAGGCATCGTCTGGCAAATCCAGATCTTTGACTGGAATGGCGCACAACGGTGATTCATTGCTCACCTCGAACTCCAGGAGCAAGCTTCCGGCCATGAGCTCATCGGTCCGCCGGACGTTCCTGGTCAGTGCTTCCCGGTAGGAACCGAAGATCGAAGGAAAGGTCAGCATACCCAGGATTCTCCCGCCTGCGCCGTTTTCTGTAACCGGCACCCAGTGCAAATTCTGGTTGACCATCGAGTCAAGCACCTTGTCAAGATGGTCGCGGGTGGTGAAGGTCATCAAGACCGGTTCAATGATCTCGGAAACATCGGTCCATCCCCTGTCCACTTCGGGAATCGCGGCGATGTCTGGACCGGCGACAATACCAATCAGGTTGTTCTGCTCGTCAACCACCGGCGCGCTTTGCATATTCAGGGTCAGGAGTTGTTGCTCAACCTCCTCGACTGACTGGGTCGGTTGGAACAGCGGAAGGGCAGGCTTCATCGCATCACGGACGGTCAGTGTCGCCAGCAACGGGAAGGAGTACAGATGCCTGTGGACCGGTGAATCTGCGTGCGTCGGCAGCTGGCTACGGAATATTGTTTCACGCCCGACAACATAGGTAGCAATGCCGACCGCGATCATCGCTGGCGCGAGAAAGGTCGGGTTGCGAGTCATCTCGGTCACCATGATCATAACTGCCAGCGGGACATGGGCAACAGCTCCGAAGTGCGCCATCATTCCGATAATCGTGAAACTGGCGGGGCTGTCAGGCATACCCGGCAGAATGTCGTGGAACACTCGCCAGAAACCAGCGCCCATCATCGCGCCAATGAACATGCCAGGGCCAAACAGGCCGCCGGACGCTCCGGACTCGACCGTAAAACTGGTCGTGAATATCTTCAGCAACGGCAGTAACAGCAAGATCCAGAGCGGGATCAGAAACAGATCATCCGACACGGCAATCTGAATCCAGCCGTATCCAGTGCCCAGCGTCTGTGGTACGGCAATTGCAATGAGTCCAACAATAAGGCCGCCGATAGCCGGTTTGAGATAAACCGGCGCGCGGCTGGCAAGGAACATCTTAGAGATGCCAGCGTTTACCCGGGCGAAAATGATGCCGAGTAAACCGGCCAGAACTCCAATAATTGCGAAATAGACGAGCTGGATGACGTTGTTGAAATCGAGACCACTCGGCGTTGCAAAGAGCGGATCCCAGTCGGCATAGGTGGCGAATACGGAGTAGGAGATGATTGACGCGATCAGTGCAGGGATAACCGCCTCGGATTCCATGTCATCCCGGTAGAGCACTTCACCGGCCAGAATCGCACCACCGAGCGGCGCACGAAATATCGCGCCAATGCCAGCGCCCATCCCGATCACCACACACATTCTCCGTTCGTCGACACTGAGCCGGAACAAACGGGCGATGATCGAGCCAATGCCGGCCGAGATCATTGCTGCCGGGCCTTCCCGGCCAGCGCTGCCCCCCGAACCAATCGTAATGGCTGACGCGATCAGCTTGATCGGCGGGACCCGGCTGCGGATGTTGCCACCGTCGAAGTGGTACGAGGCGATAACTTGATCGTTGCCACCACCAGCGGCATCCCGGGCAAACTTCAACACGATAAATCCACTCAAGAATCCGCCAATTGTGGTCACCACCGGCAACATCCAGCGTCGATCGACTGGAAAGACTGTGGAATCTCCTTCGCCGGTCGGGCTTGGCGGCGAAAATCCAGCCAGCCAGCCGAGAAAGACGTCGGTAGCGAGCCGGATAGCCAGATCGAACAGAATTGCGCCGCAGCCAGCGATTACTCCGATCAGGAGCGAGATGCCGATCCATTTCGCAACGGTGCCAGTCGTGTCAAACTGAAATGTTGTGCGCTGGCCGGTGGCGCGCAATGTTCGCAGCGTTGGTCGTTTCAATCGGGAGAAAATCAAGACGTACCGCCGGATCACGTTTCTCGGAGCACAGCTACCTCAGTTTACCGTGGAGTACAGCAATCCGGGAGCCAGCGGAAATGATCAGAGGATCTCTTCCCCCAGCATCGCTCCGACCAGCGCGGCGACGACACTGGTTGACTGGCCACTGTGGTCAAGTTCCGGGTTGAGTTCGACGAAATCCACCGAGACGACCGGCAAATCACTTGCTCGCAACAAGCTCAGGAGCAAGTGCGCCTCGCGAAAAGACAAACCACCTACGGCGGTTGAACCCGTCCCTGGCGCAATGGCTGGATCGAGCACATCGACATCAAACGAGATATGTACGGAATCAACACCGCGCTCGGTGAGACGGCGTGCTGTTTCGGCGACGACGCCGGGTATCCCGATCAGATCTATGCTGGTCATCGTCTGCACCATCGAAGGTGTCTGCCGGAGCCACTGGCGCTCACCTCGATCGAGCCGCCGCACGCCAATATGGACCAGATCATCCAATGCAAGGTCAAATCGATTCCCAACCGAGACGAGTTCCGGGGGACCATAGCCCAGTGAAACGGCCAGCGCCATGCGATTGGCATGCCTGCCGGGAGCAGTCTCAGGGGTACAGAGCGCGCCGTGGGCATCGATCCAGATAACCCCAAGACGTCCGAGCCTGGATGCGCCTGCCAGCGTCCCGATTGACAGCGAGTGGTCGCCACCTAGCACCAGTGTGAGCTGGCCATCACGCACCGATCGCCCGATCCTGCTTGCCAGCCGGCGGCAACCATCCGCGATCCCTTCACTGTGCTTCACCAGACTTTCTGCCGGCTCGATTGCCTGAGCTTCGTCCAATGGCTGGACCGGGATCACGTGAGATATGCTCAGCCGGTCGAGGATATCGTCATACCCTCTGCGTTCCAGCTGGCTGCGGAGGGCATGGTCCAGCGCGGCGGCACCGTCGGCAACGCCCGGCTGATCAGCCCCGAGAGCCATCGGCGCTTGTATGAGATCGATTGGCGTCGCAGTATCTTTGAGGCGATTTTGCGCAACTGACATCTACATGATCTCCGGAGCGGCGACACCGAGAAGCCCCAGGCCGTTGGCAAGTGTCTGACGGGATGCTGCGACAAGGGCAATTCGCATCGTTCGCTGTGGCTCCGGCGCATTCAGAATTGGCCGTTTGTCAAAGTCCGCATAGAAGTCATTGAATTTTCGAGCAAGCTCATAGACATAGTCGGCAATAACCAGCGGCCGGTATGACTCAACCGCCTTCTGGACCTCTGACGGGAATATTCCTATTTGCTCTATAAGGTCAATCTCTTCCGGCTGTAAGTCTTCAAAGACCATCTCGTCTGCTGGAACTTCACCGGCACGCTCCAGCAACCGGCAAGCCCGGGCGTGGGCATACTGAATATATGGCGCAGCGTGGCCGGTAAACGAGAGCGACTCTTCCAGATCAAAGACGATCACGGTGTTGTTGTCTCGGGAGACCATGGAGTAGATCAGACTGCCGATACCTACTTGCTCGGCGATCCGGTCGATTTGTTCTCCGGTCAAATCGGCGTGCCGGGCTTTCTCGACGACGATTTCCCTCGCTCTGGCCTTCATGGCGGCCGCTACGTCCTCATAGAGCACAACATTGCCAGTCCGGCTGCTCATGGTCCCGCTTGGTAGCGTCACCATCTCATAGCCAAGGTGGTAACACATGTCTGCCTGCTCAAAGCCCCAGAGCCGCATGATCTCGAATATCTGCTGAAAATAGAGAGACTGCCGCACATCGACAACCCAGATCGAGCGATCGATCTGGTAGTCCTCAAATTTGCGGCGAGTGAGAGAAAGATCTTTCGTCGAGTAAAGGGTGGTGCCGTCCGACCGCAATATCGGCAATGTGCGGAACTTCTCCTCTTCAAGGCCAAGTTTCTCATCAATTTTAACGACAGTGAGTCCCTGACTCATCTCGGCAATCTCTCGCTCGAGGAGTTCTTTGACCATTTGACGGCCTTCTTCCTCGACCTCGCTCTCATAGAACCAGACATCGAACTCGATCCCCAGTTCATCGTAAATGCGCAAGAACTCTTGCATTGACCACTCTTTGGTCTGTTCCCAGAGCTGGACGAATTCAGGATCTTTCTGGTCCCAGCGTTGAAATTCATCCCGGACTTCTGATTCCCACTCCGGAACCATCGGCCACCAATCGATATGCCGGTTCAGTTGCGCCCAGCGCTCGTAACGTTCGGTTGTATTCTCGACAGTCGCAACCGGTCGCGGACCTTGCTGGTTCGCGGTCCGGGAGACAGGCGGAGGCGCAGTGACCGGTCCGTTTTCTTCGATGAAGGCGATTTCTTCTTGAAGTCGCTTGCCAACCAGCGGCCAGAACTTAAGGACGGTCAGCGGATCGTAGAATTCCTCCGGCTTGATCTCCCGCTTATTCGTGATCTGGCCAAGGAGATAGGCTACATCCTCGCTGAGGCCGTCCTCTTCCTGGTACAGATCCCGAAGCTGAATGTCGATCTTCTCAACGAAGAGCGGATCCTGCGAAGCCAACTCATCCAGCAGTCCGACCACTTTTTCCTGAAAGGTTAGCCGGTAATTTGCCTCGGCGTAGATTTCACCAAGCCAGCGGCCTCGTTGCTTGATCGGTACCCGGTCTTTGGAATGAAATTTTTGCAAACACCAGAGACAGATGATGACGTGGCGACCTATGTCACCGATATAGTTTGCGCGTTGCGTCGGATAGCCAGCGAACTCGGTGATGTTGGCGAGCGCCCGCCCGAGCGACGCGTTGCGGGCGTGCCCAATATGGAACTCCTTGTGGGTGTTTGGCTGTGAAAACTCAACCATGACCCGGTCTTCGCGCTCGGGACCGAGCCCGTACCGTTCACCAAGGTTGATTGCCGAACCCACGACAACGTTGGCCAGTTCATTGGTGTTGAAATACAGATTTACATACCCGTTGACTGACTCGACTCGAGAAAATTCAGCGCGACCTTCAAGCGCGGCAGCAATTTGATCCCCGATCAGCACAGACTGTTCGCGAATCGCGCCTTGCTGCTGTTTTTTGCGTTGCTTTTTTGACAATTCGGCTAACTCGGGCGGCGGATCACTCGAGACAACTTCGTTGGCCAGCTGAAAGGCGATGGACGACGAGGTGCCCCATTCACCGGCAAACGGAATCGGCCTCATGTTCAGCTCGCGGCGACCATAGCCTAGCTGGTCGAGTGTGTCGTTGATGATTGAAGCCGCTTGCTGTTCATAGGTTCGAAACATGAGGCTCCTCCCGAAGCAATAGTGCAGTCTCTTGCGTCACCAACCATTCCGCGACGCATCCGAGAGTATTCCACAGCACCGGGTTATCAACGAAAAAACCGGCCAGACAGTAGCCTGGCCGGTCTTGGATTCAACTGTTCGTCAGATTAGTTCAAGTCGATGTGAACTGCTTTCACCTGGGTATACAGTTCAAGTCCATGCATGCCCAACTCCCGGCCGATACCGCTCTTCTTGTACCCGCCAAACGGGCCAAAGACGCCAGCACTGCCAGCGCCATTCACGCTCATCATGCCGGTCTGGACGCCCTTGGCCACCCGGAGCGCTTTGTTGATGTCGCGTGACCAGACCGAGCCGGCCAAGCCGTAGTCGTTCTGATTCGCCATCTTGATGACTTCATCAACATCATCGAACGGGATGACGGTCAGCACCGGACCGAAGATCTCTTCACGGGCTATCCGCATATCGTTGGAAGCCTGAGCGAAAATCGTTGGCTGGAAGAATTGGCCATTCGGGGTATGAGACGGTCGCGAGCCGCCGTATACCAGCTCCGCGCCCTCGCTCTTGCCTATTTCAACGTAGCTATTTACCCGCTCCCACTGCGCGTCGGAGATAACCGGACCCATCAGCGTGCCATCGTCGAGCGGATTGCCGACGGTGAATCCCTCGGTCTGGTCGATCAGCAGATTCATGAAGTTGTCGTACTCATCGTGCTGCAGGAACAACCGGGTCCGTGCCGTACACACCTGACCGCTGTTGCCGAATGCACCGCCAACTGCCGCCGCGGCCGCTTTCTCCATATCGGCATCATCGAAAATGATGTTCGGACTCTTGCCGCCCAGTTCCAGCGATACTTTTTTGATTCCGTCAGCAGCCGCTTTCAGAATCTTTGCGCCGGTCGCCGTCTCACCGGTAAATGCGACTTTGTCGACACCGGGATGAGAAGCCAGATATTCGCCAACAAGTCCTCCCGGGCCGGGCAGGATATTGACAACACCTTCGGGGACACCGGCTTCGTAGGCTATTTCTCCGAGAATCTGGGCCGTAACCGGTGTGTTGGAGGCTGGTTTCAGGATAATCGTGCAGCCAGCAGCAAGAGCCGGGGCAAGTTTCCAGGCGGACATCATGAACGGGAAGTTCCAGGGCACAATCTGGGCACAGACACCGAGCGGTTCACGTAACGTGAAGCTCAGCACGTCGCTGCCCATGGGAATAGTTTCCCCGAAAAATTTATCCGCAGCCCCGGAATAGTAGTCAAACACCGCCGCGCTGCCAAGAATTTCGCCAGTGGCGCGGGCAAGCGGCTTTCCGGTGTCCATGCTCTCCAGCCGGCCGATCTCATCAGCGCGGTCCTGCATGATCTGCGCCATTTTCCGCAGCACCCGGCCTCGCTGTGCTGGCGGCATTCCAGGCCACGGTCCTTCATCAAAGGCTTTGCGGGCGGCGGCCACAGCCCGGTCAACGTCTTCGGTCCCGGCTTTCGAAATAACTGCCCAAACCTCATCAGTTGCGGGGTTGATCGATTCGAATGTCTGACCTTCCGCGGCATCCACCAGATTGCCGCCGATCAACAACTGAACTTTTCTGACATCGGTTGCTTCAGCTACCATGGTGTCGTTCTCCTTCGTAGGTTCCCGGTCTGGTGCTGACTGTTTCCGGCATTCGACCTGGAACCATGTTGCAATACGCACAATCTCAACACCACCATTTTAACCGAAGGCTGGTATTCTGTCTGTGCAGCACACCGGATGAAGACTCATCGTCCTGTGAGCTACCGTGGGGAAACGAAGGGGGCAGGCCATGTACGCAGATGAATCATCAATGGAATTGATCGCGATCGGCGTCGTCCACTCAGACTGCCGGGACCGCCGGCTGATGCCGCCACATGGAGTGCCGGCGACCGTTGAGATTTTTCCTGAATATGCCGGCGGATTGAGAATGATCGAAGAAAACACTCACCTATGGATCGTTGCCTGGTTCGACAATGCCGAGCGGGATAGAACCGAAATTATCCGGCTTGACTACAGCGCGGAACGTCGCCGGAGAGGGGTGTTCGGACTGCGATCTACGACCAGACCAAATTCACTCGGGATGAGTATTGGCAAAATCATGTCCGTTCAGGGACGGACTATAGCGCTTGATGCCCTGGATTTCCTGGATGGCACCTCGATCGTCGACATTAAAAGATATTCTCCTTCCTGGGATTGCATCTTCTCCGCCCGTTCGGCACGAGACTACTTTCAAGACATCGGCGGCATCTCGGCAACCGATGAACTGGAGCATATGGCGTCGATTTTTCATGGAGAATTTAATCCTGACATTGCCGCAGGCGCAAGATTGGTGCAGTATGTCATCCGGCGCTGGAGTGTGAGACCAAAAAATGATGATCTGTTGATCACCGTGCCGTCGGAACCCGAGTACGGAGTGATCGTCGACGCCGTCCAGGGCATTACCACCGCGACCTTCGGCAATGGACGCCTGAGATGTCAGCCAGGTGGGTTCTTCGAGTTTCGATTTGGTGAGCATGAAATTTCGGCTACGCCACGTGAATTGGGTCGCCTGTCGCTGACCGAAATACGAATTGAGCCTATGGAGAGACTATTTGTGCTGTCGGAGGTGTAGCCGCCTACCAGTCTGAGATGTCGCACCGGATGCGACGCATCGGGCGTTGTTCGAACGCTGACCTGGGCGACCATCGTGGGGTGAACCGCTGGTCATCTTTGCGACGCGGTACGGTGAGCCGCTCTCGCCGCGAGCGGTGATTGCGGGATCTACCGCTTCGACTGAACCCTGAAATGTCCATTCCAGCGCTGAGTGACAATAGTAATTTCCGAGCATGTTTATTCTGCATATTCGCGCTCCGCAATGTTCAACCCGCTGATCTCTTCGGCCAGCTGACTGGCCCGGGGTTTGCTCTGGCCAGCGTATTTGTTGCCAGCTTTCTTTCCGTATGGTGTCTCGGCGGGCGACGATAACTGTTCAAATGTAAAAGAACAGATCCGCATGCCCGGGTACAGAGCAACCGCCATTCTGCCCAGATTGGAAAGCTCCATCGTCGCCGTGCCATTCCAGCCAGGCTCAAAAACAGCAGCCGTCGAGTGGACAGTAATGCCCAGCCTCGCAATTGACGATCGTCCTTCCAGTCTCGCGACGAGATCATCAGGAAGCTGTAGCGACTCTACTGTTGAAGCGAGGGCAAAATCGCCTGCCTGCATGATGAATGGATCATCGCCGTTCATCTCGATCGTTCGCATACCCTCCCCGATCGATTGTGGCTGCCGGGGATCAATAAATGAGTAGTGGGAGTGTTCGAAGACCATGAAGGTGCGACCGAGCCTGAAATCAATCGAGCATGACCCCAGGTGAACGTCCAAATCTACCTGAGGATTGACCACAATGCGACCGCTTTCGAGCGCTGCACGTATATCTCGATCGGAAAGAATCATCTGACGACGCACCTATTCACGTTGCCTAATCTCGAGTGTTTCCAGGCGTGACAATCCATCTCGTTTGGAATTGTCATCTCCGACGGCAGGTTGATCGAGCCTGTCCGTACAGGGTGTTGTACGTACAGTATGGTTCTTTCTGTGCCTCAACGTCAAGGGGAGGGCAAAAATCTCCCTGGTAGCAGGGTCGATGAGTATACTTTAAGGTTGTGTGGGACGTTTTACCGTGGGGAAGAATTCAGGTACGTGCCACCATTACAATGGCCCGGAGTTTGACATCAATAGAGACACATATTTGCTTTTTCTAAGATATTTCAGGCTGGCTAATGGCGCGTAAGAGACCAAAAAACCGTCGCCGGGTCGTTCGCTACCCGAAAGCCGCACGCTCCGCTGCTCTCCGGATTACCCCACAACCACATCCGACAGCGCAAACAGATGAAGAGCTTGATGTCTCCGCCGTCCCGAGCCAGGATGCGGCGCACGATGAAACGGCAGACCACAACGAGTGGATGCCGCCCGTCGACCGGGAATCCGCTACACGCCAACAGCGAACTGTTGTTTCAGCAGATAGCATTGCTGCCGCTAATCTGAGTTCAAGTGATGATCTCGAATCCTATGTACAGTCGATCGAAAGCGCAGCTGCCAGGGAACGTGCCCTGCAACGCGATGGTGGCATTGTTGCGGCGAAAACCGGTCCAGTTCCGGTCGATCGCCGGACTGGCAGCCAGTCACGCCGGGCAACTGGGAGACACCTGCAGAGTAAGAAGAAACCAGCGAAACGGTGGTACCGTCGCCGGAAAACCTGGTTCATCATCGGGGCGACAATACCGGCGTTGTTGATTCTGATCATATCGCTCTACTTACTCAATATTCTCCGTCTGAGTTACAGCGCATACCAGGACATCCACGAGGATCCGGTCACCGAGAGAACCCGCTACCGGGTCAATGCCCAGGGCACTGCTGAACCGGTACCTTCGGAACAAGCTCCTGCGCTTGAAGCCAACCTGGACGATGAAGAGCCGATCAATATCGTGCTCATGGGTGTCGACTTTCAGGCTGAAGACGATGAAAACCCGCCACGATCCGACACAACGATCGTCTTGCACATCAACCCGAAGACGAAAGAAGTGGCCATGATGAGCATCCCACGCGATGTGCTCGTCACCATACCCGGTTTTGGCAATGACAAGATGAACGCCGCCTACCCGCTCGGCGAGGCCAACGAGGACGAGATACCAGGAGGTGGGCCAACGCTCGTTGCCCAGACCATCGAGGCAAATTTCAATATCCCGATTCACTTCTACGCAACGATCGATTTCGAAGGTTTTGTCGATATGGTCAATACCGTCGACGGCGTCATCGTCGATGCCCAGGCACAGATCAGCGATAACCTCTATCCGACTGAAGACCTGCGCCTGACCCGTGCCTATTTCCCGACCGGACTGCAAAAACTCGATGGCCAACAGGCGCTGCGCTACGTGCGCACCCGGCATGGCGATAGTGACATCGCCCGTGGAACTCGCCAGCAACAGGTGCTGATGAGTCTGCGAGAGCGAGCCATCACGTTTGATCTGATTACCCGAGCGCCCGAACTCATCAATAACCTTGGCGATACCTTGCGAACGGACATGGATCTCGGCCAGATGCTCTCGCTTGCCAATCTCGGACGGAGCATCGACAGCGAAGCCATCGTAAAAATCGATCTCTGGGGATCTGGCGCGCTCACCGAGCACTATCCGGACTTTGAAGGCGACCCGTACTATATGATCGCCGACTGGCCGATGATCCATGAGTTGCAGGCGGAGGTATTCGGAATTTCACCTCCTGGCGAGTCCGGTTCGGCTGATGCTGAATTTTCTCCGGACTATGATGTGCCGGTGATCGTCGAGAATGCCACCAACTACACCTTGCTCGCCGGTCATAGCGCACAGATGCTCTTTGACGCCGGCTTTACCGCGGTGTGGCCGTCAGATGCGGATCAACTTGAAGGAGATTCGAAAATCTACGACTATACGGATAACCTCGACACCGCGCGTTATATTGCGAGAACACTGGGTTTGCCCGAGACTGCCATCATCAAATCATCTGGCGGTGAAGGTGTGATCATCACTCTCGGCGATGATGTGCCCGTCCAGCTCATTCCGCCTCAGCCCGAAGAACAGTAGCCAGACCTTAATTACAATTCCAGAGTGATGCTCAAAAATACTGGCGTCTTTTCGTACGGTAGAACCTAGTGTCACTTGTTCCACCTAATTTACGGTAAGTACCGAATATCTGGAGAGATAACCGATAACGACGTCATCCTGAGCGTAGTCTTCGGAGTCGAAGGATCCGATGGCCAACCATTCGAGGGGCGTCAAGGTGCTCCTGGACTACGTTCCGCTGCTTCTTGGTGCAAAGCGCACGACTCTACGCTCGATTGAGATGCGGTTGTCACCCTTCGGTGATCTTGGCAATCGGGTTCCTCGCACCCAGAGGGTATCCGGGAAGCCTCCGCTCGGGATGACGAAGCTGGAAGGTAGCTCCTTCCAAATGAAACGTCGTACTTTCGATGAGTTAGTTGGAACAGGTGACACAAGGTTCTCCCCTACGACGGAATTGTCTGAACCAGCTCGTCTGTGCACTGCAGTAGAGCCACGATACCCACGGGTAGCCCCTGAACCATCCGCGACGAAATGAGATCATCTACCTCTGCTTCTCATCCCGCCACTGAAGCAGCTGCTCAACCGGCGACAAATCGTTCGCCGGAGCGCGGACTGAATAGATCAGATGGGTGATCCCGGCGGTCAGGTAGTCGTCAGCCTGCTCAACATGCTCCGGGCGGATCAGCAAGACCGAACGCTCGATGTCTCGCGGGTCGCGTCCTACACTGGCGCACCAATCGTCGAGCACCTGATTCTTCCGCAGGATCGTGGCCGGATCCCCCTGGCCGTTCCAGATATCAGCAAACCGGGCGACAATCCGCAGCGTCAACTGTTCACCACCGCCACCGATCAGGATCGGTATTGGTCCGCTAGCTGATGGCACCTGAGTGTCGCGGAGTTTGCTCAGCAACACAGGAAGATGCTCTTCGAGCTGGTGTAGCCGTGCTGCGTCGGTCGTGCGAGGTAGTCCGGCCTCGTCGGTATCTTCATCCCAACCGCCTGCTCCCAAGCCAAATATCAGCCGCCCGCCTGATATAGCGTTGATCGTCCTCGCCTGGTAGGCGTGGATCGCTGGCAGCCGGTAACTATCGACTGAGACGAGCGGACCGATCTGCACTCGACTTGTCACCTCGGCCATAGCCCCGAGCGTTGTCCAGCATTCGTATGAAGATCCAGTAGGATTTCCGAATCGAGGGGTTAGGTGGTCCCAGTTAAACAGCGTATCGACTCCAAGTGCTTCCACTTGCAACCATGCCGAACGCATTGCTTCATATTGCATATGATGCGGTTGGATTTGCACACCGATTTTAATCTGACCCACAGCGCTTTCGCTAACCTCCCAGCGGAATCGAACGTCTGATTTGAAAGACTGAGGACGTGTCCGGAACGATCCAGGAAATCTCCTGGCAGCAGAAGACGCCTGCCGGTTCATACCCTTGAAGACCATCCAGAATCAACCTGGTTTGGACTGGATCCGGGTAGCCATCAGTGATGCTCATGTGTGGCACGAAATTCTCGCCTGTCAAGGGCGAGGAGTCGTCGAATAATCCGGTGGCGTGCAAGTCGGTGTGCAACTGGCGGACGGTGCTGGCAGGTTCAATCTGCAAATACACGCAGGGGTACGGCAGGAAGCTCCCTAACGGCCCGTACTGGATATGAAGCTGTTCGGTTGCGGAAGCAATCTGATCGATCACCTGCCAGTCCCCGCTGGAAGGAACGGCAAGAAATGGCCAGGTTAATGTGATGTGTGCCGCGCAGAGACTGGCCGAAGCCGGGTCGTAGTGGCGTCGGAGGCTATTTACAACCCTGCGAACGTTGTCTGGAGGCCAGATGACAAGTGTCCCGTGCTGGTAGGCATGCAGAAATGAACGGTCTGGCAAGCGCCCCACGACAAACCTGAGCTAGCCTAGAGGCTGGGTGAGAGCATCGGTCCAGTGCTGGGCGAATTCAAGGATCCTCGCCGAGAAAATACCAACCAGCACCGTTCCAGCAACCATGGCGAAAACACCGACATTCAAGGCAGGCGTCTTGCCGGATGGCTCAGGTTGCGACGCTTCTGAGAAGTACATCAAAGCGATCAGTCGCAGATAATAGAAGGCGGATATCGCCGAGGCCAGCACAATCGCCACAGCAAGCCAGATCATGTCAGCGTCAACAGTCGCGAGAATGACATAGTATTTGGCATAGAAGCCAACCAACGGTGGCATGCCCATAAGGGAAAGCAGGAAGATTGACATCGACAATGCGGTAATCGGCGATTGCGCCCCGAGACCGCGAAAATCATCGAGATCGGTTCCACGCCCGCGATCCTGCAACCAGACCACGATGGCGAACGCGCCGATGTTCATGAAGGCATAGGCCAGCAAGTAATACAGCAGTGATGTCACTGACAGGTCGTCGGAACTCACGGTAGCGCCGAAGGCGGCCAGCCCGGCCATCATCATTCCGGTGTGACCAATTGACGAATAGGCCAGCATGCGTTTGACATCGGTCTGGGTAATGGCCACCAGATTGCCAAAAAACATCGTAATGACAGCTAGAACACCAACCAGCGTCGCCCACTGATCCTGCAACGGGGTCAGACCTTGGACGAGAATCCGTACCATAGCGGCGAAACCAGCAGCTTTCGGAATCACCGACATATATGCGGAAACCGGCGTTGGCGCGCCCTGGTAGGCGTCCGGAGTCCACATATGAAACGGAACAGCCGCCACTTTGAATCCGAGTCCAACAGTCAGCAATAGTAACGCGAGCAGTAGCGAGGCTTCGAGCCCTCCGCTTGCGTCAACGCCCGACAGTGAAGCGGCGATGTCGTCCAGCAGCGTGACGCCAGTTGCGCCGTAGGTCCAGGCCATGCCGTAGACGAGAATTGCCGATGCAAACAGGCCAAGCAGGAAATACTTCAGCGCACCTTCAATCGAAGTGATGCGTCGCCTGGAAAACCCGGTAAGCGCGTAGACGGCGATGGCTGACATCTCAATGCCGAGAAAGACCACTAGCAGATCGCCAGCAGCTCCGACAATCATCGCGCCAAGGATCGAAAAACTGATCAGAGAATAGTATTCCGGCAGTGGAATCGAACCAGGCTCAGCGCTCGACGTCAGGTAGTCCATCGAGACCAGCACAGAGAGAATTCCTGCGACGAGCACGATCAGGTTGATGAAGAGGCTGAAATCATCGGCTCGAAACATGCCATTGAACGTAACCTGATTGTCATAGTTGTAGGCGAAGTTGGCAATCAATGCCGCACCGTAGCCAATCAGCGTCATATATGCCAGCCAGCGTTGCCGCTCCCGGTTGAGCACCAGGTCGCCAAGCAAGAGCAATAGAGCTGTTGCCAGAACGATCAACTGCGGTAGCAACAGCCACAGGTCTGGATTGATCTGTGGAAATATTTGCTGCACCGGTCCTCCTACTTTGCTCCCGGCGTGATACTAGACGCCTTGTGATCCAAACGGAATAAGAATTGTCTCCAGGGTTGCCTGCATAACTTCCATGAATGGTTGTGGGTATACGCCAAGCACAACGGTGAGGATGAGCAGCGGCACAAGCGAGAGCAGTTCTATCCTGGAAACATCAGGCCACATCGGTACACCATACTCATTGACGGGATACTCACCATCGGTTGAAGCATGGTGATCATTGATGGCCGCCGCTTCATCTGACGCACCGGAGACCGCTGGCAGGGTAGCATTGTCCATTGGATCCGGAGGTTCTCCAGCAGCGCGTTCAAAGACGACCCGCTGGAACATCCACATCATGTACCAGGCGGCGAAGATCACGACGATCATGCCGAGAACTCCGGCCCACTTGTAAGCCAGGAACCCGCCCAGCAAGGCAAGGAACTCGCCGACAAATCCTGATAGGCCGGGCAATCCGAGCGATGCCAGCATGAATACGCCAAACAGGCCGGTATAGATAGGCATCCGGCTTGCTATTCCACCAAATGCTGTGATCTGCCGGGTATGCGCCCGCTCGTAAATGACCCCGACGCAGAGGAACAGCGCACCGGTGACAAAGCCGTGTGAGAGCATGACGATCATCGCGCCATACATACCCTGCATGTTGAAGGCAAAGATGCCCATGGTCACGAACGCCATATGGCTGACGGACGAGTAAGCGATCAATTTCTTGAGATCGGGCTGCACCAAGGCGACCAGCGCGCCGTAGAGCATGCCAACGACTGAAATCGCGATGATATAAGGCGCCCAGTCCTTGCTCGCTTCCGGGAAAAGACCGAGATTGAAGCGGATCATGCCGTAGCCGCCCATTTTCAGCAGGACGCCTGCCAGAATCACCGAGCCAATAGTTGGCGCTTCAACGTGAGCATCCGGCAACCAGGTGTGGAACGGCCACATTGGGACTTTGATCGCAAAGGCGATGAAGAATGCGGCGAAAACCCAAAGCGCGAACGTGTGCGGGTAATCTATCGTCTGCAACTGGACGATGTTCAGCGTTCGCTCTCCGGTCTGCTCGAAGTACTGCCAGTAGGTGGCGACAATCCCAACCAGCATGAGCAGCGATCCAGCCAGGGTGTAGAGAAAGAACTTGACGGCGGCATAGACCCGGTTATCACTGCCCCAGATGCCGATTAGCAGCGCCATCGGCACCAGCATGACCTCCCAGAAGATGTAGAAGAGGAAGAGATCCAGCGCGAAGAAGACGCCGATCATCCCGGCTTCAAGCACCAGAAGGGTTATGTAGTACTCGCGTACCCGTTTATTGATAGTGTTCGAAGCGATGACGCCGAGCAGCCCCAGTAGCGTGGTCAGGACGACCAACAGCACCGATACCCCGTCAACGCCCATCGAATAACTCGCGCCAACTTCCGAGAGCCAGTCAACGTTCTCGGTAAATTGCATGGATGACGTGCCGGTCTCGAAACTGGCCAGCATCCCCAGCGACAGGACAAAGGTGATCGCCGAGAAGACAATAGCTACCATCCTGGCGGAGGAGGGCTGTACGCTGGTCCAGAACAGGAGGATGATCGCTCCGGCAAGCGGCGTGTAGGTGATGAGACTGAGAATTGGGATACTATCCATGTGCATATCCCTCCATAGCCTGGCCTGCTAACAAATACCGCGACATCATATGACCAGGTCACTCTCAATCAGGAAATACACACCGATAATAATGACAGCGCCGAGGGCGATCGCCAGCGCGTAGTTCGCGACAAATCCGGTTTGAACTCGCCGCAACTTACCAGACGACCATTGCGTTCCGGAAGCGATCCCGTTGACCGTTCCATCAATAATTTCGATATCGACGATTCGCCAGAGAACCCGGTCTGAGATCCAGTAGAGCGGGTGAATGACGACGTACTCATAGACCTCATCGAAATAGTATTTATTCAGGAAGAATCGGTAAACAACGCCGGTACGTTCCGCCCACAGCGTTGGGGAGAATATTGGCGACTTCCGGATGTACGCCAGATACATGATGATAAATCCACCAACCGCCATAATCGACGAGATAATCGCGAAGGTAATGGTGATGCTATCGTTCGGTTCATGAACCTCCGCCTCGGCTTCCTGGGCAAAACTGCTAACGGCGGCGATCGCATGCCCTTCGCTGCCATTCTGGGAGAACTCGGGGATCAGGTAGTCATGAAGCCAACCCTCTTCGGGCGGAATATCCAGCGGGCCGAGGAAGGCTGCCGGTATGGCGAGCAGAATGAGCGGAATAGTCATGATCCAGGGTGATTCGTGCGGGTGAAGCCGGCTGGAGTCGAATCGCTCTTCGCCATGGAACGTCAGGAAGACCACCCGAAACATGTAGAGCGACGAAAACAGCGCGGCAATGATCACGACAGCCATGGTGGCCGTCTGGCCATCGAGCCATGCGCCAGCTATGATCTCATCCTTACTCCAGAATCCGGACAACGGGAACACACCGGCATTCGCCAGTGCGGCAATCAGAAACGTCCAGTAGGTAATTGGCATGTACTTCTTCAAGCCACCCATCTTCCGCATGTCCTGCTCTTCATCCATCGCATGGATGACCGAGCCAGAACCGAGAAAGAGCAGGCCTTTGAAGAAGGCGTGCGTGATCAGGTGAAAGACGGCAGCGACCCAGGCGCCGACACCCAGGGCAAAAATCATAAACCCGAGATGGGAGAGGGTGCTGTAGGCAATAACCCGCTTGATATCGTGCTGGGTTAGCCCGATCGTGCCTGCGACGAGTGCGGTCAGCACTCCGACGATGGCCATGAGGTCGAGAATCCACCAGTAGCTCAGCACGAAAATCGGGTACATCTGCGCCACCATGTAGACGCCAGCAGTGACCATCGTGGCGGCATGGATCAGCGCCGAGACAGGCGTCGGACCTTCCATGGCGTCCGGAAGCCAGACGTGCAGCGGGATCTGAGCCGATTTCCCGACAGCGCCGGCAAACAGGAGCAGGGCGATGATGGAGATCGTGCCGGTTGAAAGGGTGTCAATCTCCGCGAACACCTCATTGAACATGACGGTTCCGAGCTCGGAGAAGATCAGAAAGATCCCGAGACCGAACCCGAAGTCGCCAATCCGGTTGACAATAAACGCTTTTTTGGCCGCCTGGTTGGCAGAGTGACGCTTGAAGTAGAAGCCGATCAGCAGGTATGAACAGACACCGACTGCTTCCCAACCAAAGAAGAGGACGACGAAGTTGTCGGCCAGGACCAGCATGAGCATCGAAAAGACGAAGAGCGGCAGAAATGAGAAGAAGCGGTAGTAGCCGCCGTCGCCTTTCATATACCCGACCGAGTAAATGTGCACCAGCAACGACACCGTCGTCACTACCAGCAGCATGATTGATGTCAGGTGATCGACGTACAGATTGAGCGGCACCTCAAACTGACCCGCCGGAATCCAGGTATAGAGGTGCTGAAAGAGTGGATCACCGTGATCGGCCTGGTCGATGAATACAGCCAGACTAATGATCCAGGAGATACCAACGGCTGCGATGGCTGGGTAGTGCGTCCAGTTTCGGAAGTACAGACGCCCGAAGGTGTAGTTAATCACCGCTGCCAGCAATGGCAGCAGTGGTATCAGTATCAGGAGATCATCCACTAGTTGGCTCTCCTTCCTGATACATCTAACGCCCGGTCATCGACATGGCGCATCCGCGCTGATTGATACCACATTCCGCTAATCACGAAGCTCAGTCACCTCACCAACGTCAACAGTGTCCTTGAGACGCGATAGCATCATTATGATCCCCAGGCCGACGACCGATTCGGCGGCAGCCACGGCGATGATGAACAGGGCAAAGGACTGGCCGATCAACTGATCCTGTTCCCAGGCAAATCCGACAAAAGCAACATTGACGCCATTGATCATCAACTCAACGCTCATGAAAATAACCAGCACGTTCCGCCGGGTCAGGACGCCCATCATGCCGATGATAAAGAGCGCCGCGCTAAGCACCAGGAAATGGGTGGCGGTTAGTTCGCTCATATCAGTCGTCCTCCGCCAGAACTACATTATCGCCACTCCAGGCAGGAGAATCGGTAAAGGCGTCCGGGTTGTTGACCATGATCAACCCGGCACGAACCGTTACCCCTGGCTCTTCATGTGGCGCGGCAGCGACAACACCCGATGGAAGCGCGCCAATAGCACGATCGGTTCCTCTCGGATGTGCCAGCGATGGTGTCGAAGTTCGGCGAGCGCCTGGCAGTTGAAGCTGGGATGGTCGGGCCAACACCAACGCCGCGATAGTTCCTACCAGGAGAATGATCGCGATAATCTGTACTGGCAGCACGTATCCTGAATAGAGCAACTGGCCCAGCACTTGCACGTTGCCACCCGCTTCAGCGACTGTCGCTTCGTTCCAGGGGCCGCGAGCGCCGACCGCCGTTCGGGTGAGAATCGCGGCGGTGACCTCGCCAAGCAATGCCAGTCCGATCAGCACTGCAAAGGCTTGTTGTACCGGTTTTCCTCCATGGAACTCGGGTAGATCGTCCTGCCGGACGAGCATGATCACGAAGAGCACCAGCACCAGCACCGCCCCGGAGTAGACGATCAACTGGACGACTGCCAGAAATTCAGCCTGAAGGATGACGAAGATTCCGGCCAGGTTGATAAAGGTAAAGAGCAGGGATACCGCGCTGTGAACCGGGTTGCGAGCTACGACAACGGCCAGGGCGAAAATGATCGCGACCGCCGCCAGGATGTCAAATACAAGCACCTCAGCTGACATGGGCTGTCCGCTCACGAGCCTGGGAAAGCACCACGGCAACGATGATCAGAAGCACGACGACTGTCACAACCGCGACCTCGACGCCACTGACTTCACCGAGATTCCAGAGTTGGATAAAACCGGTGAGCAGTACGTTGAGGAGAGCGAGCGGCAACAGCACCTTCCAGGCCAGTCCCATCAGCTGATCGTAGCGGAATCGCGGCAATGTCGCCCGGAGCCAGACAAAGAAGAAGAGAAAAATAAAGGTCTTCGCAAAGAGCCACCAGACTCCGTCTTTGATGGGTCCATCGATGCCGCCAAGAAAGAGTGTAGCAGCGAGCAGGGAGATAACGATGACACTGATAAATTCACCAAGGAAATAAAACGACCAGCGAAACCCTGAGTACTCGGTGTGAAAACCGCCAATGAGTTCCGTCTCAGCCTCCGGAAGATCGAACGGTGGGCGATTCGTCTCGGCAACGGCCGCAATCATGAAGATGATGAATCCAAGTGGTTGCTGAAATATGAACCAGGCTGGCAGGGTGAACTCAACCGAGCCGAGGTTCCAGGTAAGCGATTCCATCTGCGCTTCGGTGATCGTCACCAGAGAGAGCGATGACGCCAGGAGAAACACGCCGACCAGTGACAAGCCAAGAACGATTTCATAAGAGATGACCTGGGCTGCCGAACGCAGCGAACCGAGAATCGAATACCGGTTGGCTGAAGCATACCCGCCAAGGATGACACCGTAGACGCCAATCCCGCCGATAGCCAGAATAAAGAGAACGCCGACGTTTATATCGCTGACCACACCGTCAATGGTCTGGCCGCCGATTGCGAACGAAGAAGCCCACGGAATCAGCAGCGCAGCAAGTGGCGCGGTAACAAAGGTGATGAGCGGTGCGAGCAGGAAAATGCGGCGGTCAGCATTTCTTGGAATCAGGTCTTCTTTCGCCAGCAGTTTGACGCCATCGGCGATCGGCTGCAACAGGCCAAACGGACCAGTTCGGTTGGGTCCGAGCCGATCCTGCATGAAACCGAGAACACGACGTTCGAACCACGTCATATACGCCATGCCGATAAGCATGATATTGAGACCAATGAAAGCCAGGACGACAGAGACCCATAGGGTGGAGTCGTTCATTCTCTGTCAGTTCCCCCTCAACACCTACCTGGCAGTCCCCCCGACTATCCAGACGCCACGAGAGTTTACCCCAAATCCAGTACCGGTCATACCGGGCGCATCCTCGGTTACCGGTCGACGGATCCGAGAACGATATCGATCGTTCCGATCAACGCAACCGCATCCGCCAGCAAAGCGCCTTTGGCCATGTATGGAAATACTTGCAAATTGACGAAGTCTGGAGTTCTGATGCGAAGCCGGTAGGGGGTGCCAGTTCCGTCCGAAACGATATAGTAACCGAGTTCGCCCTTCGAATGCTCGATCGGCAAATAGACTTCACCTTTAGGCGCATTGAACCCTTTGATCACCCAGACAAAATGACGTTGCATATCTTCTGCGGTCCGCAACACGTTGTCGTGCGGTGGGATGACGTAGTTCGAGTCATTCGCCATAAGCGGGCCTTCGGCAGGCATCTGGTCGAGACACTGCCGGATGATCCGCAGGGCTTGTCGCATCTCTTCCATCCGGACCAGATAGCGGTCATAGACATCGCCATTCGTCCCGAGCGGAACGTCAAAATCGAGCCGGTCATAGATCAGATATGGTTGAGCTTTGCGGATATCGTAGTTGATCCCACTGCCTCGCAAGCATGCGCCGGTTAGTCCGTAATCAAGAGCTGCCTCCGGCTCGATAACGCCGATGCCTCGGGTGCGGGCAATCCAGATCGGATTATCTTCCAGGAGATCGACCCACTCTTGCTGCTTTTCCGGAAAAACGGTCAGGAAGTCTTCGATCTGCTCAACGGTTTCAGCCTTCAATTCCCGGGAGAATCCACCAATTTCCATCATGTTGGTGGTAAGGCGTGCGCCGCAAAACGCCTCGAAGATATCGAGAATTTTTTCTCGTTCGGTAAATGTAAGCAGGCCGATGGTCAACGCGCCGATATCAATGGCGTGGGTGCCAAGCCAGAGGAAGTGGCTGGCTAACCGGCTCAACTCTGCCATGATCACCCGGATGTATTGAGCTCTCTCTGGCGCGACAATTCCGCACAGCTTTTCGACGGCCAGGATGTATCCCAGGTTGTTCAGCGGAGCAGCTACATAGTCTGTCCGGTCGGTCCAGGGCGTGAACTGGCTGTACCGGCGTGTTTCACCTATCTTTTCGACACCCCGGTGCAAATATCCGATTATCGGGTCAGCGTCGGTAATGACCTCGCCGTCAAGGGTCAGTAACACGCGCATCACTCCATGGGTGGAGGGATGCTGTGGTCCCATATTCAGGACCATCTCCCGGCGGCCCTGCCCAAGATCTCGCTCGTCGGTTACTTCCCAGGTCCCGAATTCGCCTGGTTGCGCTTCTGCTGTGGATGACATTAGAGCCTCCGTTGGTCTTTAATGCGAGGCGCGGCCTCGTCTTCAAAACCAGGTTCGACGTACTGCTTGTACCCGCGAATTGGATAGTCTTTGCGTAGCGGGTGACCTTCATCCCAGTCTTCAGCCAGCAACATCCGGCGTAAATCGGGATGTCCCGCAAACACGATGCCGAACATGTCGTAACACTCGCGTTCGAGCCAGTTCGCTACGGTATAGACGCTGGTGAGAGACGGGCAACTTTGCCCTTCGTCGACGGGAACTTTCAATCGCAACCGTTGTCGATTCTTCACTGAATAGAGCGTGATCACGACATCGAAACGAGGTCGCGCCCGCAACCGGAGCATATCGACTGCGGTGAGATCGGTCAGAATGCGGTAAGAGAGATCGGGGTCATCCCGCAAGAGCAGGCACGTCTGCTCTATCTGACGGCGGTCGATGACAATGGTCACTTCATCGCGAAAAAAGCCGCACTCTTGCACGGCATCAGGCAGTGCTGTCCTCAGTGCGACAATCGCTGGATGATCGTCGCTCAACGGTCCCCAGTAGCCTGTCGCTACCCAGGAAGGGTCGATCGTCGCGATACCTGTTTTGTCGTGTGCCTTCTCAGTGAAAAGAGCATAGGGGTTTTCAGCGAGAAACCGTTCCGCAGGTTCTGCTGGCTCAATCGCTTCGTTGTTCTGTTCCTCGTCCATGGCTTACCTACCCCTGTTAATCTGACTGGTACGGAAAATTCATTCCGACCAGGTCAGGCGACACCGGCCGGTACTCTGCCCATGACTTCCTGCACGGCGCGGCGGTCTTCAGCACGCATCCGTTCAGCAGCGTCAATACCTTCTTTGCGGATGACGTGATCGAATTTGATGACTTTGTTCTGCAGTTCCAGAATCCCGTAGTAAAGCGCTTCTGGAACGGGCGGGCAGCCAGGCACATAGATATCAACGGGAACGACCTGATCGACGCCCTGAACGACGGCATAGGTGTCAAACGGACCGCCGATGTTTGCGCACGAACCCATGGAGACAACCCATTTTGGATCTGCCATCTGGTCGTAGAGGGTGCGAACGACCGGCGCCATTTTTTTCGTCACTGTCCCGGCAACGATCATCAGGTCGGATTGACGTGGAGAAGCGCGGAAGAGCATCCCGAACCGCTCACTCTGATCAAATCTGGCCTGCGACGCCGCAATCATTTCGATTGCACAGCACGCAAGACCGAACTGTAGCCACCAGAGACTGGAGCGCCTTGCCCAGTTGAAGACCCAGTCAACTGACGTGGTCAGGACATTTTCATCGAACTGATTCTCCATTAGACCCATTCGAGGGCTCCTTTCTTCCACTCATATGCCAGGCCGGCGAGCAGAAGACCGATGAAGACAACAATCTGCACGTATCCGTAGAGGCCAAGCGCGTCAAAGGCTACTGCCCACGGAAACAGAAAAATCGCTTCTATATCGAAGACAACAAACAGTAGCGCAACAACATAAAAACGTGGATTGAGCCGGTGTGCTGGCGGACCGATATCGGGAACGCCGGATTCATATGGTTCGAGTTTACGAGGATTTGGTCGTTTCGGACGGAACAGTGTGCCTACGATAAGCAAGGACACCGCCATGACTACGGCGAGCAGGAATGCAATTCCGAGTACAGCCCAATCTTGCAACACAGCCTGAACGGTCCTTTCACCTCGGGTGAAAACCTCGACTCTGTGTACTATATCACGAAGATTTGCTGGCTACACTCACCGCCAAATGCGGCTAAACTACTGTGCGCGAACCGCCACAGAAACACTGCTGCCCGCCGGGACGGACAACCCCGCCGTGGGTGATTGGAAGAACACCTGACCGACACCAACCTGATTGATGTTAACCCCAGGAGGCAGGTCCGATTGCGTGATATAGAGCACGTCTCCCAGGGATAGTCCGGCTGAAGCTAGAATCTGTGCTGCTCGTGCTTCGGATACCCCAAAGAGATTTGGTATCACGACCGTATCCAACCCCGGTTGCGGGGTCGATGCCGTAGCAGTTGGCGCGGGGGTTGGCGACGGCGTCGGGCTGGGTCGGGTCGTTGGAATAGGCCGGGCGGTCGCCGTTGGACGTGGATTCGGCGAGGGCAGCAAAGAAACGACCGAAGGGATCGTCGGAGTGGGATTCGCGGCATAGTTGCCGAGTCCAATACCTCCCGAAATCGCTGTCGAATAGTCCATCAAGCGTTCGATGCCTTCCTGGGTAAACTCCGTCGTTCCATCACCAAACTGCGCAAGCGCGGACTGCAGTTCGACAAGGTCATGCTCGGTAACCTGATCACACCGAACTGATGGCTTAGAACGGGAACCTGCCAGCTCGACGTATGTCTCAGCGCCTTCAACCGGTAATCCACCAGTTGCCTGGCAAACCTCGACCTCAGCGATGCTATCCGGGCGTTCAAACCGCTGAGGGTATGGTTCACCATTCGGACGCTCCAGTGTGCCCTCGAACTCGGGGTCATGAGCATCCACCATGATCTGATGCATGACTGGCGCTGCGCCAGCGATGCCATCGAGTTGCAAGAGCGGCCGGTTGTCTGCATTACCAACCCAGACGCCAACCGCGAGATCAGTCGTATATCCGAACGACCAGTTATCGAGGAAGTCAAAGGAGGTTCCACTCTTTGCGGCGACCTGCCGCTCCGGGAATTCGGGAAACTCAAGCGGGTTTCCCGGACCGTACGCTTCCTGACGTACTTCATTATCACTGAGAATGTCGGTGATCAGGTAAGCCGTCTCCGGCTGAACAACCTGCGTGGCGTTCCCGAAAGCGCCTTCGCGGTCAAGGCGAAAAATGGTCTCGTCGTCGGGGCCGAGGATTTCCACGAACGTTGTGTAGGGCACGAACCGGCCTTCATTGGCAAGAGTCGCATAGGTGTTCGTCAACTCAAGCGGCGAAACTTCACCCGCGCCAAGCGCCAGGGCAACTCCATAGAACTCCAATCCGCGCCAGAGACCGGTGCGGATTCCCATCTGGTGCGCAAGGTCAATTGTTCCGCTGATGCCGACGCTATCCAGGGTTTTGACCGCTGGCACATTCAGTGAGCGTGCCAGGGCTTCCCGCGCCGTTACCGGTCCGTGGAATTTTCGACTCGTGTTCTCCGGCACAAACACCGGATTAGGAGCGCCCGGCGTCGAGTAGGTGGTCGGGTAGTCCATAATGACGGTGCCCGGGTACGAGCCTTGCTCGAAAGCGCCAGCGTAGACGACCGGCATAAACGTCGAGCCTGGTTGCCGCTCGGACAGTGCAACATTAAATTGACCGGATATTGTGTCATCCCAGTAGTTCGCTGAGCCGACCATGGCCACGATCTCTCCCGTTGCCGGAATCATGGCGATGCTGGCGGCGTTGTTCGCGTTGTAAGGCGCAAGAGTTTCCAGTTGTTCATTGACGGCTTGTTCCGCGCGGATCTGGAGGTCATAGTCCAGTGTCGTCCGGACATTGAGGCCGCCCCGGTAGGTCAACTCCGCGCCGTACTGCTCTTCTAGCTGACCGATGACAAAATTCACCCAGTGTGGGGCCAGGATCAAGCGGGTATCTGGCGGAAAGATCACCAGCACCTCGTTCCAGGCAGCATCAGCGTCCGACTCATCGATGTAACCGGCGGCCACCATCTGATCCAGCACGTACCGCTGGCGGACTTTTGCTGATGCCATGTTCTGAGTTGGGTCGTAGGCCGAGGGCGCTTGTGGCAATCCAGCCAGCAATGACGCCTCCGCCAGGGTCAACTCACCAGGTTCTTTATCAAAATATGCTCTCGCGGCGGCATCAATTCCATAGGCGCGATTTCCATAATATGTCGAGTTGAAATACATCTCCAGAATTTGCTCTTTGGAATACGCCTGGCTGAGCTGGATAGCGACGATCGCTTCCCGGATTTTGCGGACGTAGGTCCGCTCGAAACCGATAGTTTCCGGGTAGAGCTGCCGGACGAGTTGCTGGGTGATAGTGGATGCGCCTGATGCTTCTCCCCCGGTAAGGTTGGACACTGTTCCGCGGACGATGGCCACCGGATCCACTCCTGGGTTGTTCCAGAAGGTCCGATCTTCAGCGGCAACAGTTGCATTGACGAGGTTCATATTTTCGCCGCCGCTGGTGATGTCGCTGAGGCTGCTGTAGGTGCGAAAGCCAGTTTGGGGGTCGTTAACCTCGTACAGTAGCTTCCAGTTGCGGTCGTAGATCTTCGTCGTCTCGAATTGCTGAGCTTCAACGCTGTTGATTTCTGGAAGGTCAGTGCTGTAGTAGTTCCAGGTTGCTACGCTAATGACAACCATGAGAAGGCTGAGGGCAAGGACCAGTGCGCCAAACACACCGGCAGCGATGGCGAGCAGGCGTAAGAGCGAGGGGCCAGATCGTGAAGACATCCCGGCTCTGGTAGCCCGAATTCCAGCCAGGCGAGCAACGCGCATCTGATGAGCGTTACGCGCCTTTTTCAAATTTCTGATTGCTCGCATCCGGCGTCGCTGGGTCACTGGCTACGTGTCTCCGGTTGAACGGACATCACACAATCCAACAAGCCTACATCTTCAACGGTCGTTATGTGTACGTACATTCCCGCAGATCGATGAGGATGGTTAGCCAATCTGCGAAATGTGAACATCGATTTTCCGCCAGGACAGCGATTTACCAGCCAAATCATGGGAAAGCAGGCTAGGTCTATCTCACCGTTTCAGGATCAAGATTCGAGTGGCGCAACGATATAAGCATAGTCACCGGATTCAACCCTGGTGGTGACACCACGGGCAAGAATCATCAACGTCTGGGGATACGGCGCTTGGATCTCCTCAAGCAACTCGAACGTCTGCGGATTATAAATTGAGCCGAGCAACGTTTCAGCTGGCACAGTACCGCCAAGCGTGTCGATTCCGACTGACGGCACGAGCAGTCCGCCATGGTGCGGCCTGATCACTTGAAGGGTGTCGATGACGATCTGGTTGGGTGTCATTATCACCTCACCTGGGAGCACACCAAGATAACGTAGCGCATTCTTCAGGCCGTGAAGCGTGCGCTCGATATACTCTTCATCCGCCAGGAGACCGCCTCCCAATTCAGTGACTACACAGGGGATGCCGCGTTCTTCGGCGACGTTGCTGAGTGTGCCGGCGTAGCCTGGACCATAGTAGAGAATTGACGTGCCAAAGGTCGCCGACAACTGCTGGTCATTGGTGATGTACACATAGTCAACAGTCGACATCGAGCCACCTGCGTGCAGATCGAGTAGCGCGTCGATTCCCGGCAGAAACGCATCCACAAATGTCGCCGCCAGCTGCTCGGTGAGCCAGCCGCTCGGATCACCAGGAAACACACGGTTCATATTCTGCATATCCTGCGGCGTGTGCCGGGTATGGGACTGAAACGCCAGCGGGTTGACAACCGGAGCAATCCGTAGCGTCCCCGACATTTCGCCCGGGTCCAATTCAGCCACCAGACGCCGGATCGCTTCGACCGGCGCAAGCTCATCGCCATGGATCGAGGCGCTGATGCCTACCGTCGGCCCCGGTTGCGAACCGATGATCTCATGGACCGCGATCCTGAGCGGGAAACCGGTTGAAAGGGTCGGCCCTTCGATCCAATTGATCTGGTGAGCAGGTCTTGATACCACTGAACCTCGATCCTTTCACTCCGATGACGTGGCAGAGTAGTGATGGCACGTAAAATCATTTGACGCAAGCTACCCGGCGATGATCACGCTCACTCTTGACAACGGCGCCTGGTTTCTCAGACAGCAACGACCGCTAAGCGAAGGCAACCTGATTTCAGGTTCACCCGGTAGGTGAAAAACCTCACAGAAGATAGGAATTAACGGTTACTGGAACAGACCTAGTTAGCTGATACAGCTTCCTTCGTCGGTTCTTGCGACACCTCAGCAGTTTCTTCAGATTCGGCAGCGTCATCGGCCGCGTCTTCGCTGTCCAGCTCTTCCGTCATTTCTGCATCAGGAATCAGCTCCATAGCTATCAGATCGACTTCTTCCGCCTGCCGGTTTCGCGGGCGAACCGTCATCGCCAGAGCAACCACAATGCCAATGGCGATGCCAAGCAATAGCCCGGCGACAAAGGACAAGCGCGACGTATCACCGCTGATATCCCGTGCATAGGATCGCCAGCCGGACCGGCGCACGCCTGGCACCCAGGCCGGCGGATTTTTTCGCAGCCAGTTCTGATATTCCATCGCCATATCACGGTATTCGGCAACTTTTGAAAAATCAGTATCGCGATATATCGCCGGGATTTCCGTTTGAGCAACCCGGACAATGCGCATCGCGCGCTCCTGACGGGTTGGCTTCCGGCGTAAACGTAGACTCATTTCCGTCTCATCTCCCACTTCTGATTACTTTCGTTTTCCAGGTCGATCGAGGCCTACGAACATCGTCGCCATCTTTCGGATTTTTGCCCAGCGTCCATAGGTTGTAATGATCGGAGACGCAACCTCTTCACTGACAAACTCCGTCGAACCTTTGACTCGTTTTGCTGTTTCGCTAACCGTACCCGAAGTGTCGCGGACGTTTTCAAGGATTTCCTGCAACAACGGAATTGCCCGATCTCTCAGCAACAAGGCTACCCAGACCATGACTGCTACCATGACGGCGAGAAGTAAGAGGATGAAAATCCAGATGACACCAATGAAGATGATTGTGGCGTCCCTGAATTTCCCAAGGGTCGTCGCGCTTGGCACATACAACAGGAATGCGATAAAGCCAACGACGACAAGAATCGTCGTCGCGACGATCAATATCGCCCAGCCTCGATAACCCATACTCTCCCCTAATCCCGACCAGGAGCTTCCCGATGCATGTTCCTGGCTTTCGGTTGCCTTGCTCATATTGTCGCATAATCGACGGCTTAAACGGAACCAGGTGAATCTCGCGAATCGATGTACGGGGTGGTGAAGAACCAGCAGAGCCAGAGCATGGCAACCGACCCAACGGTCGCGGCCAGCAACGGAACAGTCCCGATACGCAACCATTCAGCATGCATTCCAACGCCGACAGCGAAGCCGGCAAAAAAACCGACAATTGATGCTGCCCAGAACAGGGGCCATTGCCAGAGCCGCCTGCCAAACAGCACATGACACCCACAACCGTAAATTGTGGCTATCAACAGGCTAAGTATCAGGGGTGGCACAGTGATGCTCCTCCCGTCAGTCAGGCAGCAACATTGAGCCGAAAGGCGGTAGTTGACGATTCGATTGTGCCACCGCCCAACACCCGGTCGCCGTCGTAGAAGACAACGGCCTGGCCCGGCGCAACAGCCCGCGGCGATTCCCGAAATTCAACCGTTGCCTGGCCGTCATCCAGCAGTTGCACGGTAGCCCAGTAGCGCTGACCCTGGTATCTGACCATGGCTTCGCACTCCACTGATCCGGTTCGCGCAGTGCCAGACGACATCACAACATTACTGGCTTGTAAGGAGGTGAAATTCAGACATTCCCCTGGACCCACAACCAGCCGATTCTCGTCCGTGTCCAGTTCGAGAACGTAGAGCGGTTCCGACCATGCCACACCGATTCCCCGGCGCTGGCCAATCGTGTAATGCAGCAATCCCCGGTGGTTCCCGACAACGTCTCCGTTTTGCATCACGATTGGTCCCGGTTGATCCAGTCCCGGCCGTCGCTGAAGCACGAAGTCGGCGTAGGCTCCTTTTCCGACAAAGCAGGTATCCTGACTGTCAGGTTTGCCGGCTACGGACTCCAGGCCGAACTCACAGGCAATCTCCCGCACCTCCGACTTCTTCAATCTCCCTAACGGGAAAATGAGGTAGTCAAGCTGCTCCTGAGAGAGCGCATAGAGGACGTATGACTGATCTTTGTCAAGATCGGCAGCCTGCCGCAATTCGATGCGGTCATCCTCTCCCCGCGCTGTGCGGACGTAGTGACCGGTGGCGAGGAAATCCGCGCCGAGGCTCCGGGCTTTCGTGATCAG